>DVIN01000072.1 GCA_018711275.1 Candidatus Pullilachnospira intestinigallinarum
TCTTCTGTTCCCAGTTCATGCCGGAAGGCTGGCATGAAAGATTAGGAGGCAGTGCCCTTGCCGATTCCATCCTTGACCGTATCATCCCATCTGCCTATACCATGCGGATTGACGGGGATGTTTCAATGCGACAAAGGAAAAGGATGATCAAAAACTAAATCATCCTACTGGGAGCCACGACACGGGTCATGGCTCCCACCATCGGACGAGTGGCTCTCGATAACGGATTCCACGGCTCTATTCCAGGAGATTGGGTGGCTCCGCCACCGCAGAATATTCAAACGAGCTTCTCGTTTGACAAAATATGTAATCTCTATTGTTCTGCTAATGGCTGTTCTCCGGATAATTATTATTCCAGATGATTTTATAGTTTTACCCATTTTTACTATGTTATTCCAGGACTATCAGTAATCACTGCCCGGATGTTAGCAGATCATTCTGATCCGTCTGTTAGCAATAGGGGTAAATCTGTTAGCAGACTGCTAACAAAAACTATCATGTGTTAGCAGAAATATCATTCATTTGTATGCTGTAATTTGTTCAGAAAATGAAAAGAGCGGGAACTGTTTTAGCATTTCTGCTAACAATTCCCGCTCTAAATTCGCCGTCTCCGGGAGGATTTGAACCTCTGACCCCTCGCTTAGGAGGCGAGTGCTCTATCCAGCTGAGCTACGAAGACATTCTCTGATTTTTGGCTTAAACACTGGGTTTTCAGCCTCTCGGTCAGATAACCGATTCTATGGTAACAGCCATTTTTTTGACTGGTAACCAACATAAAGATAATATTTTTTTGACATCATACCTATCACCTTTTTGGTGAGAGAGTTTCTGTCAGTTTTGACCGTCCCGAAACCAATTCGAACCCCCGGCAGGTTCCCTTAGGGTAGAAGTATACGCACTCCTTAGGAGGCGGTCGCTCTATCCAACTGAGCTATAGCGACATGATGCAATATCTTCTGACGCAAGCTCCGGGTGCGACATATATTCTACTATATTTTGTACAAAAATACAACCATATTTTTTCCACAGCGGTCAAAATGCATCTGTCAGAAATTGATAGCTCCCTGCAGCCAGATAATCCCCTTGAACCGGCGTCCCTCCCGGGGTACTCCCATCAGATCTTTCTGGTTGATGCAGACGTCAAACTGCATATCATTACACAGGAGCGTCATCTGATACAGCTTTTCTCCCGTAAAGGTATTTCTGGCCTCCGTCACTTCCAGGATTTCTCCCAGCACATTGTAACGGTCGCATTCCATCCCATACGGCATGAAATAGGACTCCACAATGGAAAATACATCTTCCCTGGATATTCTTCTGGAAATCATGGAGTAAGTATCCATATCTTCCATGGTGAGGCTTTCCATGGCGTCCTCATTTCCCTGGCGGGCTTCATGAATCAGCTGGCACCGTTTTTTTACGCTCTGCTTCTCTTTTTCCGCCTGCTCCACGTCCTTTTTTACCGGAAGCAGCACCTTACCCTCCACGGACAGTCCCGACAGGGTCACTGTGGTTCTGCTTCTGTCCAGCGCTCCTTTATACCTGGCATCCAGATATTCTCCCGCGTTCTGCAGATAGAAAATCAGCGTCACGCCAATCCGCACATCGTCGCAGGCGCCGGCAAAGGATTCCTTTTCCGCATGGCGCTCCACCGCCACGTCTTCCCCGCTGGTGATCCCGGTACCGCGGAAAAACGGAAAGCAGTATTCCGCCTGAAATTCATCTTTCTCATCGTATGCGCCGCAGACCGTGATACCGATATTGTAACCGAAATCCCTGGAAAGCTCCGCAAACAGTCTGTTATCCCCCTCATCCACAACGATCTTCTCATCACAGGAGGCGATCACCTCCCGGATCAGGCGATCCATATCGCTTTTTCCCCGGATTTCCGGAAAACCAACTGCACGAAGATAGCTGTGCATACGCGCACCTCCTCTCAATCAGGAATACAGCCGCACTCCCCGCGGCGTTCACGTCAGCTGCGCTGACATCTTCCCCGGCCCGCATCCGCGGGATACCGGGTCTGCATATGGTGTTTCAGTCAAAAATGCCGGGACTATTTTGTTTACATAACCCCTAAACATAAGATATTGACATAATTTTTGTGTGCTTATTTCTCTTCTCAGTGTTTGGGAACAATCTTTTCGATTCCGCCCATATACGGCTGCAGAACCTTGGGAATGTTTACGCTGCCATCCTCATTGAGATTATTCTCCAGAAAAGCGATCAGCATACGGGGCGGAGCAACCACCGTATTATTCAGTGTATGCGCGAAATACTTTCCGTGTTCCCCGTTCACACGGATCTTCAGTCTTCTGGCCTGGGCGTCTCCCAGGTTGGAACAGCTTCCCACCTCAAAATATTTCTTCTGTCTGGGGGACCAGGCCTCCACATCGATGGAACGCACCTTCAGATCCGCCAGATCTCCGGAACAGCACTCCAGCGTTCTCACCGGGATATCCAGAGAACGGAACAGATCCACGGTATTTTTCCACAGCTTATCAAACCACATTCTGCTGTCCTCGGGCCTGCATACCACGATCATCTCCTGTTTTTCAAACTGATGGATCCGGTAGACTCCTCTCTCCTCAATGCCGTGGGCTCCTTTTTCCTTGCGGAAGCAGGGAGAATAGCTGGTCAGGGTCCGGGGCAGCGTGTCCTCCGGAAGAATGGTGTCGATGAACTTTCCGATCATGGAGTGTTCGCTGGTTCCGATCAGATACAGATCTTCTCCCTCGATTTTGTACATCATGGAATCCATCTCCGCAAAGCTCATCACGCCGGTCACCACGTCGCTGCGGATCATGAAAGGCGGCACACAGTAGGTAAATCCTCTGTCAATCATGAAATCACGGGCATAGGCAATCACGGAAGAATGAATTCTGGCGATATCGCCCATCAGATAGTAAAATCCGTTTCCAGCCACCTTTCTGGCGCTGTCCAGATCCAGGCCGTCAAAAGACTCCATGATATCCGCATGATAGGGAATCTCAAAATCGGGAACTCTGGGTTCTCCGAATCGTTCCACTTCCACATTCTGGCTGTCGTCTTTTCCGATGGGAACCTCCGGGGCGATCATGTTGGGGATCACCATCATGATTTTGTGGATCTCTTCCTCCACTTCTTTTTCCCGGGCAGTCAGCTCATCGATCCGGGCGCCGGAAGCCGCCACCTGGCCTTTGACCTCCTCCGCCTCTTCTTTCTTCCCCTGTCCCATCAGGGCGCCGATCTGTTTGGAAAGTTTATTCTTATTGGCGCGAAGTCCTTCTACTTCCTGCTTGATGCTTCTGTTTTCTTTATCCAGCCCGATGACCTGGTCCACCAGTTCCAGCTTGCTGTCCTGGAATTTTTTTCTGATGTTCTCTTTTACCGCATCGGGATTTTCTCTGACAAATTTGATATCTAACATAGTATCCTCCCTGTCTGTATGACAATTCACGATTAGCTTATTTTATAATAGTATTACCCATTTTTCAAGTGTTATCTTGTATTATGTCAAATGGAACCTCTTTTCCGAAAAGTTTTTCCGCATCCGCCGTCCCTCCTTATCCGCGGAAATTCCGTCCGATGTATACAAAACGGACGGCCCGATCAAAGGCCGTCCGTTTTTTCATGCTTCCGTCCGCTGCTTTTGGCACATTGTCGGAAACTTCTTTTATAGTTTACATAAATATATTTACATAACATATTCACATAAATTCATCTTCACTCGGCTGTTTCTACTCACGCCACCTCATTGAAGTGAACCGCACGCCGCAGGGCATCTGTCTCCTCGGAACTCAGCAGCGTGTAGGACTCGCCATTTACAATTTCCTTAATATAGAAGAAGCAGTTATCTCTGCTGTGAATTGCATTCAGGATAAATCCTGTATTTTCCGCATCCAGCATGGCCAGAGCAAAACTCAGTTTCCCTCCCACATCATCAAACGCATCGTATTTGACAATACCATATTTGGTAATTGTCTTTTTCATGATGCTTTTCAGCTGACGCAGTTCCATGCTGTTATCCTCATTGGCCCTTGCCAGCCGCTCAAATTCCTTCATTTTCTGGCTGAACATCCGTTCCAGGCTCTGTCCGTCCGCCCCTTTCATAAACATGGTATATTTTCTGTTCAGCCTGTGCAGCGCCAGTGATACGTTCAAAAATACAACAATCAGAATCAGCACCAGCACCATCAGCAGAAGTACCAGAATTCCCTGGTCAATTCCTATTCTTGCGAAAATTTCATCCATATGTATTCTACCCCTTATCCGATGGATTCAAACAGTTCTATCAGGCGCTCCAGTTCCACCTGAGAATAGTATTCAATCTCAATTTTCCCCTTGTTTTTCCCTTTTTGATGGATTTCCACTTTGGTTCCTGTAATAGCTTTCATTCTTTCTTCCAGTCCATGGTAGATTGCTTCCATCTGTGAATCGGTTTCCTTTGGCTTTGCTTTCCTGGGATTCAGCAGCTCCTTCACCAGTTTTTCCGTTTCCCGGACACTGAGTTTTTCATCAAAAATCTGCTGCGCCGCTGTATACTGCTGTTCCTGATCTTCTATGGCCAGAAGCGCTCTGGCATGTCCGGTGGTTATCATCTCATCCACTACCATTTTCTGAACTCTTGCATCCAGTTTCAGCAGGCGGATAGAGTTGGTGACTGCAGTTCTGCTTTTTGCCACACGCTCCGCGATTTCATCCTGTTTCAGATGAAATTCCTCCATTAATCTTCTGTATGCCTGCGCTTCTTCAATGGGATTCAGATCCTCCCTCTGAATATTCTCAATCAGAGAGATTTCTACCACTTCCTGATCGGAAAATTCCTTGACAATCACAGGAACTTCCTTCAATCCTGCCAGTTTTGCCGCTCTCCACCGTCGCTCGCCGGCAATAATCTCATAATAATCTTCTTTCTTTTTCACCAGCAGCGGCTGAAGAATTCCAAACTGCCGGATGGAATCCGCCAACTCCAGCAATGCATCTTCATCAAAGTTTTTTCTGGGCTGCTCTCTGTTGGGTTCCACCTCGCTGATCTTCACCTGGAGGTCCGCTGGTTTTTCAACAATCTTCTCCACTACTTTCTCCACAACTTTGACAGGCGACTGCTGCGCTTCCTCTGTATGTTTTTTCATTTTGGGATTGGCGGCTGGCGCAATCAGAGAATCCAGTCCTTTGCCAAGCCCTCCTCTTTTTACTGCCATTCTTCATCCCCCCTGTGCATCACTTCCTCCGCCAGAAGCCGATAGCTCTCCGCCCCCGTGGACTTTCCATCATAGTAATTGATCGGCAGGCCATGGCTGGGAGCCTCTGCCAGCCGTACATTTCTGGGTATGATTGTTTTGTAGATTGTCTGATTCAGATTACTTTTTACATTTTCTACTACCTGAAGAGACAGGTTTGTTCTTGCGTCGTACATGGTGAATACGACGCCTTCCATTTCCAAATCCGGATTCAGCCGTTCCTGAACCAGTTCAATCGTGTGCATCAACTGTGATAAGCCTTCCAATGCGTAATATTCACACTGAATGGGAACCAGAACCGTATCCGCGGTGGTCATGGCATTGATTGTCAGCATATTTAGAGAAGGGGGACAGTCGATGATGATATAATCATATTGATTTTTCACAGAATCAATGCTGTTTTTTAAAATATATTCCTTTCCCTCTACCCCGATCAGTTCAATTTCTGCGCCCGCCAGATTTACATTTGACGGGATCAGAGATACTCCCTGAAATTCCAACGTCTGAATACATTCCTCCAACTGACATTGTCCCAAAAGCAGTTCATAGACGGTATTCTCCTGTTCTTCTTTTTCAACGCCCAAACCGCTGGTGGTATTACCCTGGGGATCCATATCTATAGTCAAAACTTTCTGTCCCATCTCTCCCAGGCAGGAAGAAAGATTAATGGCTGTTGTCGATTTTCCGACGCCGCCTTTTTGATTCGCGATTGCAATAGTTCTGCCCAATTTCCTGTACTTCTCCTTCCTTATATAAATAGGATAATTTCCTTCGGCTAAATTCTGTTTTGGAAGTGCCGAGGTTTGCTTCTATCCTTCCAGGTGTTGAGACTATTATATCACTCCTTTTTCGATAATTCTACCGAAATGTTTCACGTGAAACATTTTTGCCATTTTTCATAATAAATGATTTTCTCGGAAAGAAATTTGATTCAATCTGTTTGCCGTCATATTCACTTTTCTCAAAATGTTTCACGTGAAACATTTTGAGAAAAATAAAATCTGCTATTCTTATGGGAAAGCCCTCCATTATTTTCCGCGGCAATTTTATCAAAAAACCATTTGTAACTTTACTCTGTTTGAATTATAATAGTATTATGTATAGATTTTCAGATCAGGAGGTCGCTATGAAAAAAGGCAAGCATAAACTTTTGACTATAAGTATTCTTATAACGCTAACTTCTGCAGCTATTTTTATCATTAACAAACTGATCGCCGCATCTGCCGTTATGAAAAATCTTCTCCATTCCCGTGAGGAGAATTATTATAACTGGCGTTTTGGTAAGATTCATTATACTAAGCAGGGCTCCGGTTCTCCCCTTCTTCTGATTCACGATCTCAATCCTTACGGAAACCTTCATGAATGGAAGGCTGTAGCAGAAGAACTGGCCAAAAAGCATACGGTTTACTGTATTGATTTGCTGGGCTGCGGATGTTCCGATCGTCCCAAAATCACATATACCAATTTTCTCTATGTACAGCTGATTACAGATTTCATCAAAACAGTGATCAAAGAGAAAACGGATGTAATTACCAGTGGTCTTTCCGGATCCTTCACGGTGATGGCCTGTCGGAATGACGACGCCATTATCAATAAGATTATGATGGTGAATCCCACAGATCTTGCCGTTCTGAATCAGATTCCCACAAAGCAGTCCAAGATTGCCAAATTTCTTCTGGAACTCCCGCTTGTGGGAACACTTGTATATAATGTCATCGTATCCAAAGGAAATGTGGATCTTCTGTTCACGGAGCAGCTGGTTTACAATCCATTCCATGTGGATACGGAATTGGTGGATACCTGTTATGAAGCCGCCCACCTGGAGAAAGGCAATGGTAAATATCTTCTTTCCAGTATTGCAGGAAAATATATTTACTGCAGCATTGCCGCCACTCTGAAAGAAATCAATAACAGCATCTACATCATCGGCGGCCAGGCAGAAAAAGGGATTCAGGAAACGGTTGCGCTTTACACTTCCATGAATTCTTCTATAGAATCCGAGATTTTTTCTCATACAAAGCATCTTCCGCATCTGGAAGCGCCCAGACAGTTTCTTGCGACTGCCGACATTTTTTTCTGACAGGCCGCACGGGATTCGACACAGACAGACGATGCAACAGAAAGGATAAACCGATGCAGGGAGTATCCTGCAAAACGGCGACCTAAGCCCGAAACTTCTATTATCACGAGCAGCAGCTGTTTTCACACTTTCTGTTATCATAAAAACAATTCCCACAAAACAGGCAGAAGGAATTTCCTGTTTTGTGGGAATTTTATTATTTTTCAAAAACATTTATCTTTTCTATATTTTTTCAGATATTTTTCTTCTTTCTTCCTTCTTTTCCCATATTTAAATTTTGTTACATTCTGTCACTGTTTTTTAAAATTACCTTAAACAAATAGAAAGTTTCTGGTGTCTTTCTCCTGTTGACATCCCTTCTTTATTATTATATTATAGTAAACAAAAGTACGTTTTTGCCGTATTTTGTAGATTTTTGTTGCCACGTACAAACGATTAATTTTATACAAATCTGCTGTATTCATGAAAAAGCCAGCAACAGATCCACAGATTTTTGACTGTTGCCAAAACAACCTGCTGTCTGTAACCTTCTTTTTGGCAGAACGCGGACAGGCTTCTGATTTTCAGCCTACACAGAGATTGCGCAGAAAGACGGCTGTTTCTGCGCGAATCCAATATTTGCAGCCGTTCATTTTGCAAACGTCCGGTCACAACACATTTCTACAAAATATTTTCCGTGCTTTTATGATAAATGCCGGCATGCACCGGCACACCCCCGGAAACGCATCTGTGAGCTGTCCAGGGGAATGAGGTACAGCAGCTTTTCAGTTTTTTCCTGTTCAATTTATACTGCCGTTCAAGGCGGAATAAGCATTTTTTATTTCCATATGTATTGCCTGACAAGCTGTTGTGTTATTTTTACACGATTTTGAGGACACCTTTGTTTTCAAAAGGGGTACGAGGGAGTAACATGGTTTTTTCAAGCTTATTTTTTGTATTTTTCTTTTTCGCGCTGAATTTGATTGCATATAATCTGGCGGGCAATATAAAGCAGAAAAACATGGTATTGCTTGTGTTTTCACTGATCTTTTACTCCTGGGGCGGACCAAAGTACCTGCTGCTTCTGCTCAGCATGGTGTTCGCTTCCTGGATCTTTGCGATTCTCATTGAGAGGGCCAGGGATACGTCTGCCAAGCGATGGTATCTGATTGGGAACTGCGTATTCATGCTGGGGCTTCTCGGTATTTTCAAATACCTGACTTTTTTTGCCGGCGTGACTCATTCGCTTATCAATCTTCCCAAAGAAGTGCCTCAGATTGCGCTTCCCGTGGGTATTTCCTTCTACACCTTCCAGCTGCTTTCCTACGTCGTCGACGTTTACCGCGGAGAGATCCAGGCACAGAAAAAGTTCTGGTATCTGCTCCTGTACGCGTCGCTGTTTCATCAGTGCATTGCCGGTCCTATTGTCCGGTATCAGCTGGTGGCAGATGAGATCGAGCACAGAAGGATTCGCCTTGATGAACTTGGCCGGGGCATCAAGCGCTTTTCCATCGGCCTGGCTAAGAAGGCAGTTCTGGCCAACGGATGTGCTTCCGTGGCGGACACACTCCTGCCTTCTCTGACCGCTGACATTGCGGAGATTCCCGCAGCGGGACTGTGGGTGGGCCTGCTGTTCTATGCGCTCCAGATTTACCTGGACTTTGCCGCTTATTCTGACATGGCAATCGGCATGGGACTGATGGTGGGCTTCCATTATAATGAAAACTTTGATTATCCGTATATCGCCAATTCCGTGAAGGATTTCTGGCGGAGATGGCATATTTCGCTGAGTACCTTTTTCCGGGATTACGTTTACATCCCCCTGGGCGGAAACCGAAAGGGCCCCCGCCGCACCACCATCAATCTTCTGGTGGTATGGGGACTGACCGGTATGTGGCACGGAGCCAGCTGGAACTACATTCTCTGGGGTCTGTATTTCTTTATTTTCATTTTCCTGGAGAACAATTATCTGTCCGCAAAACTGAAAAAGCTTCCCGGTTTCGTAGGGCATATCTACGCGATGGTGGCAGTTTATTTCGGATGGATTCTCTTCCGCTGCGAAGATCTGGGAAATCTGGGCGCCATCCTGAAAGGCATGGTCGGGCTTAACGGAAACGGTTTTCTTGATATGAGTACATCCATCACCATACAGAACAATCTTTATCTTCTGATTTTCTGTATCATCGCGTCCACCCCGCTGCTGAAGTGGATACACAATTATATGCAGAAGCTCCAGGAGCTGAGACGGCGGATTCCTTATATGGTTTACGCTTATGACCTCGCGGTTTCTCCGGTTCTTCTGATTCTCTCGCTGATGGCTTTGGTTGGAAACAGCTATAACCCGTTTTTGTACTTCCAGTTTTAGAGGCAGTGACCAGCTATGAGAAAAGAGATTTTTAATGAGGAAAACAGAAAAGCGCGGAGAAAATTTCAGCGTATCTCTGTCCGTGTCTTTTATGGAATGATTCTGGGAATCGGCTTCATCGGACTTCTGATTCCGCTGCGGCCCAAAACTTCAGAGTCGGAAAAAAGAGATCTGACAAAGTTTCCCACCCCGACGGTGGAAACCGTGATGAACGGTGAATTTTTCTCTGATATCAGTACCTGGTATGCGGACACCTTCCCCTTCCGGGAAGCATTGTCCACTGCCAACTCCAAATTCCGTCAGCTTTATGGCCGAACCACCGAGGAGCTCCACGGAGGCCCGGTGGATGCGGATGCCATCCCGGACGCGGACGCGGAGATTTCCGCCACTCCCACGCCGGAGGCAGAAGTTACAGCGACCCCCACGCCGGAAGCGGACGGTACGGTTCACGCAGAGCCCGAGAAGGCCGGCACCATATACATCGCGGATGACCGGGGCTTCGAGCTCTACGGCTTCAGCATTGACGGAGCCAATGATTATATCAGCATGATCAACAACGCCGCTTCCCAGCTGGCCGGAAAAGCTACTGTATATGACATCCTGGTACCCACCAGTATTGCCGTCAATCTGGACGAGGAAATGCAGGAAGCCGTGGGATCCAGCAATCAGGGCGATGCCTTTGATTATATCTATGGCCATCTGGATGATTCCATTGTCCAGGTTCCCGTTCTGGATATTCTCAAACAGCACAACAGCGAGTATCTGTATTTCAAGACAGACCACCACTGGACGGCGGACGGCGCCTACTATGCTTATCAGGAGCTGATGAACAAAAAGGGCGTGCAGCCTTCCCCGTTGACGGATTACATAAAGAACGAATACCCGGGGTTTGTGGGAACGTTCTACTCCTTCAGCGACAAGTCGGATACGCTGCTGAATAATCCGGATACGGTGGTCACCTACACACCAAAGGCCACCAATGATATGACCTACACGGATGTGAACGGCCAGACCAACAGCTGGTATATCGTCATGGATCCCACCGACTACAGCCAGGGTTCCAAATACAGCTGTTTCATCGGCGGCGATCAGCCTTACTGTGTCATCGACAATCCGGAAATCAACGACAATTCTTCCTGCGTTGTTATCAAGGAATCTTACGGAAATGCTTTTGTTCCCTTCCTGGTGAACAGTTATGACAAGGTTCATGTTATTGATTACCGGTACTATACGGGGAATCTGGTTGATTTCGTGGAGCAGAACAATATTCAGGATGTGATCTATCTGAACAACGCCAACGCGATTATCCAGAGTGCCGTGAAGAATATGAACCGGCTCTTACAGTAAAGCCGGGAAATCACGCTCGCACTGCGGATTCAGTTACTTTGGATCTTCTCTTACCCGCAGTGGAATATTCAATCATCCGGTTATTTTCCGGGGCAGATATTATTGGAACTTGGTTCCTTTTTATCTGCCCCGGTTTTTCATCTCATCAAACCAGATGGACACGTATATGCCCCTTTCATGGCAAACTTCGCCTGAGTGTGATAAAATATCACGAAAGGTTATTTCTTACCATTATTCCAAGGATTACAGGAGAATTACAGTCGATGAATGATACAAAGAAAATCCTCCTTGTGGAGGATGATCCGGAAATCGTGGAAAATCTTACGGAATTCCTGCGGACGGAAGGCTATTCGGTCACTTCTGTTTCCACGCAGAAAGATACCATGGAGCTCCTTGACCGGGAGCGCTTCGACCTGATGCTGCTGGATGTGACGCTGAAGCAGGGAAACGGCTACAGCGTGTGTACAGCAGTGAAAGCGAAGTACGACATGCCGGTTATTTTTCTGACCGCCCTGGACGATGAGTTCAGTGTGGTCACCGGGCTGGATATGGGAGCGGACGATTATATCAGCAAGCCCTTCCGTCCCCGGGAACTGGTATCCCGGATGCGCTCAGTGCTCCGGCGGGCCGGGCGGACACAGTCCCTGGTCAGTGTCCGGGATATCCGGATCGATACGGAGAAGGGAACGGTGTCGAGAGAGGGAAAGGAAATCTTCCTTTCGGCTCTGGAATACCGTCTTCTTCTGGTGTTCGTGAACCACAGGGGCATGATCCTGACCCGGTCCATGCTCCTGGATGAGATCTGGGACGCGGCGGGAGATTTTGTCAATGATAATACCCTGACGGTCTATATTAAGCGTCTCAGGGAAAAAATAGAGAAAGACCCTCAGAATCCGGAGATCATACGCACAGTGAGAGGGATGGGGTACAGGCTTGGTGAATGAACTGATCTGTTTACTGCCCGCCGCTGCAGCAGCATTGCTCTTTGGCGGGCTCTATGTGTATAAGATGCGAAAATATAAAAGGTCCCTCCGGCGGCTCGGCGGCGAAATGGACCGGATCCTGCACGGCGGCGGGAATCTGGCGCCGGGCAGTTACAAAGAAGGCGAGATATCGATTCTCCGGGATGAAATCTACAAGATGACCGTCCGTCTTCGGGAGCAATCGGAGACGCTGGCTGAGGATAAGGAGGCCCTGGCGGACTCCCTGGCGGACATTTCCCATCAGATCCGCACGCCGCTGACAACCCTGAATCTGATGACCGCAAGAATGATGCGGGAAGGAGATGACCCGGAGCAGCGGAAGCGGATGCTGAGAGAAATGAACCGGATGCTGGAGCGGATCGAGTGGCTGATCACTGCCCTTCTGAAAATCTCCAAACTGGACGCCGGCGCCATCCATCTGGAACCGACGGAAATTTCCATGGAAGGATTCTTGAGGAAGGTGATGGAGCCCTTTGAGATCCCGATGGATCTGCGGGATCAGCGGTGCCGGATCGAGGGCGCGGAAGGGACAATATTTACCGCGGATGAGGCATGGACTCTGGAGGCAGTCCGCAATGTGGTGAAAAACAGTCTGGAATATACGCCCGACGGGGAAGCGCTGGAAATCACCTGCGAGGATAATCCGCTCTATACAGAGATCTCGGTCTGTGACAGCGGCCCCGGTATCGACCCGGAGGATCTGCCCCATCTCTTTGAACGTTTTTATAAAGGAAAAAATGCGGGCAGCAGCAGCTTCGGTATCGGCCTGGCCCTTGCGCAGTCCATCATGACCCGCCAGAGCGGAGTAATCCGGGCGGAAAACCGGCGGGAGGGCGGCGGCAGGTTCCGGATCCGGTTTTATAAACAGACCATATGAAAAGTGACAGAACTGTCATTTCAGAGTCACCGGGGTGTCATGGACCTTTGGTAAGATAAGACGGTAACAGCAGGGCGGACAGTAGCGCCCGTCAGGAGGTATTTATGGAAATATTAAGAGTTGAGGATCTTACAAAGGTTTATGGAAAGGGAGAAAATGAGGTTCATGCGCTGGACCATGTGTCATTCTCGGTGAAAAAGGGCGAGTTTACCGCCATCATCGGATCATCCGGCTCCGGCAAATCTACCTTGCTCCATCTGATCGGAGGCGTTGACAGGCCCACCTCAGGCAAAGTCTATGTGGACGGAACGGATGTGTATGCCCAGGATGAAGACGCCCTGGCGGTGTTCCGCCGCAGACAGGTGGGACTAATCTATCAGTTCTACAATCTGATCCCGGTGCTCAATGTACGGGAGAATATCACCCTTCCTGTTCTGATGGATGGAAGAGAGGTCAATGAAGAAAGGCTGAAGGAGCTGATCTCCGTACTGAAGCTGCAGCGGAGAGAGGAACATCTGCCAAACCAGCTCTCCGGCGGACAGCAGCAGAGAGTTTCCATCGGCAGGGCCCTGATGAACGCCCCGGCCATCGTGCTTGCCGATGAACCGACGGGAAACCTGGATTCCAGGAACAGTCAGGAGATCATGCGGCTTCTCCGCTATTCCAACGAAAAATATAAGCAGACCATGCTGGTCATCACCCATGACGAGAATATCGCCCTGCAGGCGGACCGGATCCTGTCCCTGGAAGATGGACGGATCGTGAAAGACGAGGTGATCCGGCGATGAGTATTTTTTCAAAGATCACACTGCGAACCATGAAGCAGAGCCGGATGCGCACGGCAGTTACCGTCATCGGAGTAATCCTGTCCACGGCCATGATCACAGCGGTCACCACCTTCGGGCAGAGCCTTCTGAGCTTTCTCAGAGACTACAGTCTGACCCACGATGGAAACTGGTATGGAGTGGCGGAATATGTCAGCGATGAGCAACTGGAGAAAATCAGAAGCGACAGCCAGGTGAAAATGGCTGCATCATCGGATATTCTGGGCTATGCGGCGTTTGACGATCTGACAAGCGAAGAGATTCCCTATCTGTATATCCAGAGCTTTTCCAAAGAGCTGTTTGATATATTCCCGATTCAGATGGAGGAGGGGCGCCTTCCGGAAAATGAGCACGAGGTGATCCTGTCGTCCTATCTGCAGGCCAATGAGCAGGAAGGCCGGACCACTCAGGTGGGAGATGTGCTGGAGCTTAATGTGGGGGACCGGATCTGGAATGGCCAGCGGCTGACTGCCTATGAAGGATACATGGGAGAAGCGTATGCCGCCGGGCAGGGTATCGAACCAGAACATCTGGAAAATACAAAGCCCATGTCCTTTACGGTAGTGGGAATCTACAGCGGGACGCCCAACATGCATTACGGGACCACCAGTTACGAACTGATCGCCGGGCCCTCCTCTTCGGGAAGCCTGTCGGAATATCACGATGTGTATATCCGGACACAGAATCCGGCGGACATTTATGATTACATGGAAACCATCGAATGTGACGCATCGTCCACCAATGAATCCCTGCTCCGCTGGTACGGGGTGGCGGATAATGACAATCTTCCGGGAATTCTCACCGGGCTGTGCGCCATTGTAATCGGCATCATCATGGCTGGAGCTGTGTCGCTGATCTACAACGCCTTTGCCATTTCTCTGAGAGAGCGGACTGTGCAGTTCGGACTTCTGGCCTCTGTGGGAGCTACGAAACGGCAGCTGAGCCGTTCCCTGCGGTGTGAGGCGCTGATCGTCAGCTGTGTCGGGATCCCGGCAGGATGCGTGGCGGGGATCGTCGGGATCGGGATTACCCTTCATTTCATCGGTACGGGACTGGCTAACTGGATTCACGGAGAGACGCTGGATATCCCCCTTCGGATTTCCTGGATTTCCGTTCTCACGGCAGTGGCCGTCGCATTTGTCACGGTGATGATCTCGGCCTGGCTCCCCTGCCGGAGAGTGCAGAAGATTTCCCCCATCGAAGCAATCCGTTCCGCGCAGGATATCCGGATCAGGGAAAAAGAAGTGAAGACGTCAAAGCTGTTCTACCGGATCTTCGGCCTTGAGGGCATGATGGCTCAGAAAAACTATAAAAGAGACCGGAAGAAGTACCGCAGCACCGTGGCTTCTTTGACCATAAGTATCGTCCTGTTTGTGTCCGTCTCCTCTTTTGGCAAATATCTGGTGGACACGGGAAGCTTCGTGCTGGAAATGCCTGATGTACAGGTAATCTGGCGAATGTCCAACGGAGAGCTGGAAAGCGCCCGGGAAACGGACACGGGTAAAGAAGCTGCCGACGGAAAGGATGTCAGCGGGCAGGTGAAACAGCTGGCAGAGCAGTATGAAGATGTGACGCTTGCTCAGGAATACAGTATGCCCTACAGCCTGGTTCAGATTACAGGCAGAGCCGGAAGCCTGAACGAACGGTTTATGCGGTACGGATATGGATGGAATGCTGACAGCGGCAAGGATACGCTGGATGCCGGTTTGATGGTTCTTCCGGATGAAATATTTGAAACCCTGAACGGAGCGGAAAATGCCAAAGCCACCGGCAGTCTGCCCGTCCTGTATCCATCATCTCTGCGGGTATACAATGGCGATACCCAGCGTTATGAGCGTGTGCCTGTATTTTCGGACACGCTGGAAAACGGGGATATGGAAATGCAGTATACAGATTATGATGAGGAGGGCGATAAGACTGTATATCCGCTGGGAAACGTGGAACTTCTGGGCAGCTATGACAGTCTGCCCCAAGGTATTTATGACGATTCGGGATATGCGGTTCTGCTGCTGACCGGTGAGAGCGCATACGAGCAATATCTCGGTAATCAGGAGGATCTGTTGGGGCGGCTCTGGTATATCGGAATCCAATGTACGGATCACGCCACGGTATACCGCAAACTGTCTCAGGATATGGAAAAGAACGGCATCGCGGGAAGTGTATACGATAATGCTGAGAGCTACGAACAGGATCGTCAGGTCATGACAGCCATCCGTGTGCTGTCTTACGGATTTATCATCCTGATATCCCTGATTGCAGTGGCCAACGTATTCAATACCATTTCCACAAATCTGATGCTCCGGCGAAAAGAATTCGCCATGCTCCGTTCCGTGGGAATGCAAAAAGGCGGATTCCGGCGGATGATGTGCTATGAATGTCTGATCTACGGGCTGCGTTCCATCCTGTACGGAGTGATTCTTTCCCTTCTGGTGAGCTTCCTGATTTACCGGGTACTGTCCGGAGGAGTGGATACAAACTATCTCATCCCATGGGAATATATCGGAATCGCTGTTGGCTGTGTGTTCCTCGTGGTTGGACTGACCATGATCTATACCATGAGGATGATACAGAAACAGAACATCATTGATGAACTGAAAATGAGCTGAGAAGTATTCAGGCAAAAGAAAACCCCCCGGGAAAAGAAATCATCTTTTCTCAGGGGTTTTCTTTTTGTTTTTAATTATTCCTCTGCCTGCGCAGTTTCCAGAAGCTCCGCAAACTGATTTTCCAGATCGGTAACGGTCATCTTGTTTACCAGACCATAATTTCCATCATTATCCGCCGCCACATAGAAATTCTCATCTCTGGGAATATAAGCCACGCGAATCTGATTTCCGGCGGTGTCATAATAGGTCAGAACAAATTCTTCGTCACCGTCCGCGTCATTCTTTTCCAGACGTTCCTGGTAGGTCATGGAATTGGCCGCGGAATAGAACGAGGTAAAGTCCTGACTCTCCACCTCCTGGTCATCCACATAGTAGGTGGTCACCGTCTTGGTTTCCTGCTCTTCGCTGTCCTCTCCCGAATCCGCATCCGATGAAGCATCCTCACTGTCGGAGTCCGCATCTTCCGCCGGTTCTTCTGTCACCACGCGCTTCAGCACATGCGTCTCATCCTCATATGTCACTTCCAGATAATCCAGATCTGATATACTCATATTAGATACAGACATTTTCCAGTAATCAAAGGCCCTTCCCTGCAGAAGAGAATCCAGGGAATCCTGAGAGATACCGTGTACCTCCGGGGAACCGTCGATCATAACGTAATAATTTCCGTCATCTGCGGAATTTCCCACCAGCAGTTTCATTTCCTTATCCACCGTAACGGTTTCTGCTTCCGTGTCATCCGAGGTCTCCCCGGCGTCCTCTCCGGACGTATCCGCATCGTCCGTTTCCGCATCCTCCGTGGTATCGGTATCCTCCGCCTCCTGCTGTTCGGTGTAATCCACTGTGATCACTGCCTGAGGCTGATCCAGCCCGTACAGAGACAGATCCTGACAGTTGTACTCATAGTAATTATCGAAAGACAGCCCGGCGATGGTACTCTGAAGAGTTCCTGCTTCCGTCGCATCCGCTTCTTTTTCGTCCCCCTTCTGACCCGTAACTTCCCATCCAGTGGAAGAACTGTCATCGGTCTGCAGCGTATAGGAGTTTTCCTTCTTTTCCACCGATACCCGAGAAATGGTACTGGAAGTAATTCCCGGATAATCTTCTCCCTCGGCGAAATTGTAAAGTCCGCCGGAAAATACCGTTTGCAGCGCGCTGGGAACCGTATACACGGTTTTTGTATCATCGTTGAGATAAATATAGCAGTCCCCTGTGGAAGCGTTCTGATTGCCGATGGTGATCGTCAGACTGCTTCCGTCCGTCTCCTCCACCTGAATCACATTGGAGGGTATGTTCAGTCCATATTCCTCCAGATTTTCCACATTTTCCAGCGTCCGGTCTGCCTTGACAGACGCCAGCTGATCCGTCAGATGATCCATCTGATCCTGATCCACAGGAAAATTGCTATCCGACTCCAGACTCCATCCGTCTTCTTTCTGTACCCAGGAAACATCTTCGCCGGAAATTTCAAAGGTAAGCCGCGAAATATCCTCCGCAGGCACTGCCGCAATTTCCACGCTCTCCTCCTCCTGGGAGGAGGCTTCCTGTTCCGTCTGTGCGTTATGGTTTTTCAGGAGCAGATAGACGGCGATCAGCACTGCCAGAAGCAGGATTGCTCCCGCTATTTTTAAACCCCTTTTTTTCTTCATTACTGTTTTCTCCTTTTAAACCAGATCACGGCTCCAATCAGCAGAAATGCCACCGGAATCACACCGATTGTAATCAGGCTCCAGTATCCGGCGTCATACTCGGGAACCGTAAGATACTCCATCATCAGGCTCTTGGTGGCCACACTGATCACCGGCGTATCATTTTCACACATCCAGCCCACGGCCGCCAGCACCAGTTCCTGATTGCCTCCGGTAACCTGGCTGTTGGTCTGATCATCCATCAGTGTATAAGAGCCAAAGCATACCAGCTGTGTCTGAAGATCATTGGCCTCGTCCACAGTCTCTGTCACGGCAAGCCCCAGATTAAACTGACCGGACCGATCGCCGTCCTCCTGTTCAAAAGTAGTCATGTTCTCCACATCCGACTTCACATACGCGTCCTCAGAGGTGGTCAGCACCGGCGTGATCTCCAGCGTATCCCGGTAAGAATCCATGATATCCAGCGGCTGGGCCGCAACCATCAGCACATAACGGTTATCAGAGATCAGATCGGAGGTAAAATCTGTACTTTCGATATTGGGAAGCAGATAATACGGCAGCTGGGAAATATAATGATTTCCGTCATTTTCCATGACAATTCCGCCGCCCGGCGTGATTCCGTAATTTTCCAGTACCCGGTCAAAGTTCGGAAGCTCCTGCGTGGTATAATCCGCAAAGATCAGCGCCTTTCCTCCGCCCTCCAGATAATCGATAATCTTGTCGGCCTCGTCCTCAGAAAGATCCGACTGGGGAGACGCAATCAGAAGGCATCCGGTATCGTCCGGCACACTGTCCGCGGACAACAGATTCAGGGATTCCACCTGATAATTGGCTCTTTCCAGATTTTCCGTCATCTGGCTTCCCATCTGAACTTCTCCATGGCCTTCCAGTGTATAAATAATCGGGAGATCTTCATTGGTCACATAGGAGATGGCGCTGTCAATCTGGCCTTCCCCGTCAAAATCCGTGGTATTGCTGCTGCCGGTATAGTAATCATACTCCACCTCATACAGATCGTTGTAGCTGATTACCTTGCTTCGGTCGCCGCAGACCACAATCAGGCTGTTGTCCGATACCTGATCCTCGGTATATTGAGAGGTAAAGTTGGGATACAGCACCGGATCCTTCGTCTCCACGGAGATATGATCGGAAGCTTCATCGTACCGGTTCAGCATACGCTCCACCACACTGTCCTCATTTCCGTTCTGGACAATGTAGTAAATGGTCACATCCTGATCCAGCCCGTCCAGAAAATCTCTTGTCTCGTCGGAAATGGTATACAGTTTCTGACTGCTGACGTCAAGCAGCGTATATTCCTCGGGAATTTCCGCCACAATCAGGTTAATCACCACCACCACGGCCACCAGAAGAACCGTATACAGCATACTGCTGGATCCGTTTTTCAGTTTGTGCCTGTTGATTTTCACAAGCTCCTTCAAAAACTTTTTCACATCGATATGGACATTTTTCATCTTTGTCTTCATTCTTCTTCCTCCTAACTCCAACGCCGTTTCTTAATGGACTGTACCGTCAGAAAAAGAAAAATTACGATAATGGACAGAAAATAAATCAGTCCCTGCAGATCCAGAATTCCATTGGTAAAGTTATCGAAATGACTGGTAATGTCGAAGATGGCAAGGAATTTCTGAAAGCTGCCTTCAAATCTGGTGGAATCCACCACATACAGCACCACCAGTACAATTTCTGCCGCCAGACCGATCACCACGGGAATCAGGATATTTTTAATCATATAATAGATGAGGCAGGCAACCGCGGCCGCCATCACCATATAGATTGCCAGAGAAGTAGCGGAAGTCTCCGCCACCAGAGATCCGATTCCCTGTGACATAAAGCATACAAACAGTACCAGGAACCCCAGCACCGCCGCGATCACAGGGTTTTCCGTCAGGGAAGAAAGAAATACGCCGATGGAAAGTTCCGCAAAGCCCAGAAACGCAAATCCCAGAATGGCGGTATAGGCCATCGCATAGGAAACCGTCCCGTATTTTGACATGATCAGGGGATAAAAGCAGATGACAATCACCGGAATCATGTATACGGTCACCAGAGCCAGATACTTTCCAACCACAATGCTCTCCACGGAAATGGGGGAAGTCAAAAGAATCTGATCCGTTTTCTGTCTCCGCTCATCCGCCAGTGTTTTCATGGTCAGCACCGGAACCAGAATCAGGAACAGAAAAGTGATGGCGCTGAGCGTATTGCCGAATACCGGGTATGCCCCCTGAATATTGTATGCGGTAAAATAAATTCCCTCCAGAAGAAGGATAAAAAATATAAAGACATATCCGATCATGGAGGTCAGATATCCTTTTAATTCTTTTTTATAAAT
This sequence comes from Candidatus Pullilachnospira intestinigallinarum, assembly GCA_018711275.1. Lineage (GTDB taxonomy): Bacteria > Bacillota > Clostridia > Lachnospirales > Lachnospiraceae > Pullilachnospira > Pullilachnospira intestinigallinarum. The sequence continues at coordinate 20,283 of DVIN01000072.1, forward strand.
TGCTGTCATCGTTTCCGCCCTCCTGCCCGTGGCCCGCCGTATCCGCTTCCTGCGCCGGGGCCTTATTCTCCGTATCTGCGGCTTTCTCCGTATCCTGGATCGCCTCCTGCGAGATGCTTATCTCCTCAGATGCCTCATCCTCCGAAACCGCCTCCTGCTCTTTCTTATCCCATGTAAACCGCAGTTTTCTCTTTTTAGAGCTGTCGGGCTTTTTCGCATTGTCTGTCAGTTCCAGGAAGATATCCTCCAGAGAAATTCTGGTGGAGTGCATATCCATGATAGGCATCTGTTTTTCTGCCATCTTGTAAAAGATTTTTTCGCGGATATCCGTATTTTCATCGGTGGTAATTTTCAGGCTCACAATTCCCTGCTCCTCCGACTTTGTCCACTCAATGTCCCGGATCTCCTCCATCTGATCCAGAATATTTTTCAGGCGCTCTCTGTCGCCTTTCACAGACAGTTCCAGGGTATTGGAACCCTTCGCCATTTTTTCCAGATTGTCTGTGGTGTCGCTGGCCACCAGTTTTCCGTGGTTGATAATCAGAATGTAATCGCAGACCTCGCTCACCTCGGAAAGAATGTGAGAGCTCAAAATTATGGTATGGTTCTTTGCCAGCTTCCGAATCAGTTCCCGGATCTCGATAATCTGTTTCGGATCCAGTCCCACGGTGGGCTCATCCAGAATAATAATCTCCGGATATCCCAGAATTGCCTGGGCCAGTCCCACCCTCTGCCGGTATCCTTTGGACAGATTCTTGATCAGACGGTCCTGCATGCTGGTAATTCCCACCATCTTCATCACGTCTTTGATCTGGTTTTCCCTTCTGTCTTTGGGGATTTTTTTCAGTTCCGCCGCGAATTTCAGATACTCCTTCACCGTCATATCAAAATACAGCGGCGGCTGCTCCGGCAGATAGCCGATGCATTTTTTTGCCTCCTCCGGCTCCTCCAGAATATTATGCCCGTTGATGATTACCTCGCCCTCCGTGGATGCGATGTAACCGGTCATAATATTCATGGTTGTCGATTTTCCTGCGCCATTCGGTCCCAAAAAGCCATAGATCTGTCCCTTGTCCACATGAAAAGACAGGTGGTCAACGGCCAGATGATCACCATACTTTTTGACCAGGTTGTTTACCTCTATCAATGTCTGTACTCTCCTTTCCGCAATCGTCCGGCTCCCCGCTTTCCTGTCACAGACGGCAGAAAACCTGACAATCGCCCTTTACCATAATATTTTATAAAAAAAGTGTGTTCAACTTTCTAAAAATATGTGATCATTCTGTGAAAGAATCCGGACACCTCCATCCGCCCTTCCCTCTTATATTCTCAGGAATCTTCGTCAGTTTAAGAGCCACCAGATACGATTGTTATAGCAATAAGGTATATTTTTATAGAAATCGGGAAAAATATTTTATATCATTTGAATAAAGAGAAACGATTGTCAAAAGATCTGTCAGATTTCATCTGACAGCACAGATAAGGGGGAATCCTCATGAATGATATTACTGTTACGCAAGTTTGCCTTGTGAATCAGAAAAATCTGGATGAGGACGGGAGGATTTCTACGGTTTCCCTGATGAGCTGGATCTACGAAACAGCGGTCATCACTGCCATGCAGTCCTGCGGCTGTAAGGTTGTGGTTCGGACTTCCGATCATCATGATTTCTGTCATAATCTATCGGACTGCTCTTTCCTGGAAATCACGGGACGTCCGGTTCACGCCGGCGAATCTTCCATGGAAATCCAGGTGGATCTGTTTGCCGAAAATCCCAGACATAAAAAAGTGCTGATCACCCGCTCTTACCTCACGGTGGAAGCGGTGGACAACCAGATGCATCCCGTTCGTATCGCCTGAAAACGCATTCGTATCTTTCCGCTGAAATCACTCTGCGAAGCGTTTTTCATAATAAAACAGCAGAACCGTGCGAGCTACTGTTCCACGGTTCTGCTGTTTTTCTTTCTGTATTCGGAAGGGCTGAGGCCCTTATATCTGCGGAAAATTTCCGCATAATAGCTGGAGCCCTGATATCCGCTGGAAAGGGCCACCTCCGTAATGCTGCGGGAGGTATCCAGAAGGAGCGGAATACTGCTCTCCAGCCGGTAACTGTTCAGAAATTCCAGCGGTGTCTGATTGACAAACTGCTTAAACAGGCTGCAGCATTTGTTTCTGCTCACATTCCCGGCTTCGGCAATTTCCTGAAGAGAGAGCTTTTTTCTGTAATTCTGACAAATCCGCTGAAAGAGATCCATGATTTTCTGGTGTCCGGGCTGCGAAGCATACAGACGGATATAGGAAAAGGATGGATTCTGAGTGATTGGACAGATATATTTTCTGGCAATTTCCCGACTTCCTGTAAGCAGCTGAGTACGGAATAAAACCGCCTGATATGTACAGTCCTGCTGATGGTACGGGGAAGAATAATGCATCTGCCGGGAGTTGATCAGCACCGCCTCTCCTTCCTTCAGAATGATCTTTTCGCCGTTGATATAATAATACATACAGCCGCACTCCGGCCGGATATATTCCAGTTCATCATGCCAGTGGCACAAGGGTGTCATATTATAGAAAAGGGACAGTTTTCCCGTGGCCACATAGAGGGGCAGTCTTGGATCCTGATACGGTATAATCTCTGAATTATCCTTCATTCGCTGCGTTTTCAGCATACTTATCCACACTCTTTTCCTTATGAAAGCGGCTCTTTCCCCGGCATCCCGGCCTTTCTGGGGAATCTTCCCGGCGTCTGTTTTTTCTTTTTCACCATCACAAATGACCGTTCCAGATCCGTATCCGGCAGCTGGAATTTTACCACCTGCGCGGGGCTTCCTCCCAGCAGTTTTACCGCCGTTTCTGCCGCCGAAACCTCCTCGTCTATCTTCCCGGATTTGTATGCCACAAAGCTACCATTCACCTTCACAAAAGGCAGACAATACTCCGAAAGGGTGGAAAGATTGGCCACCGCCCGGGATACCACCAGGCCAAACTGCTCCCGGTATTCCTTCTGTCTGGCGAAATCCTCTGCCCGTCCGTGGATGGTTTTCACATCCGAAAGGCCCAGTTCCTCCACCACCTGATTGAGAAATTTGATTCTTTTATTGAGGGAATCCAGCAGTACCAGACGGATATTGGGAAAAGCGATTTTCAGCGGAATTCCGGGAAATCCTGCCCCGCATCCCACGTCAATCACTGTATCCGTATGAGCAAAATCCCATACCTTCACAGACGCCAGACTGTCCAGAAAATGCCGGAGAATCACCTCCTCGTACTCTGTGATGGCCGTCAGATTCATCACCTGATTCCACTCCACAAGCAGCTCATAATACCGCAGAAACTGCCGGATCTGACCGTCAGACAGCTTTATATTCAGGGCCGCCAGCCCCTTTTCAAACGAACTGATATCATACTTTTCCATCGGGAATCTCCCTTCTTTTTCAATGATTTTCCCCCGCTCTTCCCTGCAGATAAACCAGCAGCACGGAGATATCCGCCGGAGATACCCCGGAGATCCGGGAGGCCTGTCCGATATTGGCCGGCTGATACAGCTTCAGCTTCTGCACCGCCTCGATCCGCAGACTTTTGATCGCATCGTAATCGATATCCTCGGGAATCATCTTTTTCTCCAGCTTCTTAAACTGCTCCACCTGCTTCATCTGCCGCCGGATATAACCGTCGTACTTGATGTTGATGTTCACCTGTTCCCGCACATCCTCCCGGAGTCCGGGCCTCTTCTCATCGATGGCTGCCAGCAGTTCATAGTTCAGCTCCGGCCGGCGGATCAGCTCTGCCAGGGAAGATCCTGAAGTCAGCGGCGTGCTGCCCTGAGCGGCGAGAAATTCATTGACCTTCTCTCCCGCTCCCACATGGGTGTGCTCCACCCGGCGGATTTCCTCCTCAATCAGCCGCTTTTTCTCCAGAACCTTCTGATAGTCTTCTTCGCTGACCAGTCCCACCTGATAGCCTTTCTCCCGCAGTCTCAGATCCGCGTTGTCCTGCCGCAGAAGCAGCCGGTATTCTGCCCTGCTGGTCATCATCCGATAGGGTTCATGGTTTTCCTTCGTCACCAGATCATCGATGAGTACGCCGATATAAGCCTCGGAGCGATCCAGAACCAGCAGTTCCTTCCCCTGAATCTTTCTGGCCGCGTTGATGCCGGCAATCAGTCCCTGGGCCGCCGCCTCCTCATAACCGGAACTGCCGTTGAACTGGCCGCCGCTGAAACAGTTTTTGATCTTCTTAAACTCCAGCGCCGCCGTCAGCTGGCGGGGATTGATACAGTCGTATTCGATGGCATAGGCATTGCGCACGATCTTCGCGTGCTCCAGTCCCGGCACGGACCGGTACATGGCATACTGCACATCCTCCGGAAGAGAACTGGACATTCCTCCCACATACATTTCATTGGTATCCAGCCCTTCCGGCTCAATAAATACCTGATGGCGGGGCTTATCCGCAAACCGCACCACCTTGTCCTCAATGGAAGGGCAGTAGCGGGGACCGGTACCCTTGATCGTACCGGAAAACAGCGGGGACCTGTCCAGATTTTCCCGGATGATCTTATGGGTCTCCTCGTTGGTGTAAGTGAGCCAGCAGGAAACCTGGTCGATCTGCACATCCCCGGGATCTGTGGAAAAGGAAAAGGGCACCACCCGCTCATCGCCCTTCTGCTCCTCCATTTTGGAAAAATCAATGCTTCTTTTGTCGATTCTGGCAGGCGTTCCCGTCTTGAACCGGAACATTTCCACACCGTTTTTCTTCAGGGAATCCGTCAGATGGGTGGCCGCCTGCAGACCGTTGGGGCCGGTTTCATAGCTCACATCGCCGTAGATGCAGCGGGCCTTCAGATATGTTCCCGTACAGAGAACCACCGCCTTACAGCGGTATTCGGCGCCGGAAAAAGTGCGCACGCCCCTGGCCTGACCATCCTCCACAATCAGCTCTGTCACCTCCGCCTGACGGATGGTGAGGTGATCCGTATTTTCCAGAATCCGCCGCATGGTATTGCTGTAGTTTTTCTTATCCGCCTGCGCCCGCAGGGAATGTACCGCCGGTCCTTTGGAGCGGTTCAGCATCTTCGACTGGATAAAAGTCCTGTCGATCACCTTTCCCATCTCTCCTCCCAGCGCGTCGATTTCCCGCACCAGATGGCCCTTGGAAGTTCCTCCGATATTGGGGTTGCAGGGCATCATCGCGATACTGTCCACGCTGACGGTGAACATGATGGTTTCCATCCCCAGTCTGGCACAGGCCAGCGCCGCCTCACAGCCGGCGTGTCCCGCCCCGATCACGGCCACATCATAGGTTTCCGTCAATACACTCATTTTTACACTCCTCTCCATGGCTTTTCCGCTCTACTTACCCGTACAGAATTTACTGAAAATCTCGTTGACAAGATCCTCTCCCACCGACTCTCCCAGGATGGTTCCCAGCGCCTCATAGGCGTCCATCAGATCAATGGAAAAGAAATCCTCCGGCATGCCTGCCGCAATGCTGTCTTCCACCATTTTCAGACTGTCCCGGGCCTTCTCCAGCGCGTCTTTATGACGGGCGTTGGTAATATAAATCTGATCGTTGAACTGCAGATCACCAGCAAAAAACATCTTCCGGATCTGTTCTTCCAGCTCCTCCACACCCTGCCGGTTTCCGGCAGATATGGAGAGCACCGGCCAGGTTCCCAGCTGCTTCAGCATTTCCCGGGTAACCACCTGAGGAAGATCATTTTTGTTGAGAAGAACAATGGTTTTCCGGTCCCTGATAATCTCCAGAATCTCCCGGTCATTTTCGTCCAGCGGCACCGAGCCATCCACTACATAAAGGATCAGATCCGCTTCCCTGGCATACTTTCTGGCCCGCTCCACGCCAATCTGTTCCACCACGTCAGAGGTCTCCCGGATCCCCGCCGTATCCATCATCCGAAGAGAAATGCCCTCCAGCATCACCTGTTCCTCCAGCACATCTCTTGTGGTTCCCGCCACATCCGTCACAATGGCCTTTTCCTCTCCCACCAGCATATTCATCAGGGAGGATTTTCCCGCATTGGGTTTTCCCACAATCACGGTACGGATCCCTTCCCGGATCATCTTTCCCTCGGAAAAGGATCGGATCAACCGCTCAATGCGCTCTTTCTCCAGGGCCGTCTTTTCCCCCAGCCGTTCAGGATATCCCTCCAGACTGATGTGTTCCGGATCGTCAAGGGCCGACTCGATGAAGGCAATTTCATACAGAATTTCTTCCCTTATTTTCCGGATGGAACGCATCACCGAGCCCTTCAGCTGACTTAAAGAATTGTCCAGTGCATATACGCTCTGGGCATTGATCACATCCATCACCGCTTCCGCCTGAGACAGATCAATCCTCCCGTTGAGAAACGCGCGCTTGGTAAATTCTCCCGGATCCGCCATCCGGGCTCCGGCGTGAAGCACTGCCTCCAGCACTCTGCGCACCGCCAGCAGACCCCCGTGACAGTTGATTTCCACCGTGTCCTCCCCCGTATAACTGCGGGGACCCCGCATCACCATCACCAGTACCTCGTCCGCCATCACATCCCTGTCATAGATGTATCCGTAATGAATGGTATGGCTGGGTACGTTCTCCAGCCGTTTTTTTCCTCCGGGAGACCGGTAAATCTTCCGGGCAGTCTCAATGGCCCCGGGCCCGCTGATTCTCACAATCCCGATTCCCGACGGACTCATGGCCGTGGAAATCGCCGCAATGGTATCCTCTGACATCATTCCATTTTCTCCTTATACACAGAAAGATGCTATTCCGGTTTTCGGAATACCATCTTTCCGCATGTCATTTATGACTTTTTATAGACAACTACCACATGACGGTAAGGCTCTGTGCCCTCGCTGTAGGTTTCCACATACCTGTTTCCCTGAAGAGCAGAATGAATAATTCTTCTCTCATAGGGATTCATGGGCTCCAGCACCACCGGTTTTCTGGTTCTTTTCACCTTGTAGGCGATGTTTCTTGCCAGATTTTCCAGGGTATCCTTTCTCCGGCTTCTGTAGTTTTCCGTATCCAGCTTCACTCTCACATAATCCTGCTGTTCCTTGTTCACCACAAGGCTGGTGAGATACTGGAGGGAATCCAGCGTCTGTCCCCTTTTTCCAATGAGAATTCCCATATCCTCACCGGAAAAATCCACACTGAGACAGTCGTTGTCTTTTTCATATTCCATGGTGATATTCACCGGAAGTTCCATGGCATGGAAGACTTTGGAAAGAAATTCTTCCGCAGTTTTCTTCATGGCCGCAATCTGCTCATCGGTGCGGATCACCGGCTTTTTCTCTTCTTTTTTCACTTCCTGCGGTTTTGCACCGACGGTTTCCCTGTGGGGTTCCGCCGCTTTTTTCTGCGGCTTTACGGTTTCTGCCGCAGGCTCCTTCTGCTGGGGTTCTCTGTGAACTTCTTTCTTTGCTTCCTTTTTGGGAGCTTCTTTTCTGACTTCTTTCTTTTCCTCTCTGCGGGACTCTTTTCGCAGATCATCCTTTTTCAGTTCCTCAAGAATGTTGAATTCTTCCTCTTCTGCTTTCCTGCGGACCTTGATAATGGCAGGTTTGCTGCCAATTCCAAAGAATCCCGAGGTACCTTCGCGGACAACCTGAATTTCCAGGTTATCGCTGGAGGTTTCCAGCTCAAGACAAGCTTTCGTTATCGCTTCGTCAACGGTTTTCGCGGTAATCTCTCTGAATTCCATCGTCCTTGTCCCCCTATTTCTTTTTGCCGTTCTTTTCATCAAACTGTCTTACCATATTTGCCTTGGCCGCCAGGCTTCCCGGCTTGTAACTGGCGCTGGCATTCTTATAGTAATCCGTCGATTTTTTCACATTTGCAGCCTTATCTGCCGCAGAAGTTCCCGTATTGGGCCGCGGCTCCTGAATATTTCTCACATTCATTCTCGCCTGCTGGTTGATCTTCTGCGGATCCACGCCCTTCTTCTCCAGCTTTTTCTTTACCTTCTCCTGATTATGGCGAACCAGATCCTCCATATCAATCTTGTTCATGTAATTGTTGATAACAATCTGCTGTACGCACCGGATCACCGCGCCGACGATCCAGTAGATACCGATACCAACCGGGAACGAGAAACAGAAGATGGCCGACATAATCGGCATAAAAGTATTCATTCCCCGCATGGTAGCTTCCATACTGCTGGGCTGATCACTGCTGGTCTGGGGCTGAGGCATCAGCTTATAGTTCATCCACTGGGTAAACCATGCCAGAACAGGAATCATAATTGCGGCAAATACCATCAGATAGGATCCCGCTGCCCAGCTGCTCTGAATGATTGAAAGAGGCGTATCTGAAATATTCAGTGTCAGAAAATTATTCAGATGCGCCGCCTGTGTTGCTACACTGTCAAACAGCTCCGACAGATCTCCCAGCTGAGGCAGATTGGAAAATGCATCCAGCTGTGACGGCGTCAGCTTGTACAGAAAATCAATGGTGGTGTCCATATTGAAATTCGTATTGGCTGTAATGCCGTACATGTTAATTTTATTATCTGTAAGGAAATTGCTGATGATCTCTCCGTACTGAGGGATCTCCATAATTTTGGAAGCAAGACCGGAAAATACGTTCCGGACACCGGTAATATATCCCGGAATATGATAAATTACCTGGTACAAGGCGATCAGTACCGGCAGCTGCACAACCAGCTGCAGACAGCTTCCCGTGGGGGATACTCCGTACTTCTGATAAACGGCATTCACTTCCTCATTCTGCCGCATCATGGAGTCCTGATCTTTCTTTCCTTTATACTTTTTCTGAATCTTCTGAATCTCCGGCTGCATTACACTGTTCAGCTTTGAGAACTTCTGCTGCTTGATCTGCAGAGGTGTCATCAACAGGTAAATCACCAGAGTAAACAGAATAATGGCCAAACCGATATTGGGAAGACCAATGGCGCTTAAAACCGCATAAATTCCATTGATGATCCAGCCCAGTACACTGCTGACCCATCCGATCACAGGGATCGTAACTTTTGTCAATACGATATCCAAAACTCTGTTTCCTCCTTAATACTCTTATGGAACCGGGTCAAATCCGCCTTTCGAAAAAGGATTGCACCGCAGGATCCTCCACACGGCCAGAAGGCCGCCTTTAAAAGCCCCGTACTTCTGTATCGCCTCCAGCCCGTACTGAGAACAGGACGGAATATAAGGACACCGGGTTCTCTTTAAAGGAGATAAATACTTCTGATACAGTTTGATTCCTCTGATTAATATTTTCTTCATTTTAAACAAATCTGATGTAGTCTGCCCAGATGAAGGAATGCGCTCTCAATCTCACGAAACGTTCTCTCTTTTGCATTCACGCGGACCACAATCACAATATCATATCCACTATGAAATTCTTTTTCATGCAGCCGGAAACTTTCCCTCACCAGCCTGCACAGTCTGTGGCGGACCACACTGTTGCCCACCTTTTTGCTGACAGAGACACCGATTCTGTTTTTCTCCAGCTGATTCTCCCTCACATACATTACCAGATATTTATTCGCAAAAGATGTTCCCTTTTTATATACCAGCTGAAAATCCCTGTTCTTCTTCAGACTCTCCGAATATGCGTATTTCATAGCTTCCTTCCCATCATTCTTTTCTTATTAAAGAGAAGAAAAGACCACATGTCTGCGGTCTTTATGCTGATAATCTTTTTCTTCCTTTTAATCTTCTGGCAGCCAGTACTTTTCTGCCGCCCTTTGTACTCATTCTTGCCCGGAATCCGTGAACCTTTGCTCTGGATCTTTTCTTGGGCTGAAATGTCATCTTCATATCCAAGGCACCTCCTTCAAAACCATCCAGCAGATGGCTGTATTCTCTTTTTTCTTTCATGTATGTCAGAAAACATCATTCTCATTATATTAGCAAACCCCCGCCAAGTCAAGCAAATCCGCCCGTTTTTTCCAAAAAAATCAGTGCAAAATCATCCACCGCTTTCCACATAGTTTACGTAAGTTTTCCACATCTTGTGGATAACTTGTGGATAACTCCACTTTATAGTGTGTACAGTTGTGTAAAAAAAACCAAAAACTGCTATTTTTCAGCACTTTTCGCGGTGTATAACCCTTGTGGAGTTCTGCACATCTATCCACATTATCCAATTTTCTCCCAGGTTTTCTATACTTATCCACAATTTGTGATTGATAAAATCCACAATTTATTATAAGATATAGTAGAGATATTATCTGATTATCCGATTCGCAGGAGAGAAGGGACGCTTTTTTCTTCCTTGCACTACGCATTGCGGGAATTCGTGCAAACACGGATTCCTTATTCATGAACACCCGATGATCTGCCGGATCCGGCAGCCGATGTTCATGACTGGAGGTGGTTCGCCAGGCGCGCCACCTCTTGTATGTGCGAAGATATTGCGGCCATATGGCTGCAGGCTATTACCATACAAGAAACATAGGAGAGGATCATGAACATCATTTATGAAAAATGGGACGAAATCTTAGAGACCGTAAAAAAGGAGCACGAATTATCGGATGTTTCCTTTAAAACATGGCTGAAGCCGCTGAAAATTCACAAAATTGAAAATAACGTGGTTACAATTCTGGTTCCTTCCCAGCAGGTGGGCCTTGACTATATCAGCAAAAAGTATGCCCTTCCCCTGAAGGTTGCCGTCTCCGAGCTGTCGGGCACCGACTATGAGATTGCCTTTATTCTTCCGGAGGATATCCATGAAGATGAGACACCGGCCGCTTCTAATTTTAATGAAAACAAAGAGATGGCCAACCTGAATCCCAAATATACCTTCGACACCTTCGTGGTGGGAAGCAACAACAAGTTTGCCCACGCCGCCTCCCTGGCCGTGGCCGAATCCCCCGGTGAAATATATAATCCTCTGTTTCTGTACGGAGGTGTGGGACTGGGAAAAACCCATCTGATGCACTCCATTGCGCATTTTATTCTGGAGAAAAACCCGTCCTGCCGGATTGTATATACCACCAGTGAAGAGTTTACCAACGAACTGATCGAAGCCATTCGAAACGGAAACAACACAGCCATGACTAAATTCCGTGAAAAATATCGGAATGTGGATGTGCTGCTGATCGACGATATTCAGTTTATTATAGGAAAGGAATCCACCCAGGAAGAATTCTTCCATACCTTCAATTCTCTGCACGCGGCGAAAAAACAGATCATTATTTCCAGTGATAAACCGCCCAAAGATATGGAAATTCTGGAAGACAGGATCCGTTCCCGTTTTGAGTGGGGACTTCTGGCTGATATCTCCTCCCCTGATTATGAGACAAGGGTGGCGATTCTGCGGAAAAAAGAGGAAATGGATGGTTATAATATAGATGACGCCATCATCGAATATATTGCCAAAAACATAAAATCCAATATCCGGGAGCTGGAAGGATCTCTCAATAAGATTATTGCCTACGCAAATCTGGAAAAGAGAGAGATCACCATGGAGCTGGCGGAAGAGGTGCTGAAGGATATCATCTCTCCCAATGAGAAGAAAATCATCACACCGGAATACATCATCAGTACCGTGGCGGAACATTTTGACGTCACTCCGGAGGAAATTGCCGGAAACAAGCGAAACAGCAAGGTTGTTTATCCCCGTCAGATTGCCATGTATCTCTGCAGGGAGCTGACGGATGTTCCTTTAAAATCCATCGGAAAATGCCTTGGTAACCGGGATCACACCACCATCATGCATGGCTGTGACAAAATTGAACAGGAGCTGAAATCTTCGGAAAATACCAGAAATACCGTGGAAATCCTTAAGAAAAAACTGCAGCCAGGCGGGTGAAGTCATCTTCCGGTCTGTGAACGCGGCTTCTAGCAGAGCCTGTTTATCCACAGTTTCCCTGTGAATTCTTTGTGTATAGTTTGTGGAAAACTTTAACCCTGATTCCTGTACACACCTTATTCACACGCATCTTCTAGGCTCTGCACATGGTTATCCCACCGGCTGATCCCTTTGTTTAACGGATTTATCCGGGTTTTACACATTTTCACAGCCCCTACGGCGATTACTACGGATTTGTTATTTATTTTAGATTCATGAGCCTTTCGGTTCAGGGAGGGAGTTATTCACATTATGAAATTAATCTGTTCCAAAAACGAATTACTGAAAAGCGTCAACATTGCACTGAAAGCAGTTCCTTCTAAGACAACCATGCCGATTCTGGAATGTATCCTGATCGACGCTTCCGCTTCCGAAATCAAATTTACCACCAACGATATGGAACTGGGTATCGAAACAAAAGTCACCGGTATGATTCTGGAGAAGGGAATCGTAGCGCTGGATGCCCGGCTTTTTTCTGAAATTATCCGAAAACTTCCGGATAACGACGTTACCATTGAAACGGATGATAAGCTGAATACCACAATCACCTGTGAAAAAGCAAAATTTTCCATTCCCGGAAGATCCGGTGAAGACTTTGCTTATCTGCCGGTGATAGAAAAAAATGAAGGAATCACACTTTCCCAGTTTACATTAAAAGAAGTGATTCGTCAGACAATCTTTTCTATTGCCGCCAATGAAAACAACAAACTGATGACAGGAGAACTTTTTGAAATCAAAGGGGATATTCTGAAGGTGGTTTCTCTGGACGGACATCGGATTGCCATTCGAAAAATCGAACTGAAAGAATCCTATCCGGATCGGAAAGTGGTGGTTCCCGGCAAAACACTCAGTGAAATCAGCAAGATTCTTTCGGGTGAAACCGAGGATCAGGTGGAAATTTTCTTTACGGAAAATCATATTGTGTTTGAATTTGACGAGACGGTGGTGGTTTCCCGCCTGATTGAAGGAGAGTATTTCCGAATCGACCAGATGCTTTCCAGTGATTATGAGACGAAAGTACAGATAAACAAGAAAGAATTCCTGAATTGTATGGACAGAGCCACTCTTTTTGTAAAAGAAGGTGACAAAAAACCCATCATCATCAATATTCTGGATGGCAGCATGGAATTAAGCATCCACTCGCAGATCGGTTCCATGAAGGAAGATATTGATATCGCCAAGGAAGGAAAGGATATTATGATCGGATTCAATCCCAGATTTCTCATTGACGCGCTGCGGGTAATTGATGATGAGGAAATCTCTATTTATCTGGTGAATCCCAAGGCCCCCTGCTTTATCAAGGATGAACAGGAGTCCTACATCTACCTGATTCTTCCGGTGAACTTCAGCGTGGCCCGCTAGGTTTTGCTATTACCGGCAAGTGTCGGGATGATTCTTCAGGAGGACAAAATGGAAGTTATCAAATTGAGAGATGAATATATCAAACTGGGCCAGGCCCTGAAGGCAGCCAATCTGGTGGAGGATGGCGTAGAAGCGAAATTTGCCATTCAGGACGGACTGGTGAAGGTAAACGGAGAAGTGGATACCCGCCGGGGAAGAAAACTTTATCCGGGAGACCTGGTAACCTTTGAAGGCCAGGAAATTAAAATTGACAGATAATTGCAGGAGACGGTTACGGGCTTTCAATTATCATACATACAATAGAAAATCCTTTCGCCTTCGGCATATTTTCTATTGCAAATAAAGACGGTATGGTGACAGATGTATATCGAATCGATCGAATTAAAAAATTACAGAAATTATGAATATTTATACATAGAGTTGGATCCCGCAACCAACATTCTGTACGGGGACAACGCACAGGGAAAGACCAATATTCTGGAGGCCGCGTATCTTTGCGGGACTACCAAATCCCATCGGGGAAGCCGGGACCGGGAGATCATCCGGTTCGGACAGGAGGAAGCCCATATTCGTATGATGGTACGGCGGGATGGAATTTCCAGAAAAATCGATGTGCATCTGAAAAAGAACAAATCCAAAGGAATCGCGGTGGATGGGATTCCCATAAAAAAAGCTTCCGAGCTTTTCGGAATCGTCAACCTGGTATTCTTCTCTCCGGAAGATCTGAATATTATCAAAAACGGACCGGGTGAACGGCGCCGTTTCCTGGATATGGAGCTGTGTCAGCTGGATAAAATTTATCTTCAGGATCTGACCGCATATCATCAGGTGCTGAATCAGAGGAACCGGCTGCTGAAGGATATTTCCTTTTCTCCCAGACTGGCAGATACTCTGGATGTGTGGGATATGCAGCTGGTTCACTACGGGAAAAAAATTATCGGGGCCAGAAAACGTTTTCTTGAAGAGCTTAACGGGATGATTCAGGAACTTCACGCCAGCCTGACGGGCGGACGTGAACAGATTTATCTGGATTATGAGCCAAATGTGGAGCAGGAGCTTTTTGAAGAACGTCTGGCAGCGGCCAGAGACCGGGATTTGAAGTTAAAACAGTCCTCAGTGGGACCTCACCGGGATGATTTCTGTGTAAAGGTCAATGACATTGATATCCGAAAGTACGGTTCTCAGGGGCAGCAGCGGACGGCGGCCCTGTCCCTGAAATTGTCGGAGCTGTCTCTGGTAAAAAAGATGATCGGGGAGAGTCCGGTGCTTCTCCTGGACGATGTACTTTCGGAACTGGATGGAAACCGGCAGAATTATCTGCTGCAGAGTATTCATCAGATCCAGACGCTGATCACCTGTACCGGTCTGGATGAATTTGTCAGCAACAGGTTTGAAATCAATAAAATTTTCCGGGTTATCGACGGAAATGTATTCAAAAACAGCGATGAAAAGTAACGCTTCGCGAACTTTTTATTGTCATGAATTAGGAGGAACAGAATGAGTACAGAATACGGAGCAGATCAGATCCAGATCCTGGAGGGATTGGAAGCGGTAAGAAAAAGGCCGGGTATGTATATCGGCAGTACTTCTTCCCGCGGCCTCCATCATCTGGTATATGAAATCGTGGACAATTCGGTGGACGAAGCACTGGCCGGAGTTTGCGACCATATTGATGTGACCATCAATGCAGATAATTCGGTAACCGTAATCGATAATGGCCGGGGAATTCCTGTTGGAATCAATCACAAGGCGGGAATTCCCGCCGTGGAAGTGGTATTTACGGTGCTTCACGCCGGAGGAAAGTTCGGCGGAGGAGGATATAAGGTATCCGGAGGACTTCACGGAGTGGGCGCCTCTGTGGTAAATGCGCTTTCCGAATGGCTGGAGGTTACCATCTATCATGAAGGAAAGGTATACCGGCAGCGGTATGAGAGAGGAAAGGCTATTTACAAGCTGAAAATCATCGGTGACTGCGAGCCGGATAAAACGGGAACCATGGTAACCTTCCTTCCGGACAAAGAAATTTTTGAGGAAACGGTTTTTGACTATGATATTTTGAAACAGCGGTTCCGGGAAATGGCATTTCTCACCAAAGGGCTGAAAATTTCTCTCCATGATCTGCGTCCGGAGACTCCGGTGACCAGAGAATTTCACTATGAAGGCGGAATTAAGGAATTTGTCACTTATCTGAACCGGAGTAAGACGGCCCTGTATCCGGAGATTATCTACTGTGAGGGAGAGAAAGACGGCGTGGCAGTGGAGGTTGCCATGCAGCACAATGATTCCTATACGGAAAATACTTATGGATTTGTAAATAATATCACCACCCCCGAGGGAGGAACCCATGTCATGGGCTTCCGGAATGCCCTGACAAAAACGTTTAACGATTATGCCAGAAAAAACAAGCTTCTGAAGGATACGGAGAAGCTGGCCGGAGAGGATATCCGTGAGGGCCTGACGGCCATCATCAGCGTCAAGATTGAGGAGCCTCAGTTTGAGGGACAGACCAAGCAGAAGCTGGGAAACAGCGAGGCCAGAAGCGCGGTGGACAGTGTGGTCAGCAGCCAGCTGGAGATTTTCCTGGAGCAGAATCCCACTGTGGCCAAGATTGTGGTGGAAAAATCCGTGCTGGCCCAGAGAGCCAGGGACGCGGCCAGAAAGGCCAGAGATCTCACCAGAAGAAAATCAGCCCTGGAGGGGATGTCGCTGCCCGGAAAACTGGCGGACTGTACGGATAAGGATCCGAAAAACTGTGAGATCTACATTGTAGAGGGAGATTCCGCCGGCGGCTCCGCAAAGACAGCCAGAAGCCGGGCTACGCAGGCGATCCTGCCTCTGCGCGGAAAAATTCTGAATGTGGAGAAGGCCAGACTGGACAAGATTTACGGAAATGCGGAGATCAAGGCCATGATAACGGCCTTTGGCACAGGTATTCATGAGGATTTTGATATCACGAAGCTGAGATACCACAAGATTATCATCATGACGGATGCCGATGTGGACGGCGCCCATATCGCCACCCTCATGCTCACCTTCCTGTACCGGTTCATGCCGGAACTGATCCGTCAGGGATATGTGTATCTGGCTCAGCCGCCTCTTTATAAGATTGAGAAAAACAAGAAGGTGTGGTACGCCTATTCGGACGCGGAGCTGAACCGGATTCTCACGGAG
This sequence comes from Candidatus Pullilachnospira intestinigallinarum, assembly GCA_018711275.1. Taxonomy (GTDB): domain Bacteria; phylum Bacillota; class Clostridia; order Lachnospirales; family Lachnospiraceae; genus Pullilachnospira; species Pullilachnospira intestinigallinarum. Next base: position 36,628 of record DVIN01000072.1, read on the forward strand.
ATCGGCCGGGACGGCAACAATAAGATTCAGCGTTACAAAGGACTGGGAGAGATGGATGCGGATCAGCTGTGGGAAACCACGATGGATCCGGCCCGCCGGGTGCTTCTGCGGGTGACCATGGATGAGGAGGCGTCCTCCGAACTGGATCTGACGTTCACCACCCTGATGGGGGACAAGGTGGAGCCCAGAAGAGAATTTATCGAGGAAAATGCCCTGAACGTGAAAAATCTGGATATCTGACGTTATCCGGAACAGAAAAAAATCCGGAAGTGATTCCGGATATGGGAGGTAGAGATGGAAGATAATATTTTTGATAAAATCCATGACGTGGATTTGAAGAAGACCATGGAGGAATCGTATATCGATTATGCCATGAGCGTCATCGCGTCCCGGGCTCTTCCCGATGTGCGGGATGGCCTGAAGCCGGTGCAGCGGCGTGTTCTCTTTTCCATGATCGAACTGAACAACGGTCCGGATAAGCCTCACAGAAAATGTGCCCGTATCGTCGGAGATACCATGGGTAAATATCATCCCCACGGAGACAGCTCCATCTACGGAGCTCTGGTAAATCTGGCCCAGGAATGGTCTACCCGTTATCCTCTGGTGGACGGACACGGAAACTTCGGATCTGTGGACGGCGACGGCGCGGCGGCCATGAGGTATACCGAGGCCAGACTCAGCAAGATCTCCATGGAGATGCTGGCGGACATTAACAAAAATACCGTGGATTTCGAACCGAACTTTGATGAGACCGAAAAGGAACCGGTGGTACTCCCGGCCAGATTTCCCAATCTGCTGGTAAACGGAACCTCCGGAATTGCTGTGGGTATGGCCACCAACATCCCGCCTCATAATCTGCGGGAAGTGATCGATGCGGTGGTGAAAATCATTGACAATATCATTGAGGAGGACCGGGAGACACAGATTGAGGAAATTCTCAAGATCGTAAAAGGTCCGGATTTTCCCACAGGAGCCACCATTCTGGGAACGAGAGGTATCGAGGAATCATACCGTACCGGAAGGGGAAAGATCCGGGTGCGGGCGGTGAGCAACATCGAGACGCTTCCCAACGGAAAGAGCCGGATCACGGTCACAGAGCTTCCGTACATGGTTAATAAAGCCCGGCTTATTGAAAAAATCGCTGAGCTGGTGAAGGAAAAGAAGATAGACGGCATCACAGATCTGGCTGATCATTCCAGCCGGGAGGGCATGTGCATCTGCATCGACCTGAGAAGAGACGTGAATGCCAATGTAATTCTGAATCAGCTGTACAAACACACACAGCTGCAGGATACCTTCGGCGTGATCATGCTGGCGCTGGTGAACAATCAGCCCAAGGTCATGAATCTGATGGAAATCCTGAAATATTATCTGGCGCACCAGGAGGATGTGGTGACCAGAAGAACCCGGTATGATCTGAATAAGGCGCAGGAACGGGCTCACATCCTGGAAGGACTGCTGAAGGCTCTGGATAATATCGATGAGGTGATCCGGATTATCCGGGGATCCGAGAATACCCAGGTGGCCAAACAGCGCCTGATGGAACGGTTTGAACTTTCCGACGCTCAGGCCCAGGCCATCGTGGATATGCGTCTGCGAACACTGACAGGTCTGGAGCGGGAGAAGCTGGAAGGAGAATATAAGGAGCTGATGGAGCGGATCCGCAAGCTGCAGGCAATTCTGGCAGACCGGAATATGCTGCTTCGGGTGATCCGTCAGGAGATTCTGGAGATCGCCGAAAAATACGGTGACGAGAGAAGAACCGCCATTGGTTTTGACGAATATGATATTTCCATGGAGGACATGATCCCCAACGAGAATACGGTGATTGCCATGACCAATCTGGGTTATATCAAGCGAATGACGGTGGACAATTTCCGCAGCCAGAACCGTGGCGGAAAAGGAATCAAGGGTATGCAGACGCTGGAGGATGATTACATCGAGGAGCTTCTGATGACCACCACCCATCATTTTCTGATGTTCTTCACCAACATGGGTAAGGTGTACCGCCTGAAAGCTTACGAGATACCGGAAGCGGGAAGAACGGCAAGGGGCACGGCTATCATTAATCTGCTGCAGCTGCAGCCGGGAGAAAAAATTACGGCGGTGATTCCCATTAATGAATACCGGAAAGGGGAATATCTTTTCATGGCAACCAAGAAAGGCCTGGTGAAGAAAACTCCCATCACCGATTACGAGAATGTGAGAAAGACCGGTCTGGCCGCTATTTCTCTGCGGGATGAGGATGAACTGATTGAGGTGAAGTTCACCGATAACCGGAAAGATATTATTCTGGTGACAAAATTCGGTCAGTGTATCCGTTTCCATGAAACGGATGTGAGAACCACCGGAAGAGTTTCCATGGGAGTAAGAGGCATTAACCTGGGAGACGATGATGAAGTGATCGGTATGCAGCTGAACACGCAGGGAGATTACCTGCTGATCGTTTCTGAAAAAGGTCTTGGAAAACGAACCTCCGTGGGTGAATTTACCGTTCAGAACCGGGGCGGAAAAGGTGTGAAATGCTATAAAATCACAGAAAAAACCGGAAATGTGGTGGGCGTGAAAGCCGTCAATGACGACAATGAGATCATGCTGATCACCACGGAAGGAATTATTATCCGGATTTCCTGCTCGGATATTTCCATCCTGGGAAGAATCACCTCCGGCGTCAAACTGATGGATCTGGATGACAATATTTCTGTAGCCAGCATCGCAAAAGTAAGAGAAAAGACGGAAAACGCGGAAGAAGAGGAAAACGAAGAGGACAGGGAGCGGTAAGCGGCAGTTTTTGACGCTTTTCCTGTCATGAAGCATACAGAATACAGGCAGTCCCAAGGCTGCCTGTTTCTGTCGGAAAAGATGAGTTTGCCGGCTGAAAGAAAACCGGATCAGGCGGCAAAGAGAAGGAGAGATACCAATGGGAGAAATCAGAACGATTCCGGTCAGCCGTCTGACGGAATCCATTAAGGAGATGTGCATACAGGCCAATTATTTTCTGTCAGAGGATATGGAGGAATGTTTTCAGAATGCGGTGAAGACAGAAACCTCCCAGCTGGGCTGCCGTGTGTTGGAGCAGCTTCAGGAAAATCTGAAAATTGCGGGAGAGGATCAGATACCCATCTGTCAGGATACGGGCATGGCCGTGGTATTTCTGGAAGTGGGCCAGGATGTTCATTTTGAAGGAGGAGACGTGGAAGAAGCGGTCAATGAAGGCATCCGCCAGGGATATCAGGAGGGTTACCTGAGAAAATCTGTGGTGAAGGATCCGCTGATCCGGGAAAATACGGGGGATAATACGCCAGGTATCATCCATTATTCCATCGTTCGGGGAAATCAGGTAAAGATCACCGTGGCGCCCAAGGGATTTGGAAGCGAGAATATGAGCCGGATTTTCATGCTGAAGCCCGCGGAAGGAATCGAAGGGGTAAAGGAAGCGGTTCTTACCGCGGTTCGCGATGCCGGTCCCAATGCCTGTCCGCCTATGGTGGTGGGCGTGGGAATCGGAGGAACCTTTGAAAAATGCGCGCTGCTGGCAAAACAGGCGCTGACACGCAAGGTAACGGAACATTCGCCCATTCCTTATGTGAAGGAACTGGAGGAGGAACTTCTGGAAAAAATCAATGCGTCAGGGATCGGTCCCGGAGGACTTGGAGGAAAGATGACAGCCCTGGCTGTCAATATCAACACCTATCCCACCCATATAGCAGGGCTTCCTGTGGCGGTGAATATCTGCTGTCATGTGAATCGCCATGTGGTCCGCACCATTTCGTAAAAGCATAACAGGAAATACAGCTTTCTGTTTCTGAGAAATGTTTTGTGGAATTTTATGGTAATATTCAGGAGGTAGAAGATGGAAAGAAAAATTCATGCTCCGCTTATCAGTGAGGAGATCAGCGATCTGCGGGCCGGAGATTACGTTTATATTACAGGGACAGTTTACACTGCCAGAGATGCCGCGCATAAACGGATGGAAGAAGCGCTGAATCAGGGACAGCCCCTTCCTTTTGACGTGAAAGGAAATGTGATTTATTATATGGGGCCTTCACCGGCCCGCAAAGGACGTCCCATCGGTTCCGCAGGCCCGACCACCGCCAGCCGTATGGACAAATATACCCCTCGGCTGCTGGATCTGGGTCTGAAAGGAATGATCGGAAAGGGAAAGAGAACTCAGGAAGTGGCAGATGCAGTGGTAAGAAATCAGGCGGTATATTTTGCCGCCGTGGGAGGAGCCGGCGCGCTGCTGTCAAAATGTATCCTGGAATCACAGGTGATAGCCTATGAGGATCTGGGAACAGAAGCCATACGCAGACTCCAGGTGAAAGATTTTCCCGCAGTGGTGGTTATTGATTCCCAAGGAAACAATTTATATGAGCAGGTTATGGGAAAAAGAGGAACAAAACAATGAAAAGAATCTTGATGATGGTATTCAGAAATATACTTCTGGTGCCATATGCGTGGATCCGGCTGTGTTATGTGGCCGCCCACACGGAAAAATACACAAAGGAAGAGCGGTATCGCCTTCTTCAGTATATTGACAGACATGCCAACTGGGGAGGAAGGATCCGGATCGACGTACATGGGGCGGAGAATATTCCTGAGAAAGACGGATTTATCTTTTTTCCGAATCATCAGGGGCTGTACGATGTGCTGGCTATTATAGAAGCCTGCCCCCGTCCGTTTTCTGTGGTGATGAAAAAAGAAGTGGCCAATATTCCCTTTCTCAAACAGGTATTTGCATGTATGGGAGCACAGGCGCTGGACAGATCGGACGTCCGCCAGGGGCTGAGGGTTATCGGCCAGGTGGCTGAGGAAGTGAAAAACGGAAACAATTATCTGATTTTTGCCGAGGGAACCAGAAGCAGAATGCAGAATCACCTTCTGGACTTCAAGGGAGGAAGTTTTAAAAGCGCGGTCAAAGCAAAATGTCCCATTGTTCCGATTGCGCTGATTGATTCCTATAAAGCATTTGATACAAATTCCATCAGAAAACTGACCGTACAGGTTCACTTTCTGAAACCCATTCCCTATGAAGAATATCAGGGAATGAAAACTGTGGAAATTGCGGAAATGGTAAAAGAAAGAATAGAAAAAACCATTGCTGAATATGAAACCCATCAGTAAGACAGGAGAGAGCTTCTATATATAGTGGAAAAAAGAAATGGAAAAACTATATATAGAAGCAAATTTCGCAAAGTTCAAAAAAATGAAAAATAGCAAAAAAATCGTTGACAAATATAGACTCGTTTAGTATAATAAATTTTGCTCATGAGTTCACTGTGTGAATTCGTGTGAGGAGAAGTACTCAAGTGGCTGAAGAGGCGCCCCTGCTAAGGGTGTAGACGGTTCACGCCGTGCGAGGGTTCAAATCCCTCCTTCTCCGTTCGGTTGAAAAAAACCGAAAAAAGTTGTTGACAGAAACAGAAAGATGTGGTAATCTAATATGGCTGTCGCAAAAAGAACAAAAAAACAACTGATAAAAAAGTTGAAAAAAGTTCTTGACAAGCTCAAAAAGATATGATAAAATATTTGAGCTGTCGCAAGACAGAGAACCATGATAACTGAACAGTGAAACACATTCCTCGAAAGTTCTTTAATCATTAACGAACGATCGAAAGATCCTTTAAAACAGTAAAAAGGGATAGATTAGCCAAGTGTTAATCTTGAACGGACAAACACTGAAAAACATTTTTTTAGAGAGTTTGATCCTGGCTCAGGATGAACGCTGGCGGCGTGCTTAACACATGCAAGTCGAGCGAAGCGCTTTTGTTGATTTCTTCGGAATGAAACAATTGTGACTGAGCGGCGGACGGGTGAGTAACGCGTGGGGAACCTGGCCCATACAGGGGGATAACAGTTAGAAATGACTGCTAATACCGCATAAGCGCACAAAACCGCATGGTTTTGTGTGAAAAACTCCGGTGGTATGGGATGGCCCCGCGTCTGATTAGGTAGTTGGTGAGGTAACGGCCCACCAAGCCGACGATCAGTAGCCGACCTGAGAGGGTGACCGGCCACATTGGGACTGAGACACGGCCCAAACTCCT
>DVIN01000073.1 GCA_018711275.1 Candidatus Pullilachnospira intestinigallinarum
TGAAAAAATCGTTGTCCATGAAGCGGTCAAAGGTGAGGACGGAAGCCGGGAACAGGAGGTAGAAATCTTCTACCGCTTTATCGGCAAAATTGATTGAATGATACCAATATCTTTAACTATGTGATACCGGAGCCGCGTATCCAGATGTGACAATGTTACCAGTAATTTCAGAATATTTCGGAATTTCTGTAGACATGCTTTTGGGAATAGTACCACTGGAAGAAGAATATAAGCCTTCTGAAGCCGGTAGGAAGGAGTATTGGAATGATCAAATTGCATATCAGGAGAAAATACAAAAAGATCTATGGAATGAAGACTATGTGCAATTTTTGATAAATAATGTCTGGAAGATACATAAACCGGTGACTGTTCTTGATTGTGGTTGTGGTTACGGAGCGTTGGGCTTAATGTTATTGCCAATGCTTCCGAAGAACAGTAAATATATTGGTGTTGATTTTGCGGAAGCGATGATTGAGAAAGCAAAGAAGAACTTTGATAAGGAATCCTATAATTCGCAGTTTATACTTGCAGATATATTAAAATATGAGACAAGAGAAAAGTATGATATGGTAATCTGTCAATCACTTCTCCGACATGTGAATGATGGAAAAAGTATGCTGAGAAAAATGATTGATTTTCTCAAACCTGGAGGGTTACTTGTTTGTGTTGAGTGTAATCGTGAGTTCGAGTCTCATGGACTGTATGTCAGTGGGATGGCTTATGAATATTTGTGCGCTAATACCGGTCTTGAGAATATGTGGTTACGTCAATTAGAAACACAAGGAAGAGATTATTCTATTGCAATAAAAATACCTCAATATTTACAGGAAGCAGGTCTTAAAAATATCGGATGCAGAATAAATGATAAAGTAATACTTATTGAGCCGGAAATGAGTAATTATAAGCAGAAACTGAAAGATTTGGTCGAAACAGAAGCATGGTTTGATTTTAATGATGAAGATAAAAAAATTACAGATCTTATAAAGCATGGTATGACTCATGTAGAAGCAAGAGAATTTTGTGAACAACAAAGAGAGATTGGGCAAAATATAAAAAATAATGATGCCATTTCCATCGTAAAAATACGAGGGATGATAATTACGTACGGGAGAAAAGCAAAAATGTGAATATTTTTATACATAATAAACGCGCCAAGACGAAAACCCTCGGATGGTAGTCTGGGGGTTTTCGTTTTCATTTCTGCGGCATCTGACTCCCCTTCACCACAGCCCCATCGCCGTATTTCCCCCGGATCGCGTCCAACGCCCGGTCCAGCTTCTGTTGTTTTGCCACAGCGGCGGGATCATAGGAGAACAAACTCATCTGCACCGGTTCGTTCTGATCGGTGAGTTTCCCGGCGCGAACCCCCAGAAGACGGATGGGATTTCCGTTCCAGAGCGCGTCAAACAGGGCGCAGGCGTTCTGCCAGAGGACATTTCCGTCCTGGGTGGCTTCGGGCAGGGGCATCTGGCGGGAATATTTATCAAAGGTGGAATATTTGATTTCCACGCAGAGATTGTTGGCGGCCTGCCCCGCAGCCTCCAGCCGCTTTCCCACCTTATTTGAGAGCCGGCGCAGAACCGGGTAGGCGTCCCGGGCAGTGGTCAGATCCTGCGGCAGCGTGGTGGAATTTCCGATCCCCTTGGCCTGGGCCGGTTCATTCTCCACAGGGGAATCATCAATACCATTGGCGTACTCCCAGAGTGTCCGTCCATGGCTTTTCAGATGAAGGGTGAGAATCTGTGGATTCATCCGGGCCAGATCGCCGATGGTGTGGATATCCAGCTTCTCCAGCACCGCCACGGAGGCATGTCCGGCCATGAACAGTTCTGAGATGGGAAGCGGCCACATTTTCTTCTCGATCTCCCAGGGATACAGGGTATGAGTCTTGTCCGGCTTTTCAAAATCGGAAGCCATCTTCGCCAGCAGTTTGTTGGTGGAAATTCCCACATTGACGGTAAATCCGTAGATATCCCGCACATGATTCCGGATATAGGCGGCGCCTTCTTCCGGAGAAGAAAAACGGCCGGCGATATCCGTATAATCCATATAACATTCATCGATGCTCACCTGTTCGATCTTATCGGTGAGAGACCGGAGAAACTGCATGAGTCTGCGGCTGTAGGCGGAGTACAGCTTGTGATCGGGCGGGATGATGGTCAGGGTGGGACATTTTTTCAGGGCGCTGGCCACCGGTTCGGCGGTGCGTATGCCGTAAATTTTCTTCGCGGGAATGGATTTTGCCAGCACAATGCCGTGACGGGTTTCCCGGTCGCCTCCGATGATCGCCGGGATGGTGCGAATGTCCACGCCTGTGGGATCCTCTTTCAGCAGTTTCAGCGCGCTCCAGCTCAGATACGCGGAATTTACATCAATATGAAAAATAATTCTGTCCAAAACATCACACCTCCTATGCTTCCAGTATAGTATAGAAAGATTGATTTGAAAACCATGGAAAAACAGGATTACGTGCCATTTGACGGATTTCCCGGCAAAAAACTTGTGCTGAAAAATTATCTGTGCTAAAATAATTAAAATATCAGGTCCAAGGACATGATAGAGTATAAGACAAAGGAAGAAAATAATGAACAATATTGTACTGATCGGGATGCCCGGCGTGGGAAAAAGCACGGTGGGCGTCATTCTGGCCAAAGAGCTGGGATATCAGTTTCTGGACGCGGATCTTCTGATCCAGAAGCGGGAAAACCGTCTGCTGAAGGAGATTATCGAGCAGGAAGGTGTGGATGGTTTCATTGAAATCGAAAACCAGGTGAACGCCTCCATAGAAGCCGACAGAACAGTGGTGGCCACGGGGGGAAGCGTGGTATATGGGGAAGAAGCCATGAACCATCTGAAACATATTGCCACGGTAATCTACCTGAGATTATCCTATGAAGAACTGGAAAAGAGGCTTGGAAATCTGAAAAACAGAGGGGTGGTGCTGCGGGAAGGACAGACGCTGAAGGATTTATACGAAGAACGGACAAAATTGTATGAGAAGTACGCAGATCTCATAGTTGACGAGGAAAATAAGGGGATAGAAGAAACTTTACAGGCGATTGTAAAAGTTTTGTAAAAAAATCAGAAAATATAGAGGGACAATGTGAAGCGAAGTGTAAGGAATTCTTAATTTTTGTTTACAAAAAGTATCATTTGGTATAACATAGGTATACGAATAGAAGTAATTACAGGCACCGGACTCACATTGGCTGAGTATAAAGCATAGAGGTGGACTATGGAACAATATATTATAAAAGGCGGCAACCCGCTGGTCGGAGAAGTGGAGATCGGAGGGGCAAAGAATGCTGCGCTGGCAATTCTTGCCGCTGCCATTATGACGGATGACACAGTACGCATTGAGAATCTGCCGGACGTTAGAGATATCAACGTTCTGCTGGAGGCGATCCAGGAAATCGGAGCCACCGTGGAGAGGGAGGACCGTCATACGGTCAGAATTAATGGTTCCACAATCGGCGATATCAGTGTGGATTATGAATACATTAAGAAGATTCGCGCTTCCTACTATCTTCTTGGAGCGTTGCTTGGAAAATATAAAAAGGCGGAAGTGCCGCTGCCGGGAGGCTGCAATATCGGAAGCCGTCCCATTGACCTGCACCTGAAAGGATTCCGTGCCCTGGGAGCTACGGTGGAGATTAAGAACGGCGCTATTGTCGCTACAGCACCGGATGGGCTGAGAGGCTGCCACATTTTTATGGATACGGTTTCGGTGGGAGCCACCATCAATATTATGATGGCCGCTGCCATGGCCAGAGGAAGCACCATTATTGAGAACTCCGCAAAGGAACCCCATGTGGTAGATACCGCGAACTTTCTCAACAGTATGGGCGCAAACATCAAGGGAGCGGGAACTGATGTGATCAGGATCCGCGGAGTAGAGCAGCTGCATGCCACAGATTATCCCATTGTGCCGGATATGATAGAAGCGGGAACCTATATGTTTGCCGCCGCGGCCACCAGGGGAGACGTGCTGGTGAAAAATGTGATTCCCAAACATCTGGAAGCCATCACAGCCAAACTGGAGGAGATCGGCTGTGAGGTGGAGGAATTTGATGACGCCGTGCGGGTGATTTCTTCCAAGCGACTGAGAAGAACCCATGTGAAGACGCTGCCCTATCCCGGTTACCCCACGGATATGCAGCCCCAGATTGCCGTGACGCTCGCGCTGGCATCGGGAACCAGCATTGTGACGGAAAGCATATTTGAAAACCGTTTTAAATATGCGGATGAACTGACCCGTATGGGGGCATGTGTAAAGGTAGAAGGAAATACAGCGATTATCGACGGCGTGGACAAGCTGACAGGAGCCAGAGTCAGCGCCCCGGATCTGCGGGCGGGTGCAGCCCTGGTGATTGCGGGACTGGCCGCCGAAGGCATCACCATTGTGGACGACATTGTATATATCCAGAGAGGATACGAGGACTTTGAAGGAAAACTGAGAAGCCTGGGCGCTGAGATTGAAAAAGTCAGCAGCGAAAAGGAGATTCAGAAGTTCCGTCTGAGAATCGGATAAGGTACCGATCCGCCCTGGAGCGGACAGAAAAAAGCAGCAAAGGCACAGGCATTCCGGCCTCAGCCTTTGCTGCTTCCTTCAGTTTCAGAAGTTTTGTTTTGACAAGGCATACACGGTATGGTACACTAAAAAAGATTATAATGAAGAAATGATGGGGTAATGTGACAGTGAAGCCGAAGGGCGGAACTGATATTTTCAAGTCAGAGGTGAGTACAGAGTGGATAAGACAGAGTATCGCATGAAATTGGATGAAATTAATGATCTGGTTGATGCGCAGGATTATGAAGGGGCCCTGCAGATTGTAGATACGATAGACTGGCGGAGGGTGAAGAGTATTCGGACACTCTGCATGGTTGCGGATATCTACGAGGTCAACGGAAAGCTGGAGAACAGCATGAAGATGCTGCAGCTGGCTTATAAGAGATCTTCCGTGGGGAAGATGATCCTGTACCGTCTGGTGGAGCTGTGCCTGAAGATGGGAAGAGCTGACGAAGCTGTCAGTTATTATAATGAATATCTGGAGACCGCCTCTAACGATACCTCTAAGTACATATTAAAATATAAGATTCTGAAAGCCCAGAATGCCCCTCTGGAGGATCAGATTCAGGTTTTGGAGGAATACCGGGAACGCGAGTACACAGAACGCTGGGTTTACGAACTGGCAAAGCTGTACAAACGTGCGGGAAAAGAACACAAGTGTGTGGAGACCTGCGATGATCTGATTCTCTGGTTTGGTGAAGGAAAGTATGTCACCAAGGCCATGGAGCTGAAGATGACGTATACTCCGCTGACGGTTTCTCAGAGAGAAAAGTATGAGAAGGCAGTGGCGACATCCGGAAAACGTATGGAATCCGCCGCAAAACCGTCGGAGCCCGCGGTGACTGAGAAGGTACTTGACAAACCGGCTGAAGGCAGACCGGTGCTGGCTATGGATACTGCCGCGGCGGCGGTGGAGGCGGCTCCCAAAGCAGAGACCGCACCGGAAGCTTCGCAGACAGATACAGAAAAAGCAGGCGCGGATGCGGCGGTTGATGATACCGTCGGAGAAAAGAAGGCAGAGGAGCCTGTTTCGACGGATACGGATTCAGAAGATTCCGTACAGGCGCAGACGCCTCAGGTAGATGCGGGAAAGATCCGTGAAAACAGCGTTCAGCTGCAGGAACGGCTGGCTAAAAGCTTTCAGGAAGTGCTGTCCGGTATTCACAGAAACAGAGCTGTGGCGTCCATGGAAAATCTGGGAAAAGCTGCCGGTACGGAACCTTTGAAAATACCGGAGGAAGAAGAAAATATCAGCGATTACCAGGTGAAGGATCTGAAACCGGAAACCGCTGCGGAAGATAAGATTTCCGGGGAGAAGGGAGAAGCCATTGCGCACAGAACAGAGCGTCCCCAGCCCCCGGTAAAAGAAAAGACGGAGAAACCGGAAGATAAAGAAATTACCAGTGTCAATGAGGTGGATCTGGAGGCGCTGTTTGCAGAAACCTCCAGCATGATTGCCGAGACGATAGGCGCGGTGAAATCGGAGAAAGAACCGGAAGAGATTTCAGAGACAGAAGTCGCAGACCTCCCGGTTGACGCGGAACAGACGGAGGAAGCGGCTGTTCCGGAAACAGAAGACGCGCCGGAGAAAATTGAAACGGCAGAAGAAAACGCGGATGTCGAGGAAGAAACGGCATCAACCGAAAGTCAAGAGGTGGAGGAAGTCCTTGCCGCGGAAGATTCTGCTGAGGCGGAAGAGGCTGTCAATTCAGAAAAAATCGCCGAATCTGCCGATACGGCTGTTCCGGAAGAGAGTGTGGAGCCGGAGAAGGATGCCGGTTCCGAAGAAAAAGAACAGCAGGATCCGGAAGATTTTTCAGATATCGAAGCGGCTCTTGCCCAGGCGGCGCAGGGATTTATGCAGGAAGCGGAGCAGGCAGATGACGAACAGACCGATGCGTCCGTTGAGGTGAAGGAAGCCGGAGAGCAGGAGGAAGATACTGCTGCCGCAGAGGAATCCGATGCGGAGGAGGCCGCGGACCTGGATGCGGAACGGGCGATGGAAGCTTTTGCAGCCAGCCTGGATCAGCTGGACGATGGTCCTTCAGAGGAAAAAGAAGAAGAAACCGAAGAGGAAGAGCATCCGGAGACGGACGGGGAAGCGCCTGCGGAAGAAGAAAAAGACGATATCCACGGGCAGACAGATGATGACGCAGAAGCAGCCATGGCGGCTTTTGAGGCATCCCTGGATCTGGGAATTGAGCAGCCTTCCGAAGAAACAGAAGATGCGGAAGCATCCGTTGAGCCGGAAGCTGAGGAAATAGAAGAAACAGCGGAAGCGGAGATCCAGGACGAAGAGGCTGAAGAAGAAGCGGAAGTGGAGATTCAGGACGAAGAGACTGAAGAAGAAGCGGAAGCGGATGAAGATCCCTTTGTCTCCGCGGTTTCCGGAAATACCGGGGAACTGGATATCGAAGCGCAGCTGAGAGCTGTGTTGGGCGAACAGGATAAAAAGGAAAGTTCCGATATTTCGGATGATGAACTTGCCAGAGAATTGTTCGGTGATGAAGCGTCAAAAACGGTGACAGAGCAGGACGATGCGCTGGAGGAAGGACTTTCACAGACAGAGATTATAGAAGAAGTTCCTGTGGAAGAGGAAGATTCCAGGGAAGAGGACACCGACGAAGTTGTTTACGAGGAACCTTATGCAGAGGTTTCCGATGATGCGGAAGAGGCTGACGAGGAGTCGGAAGAATCTGAATCCGAATCAGAGGAAGTCGCGGATATTGCTGAAAAACAGGAAGACGCTTCCGGTGATGAGGAGATGGATTTCACTCCGGACATAGATCTGAATATTGTTCTGGAAGCCAATAAGGAAAAAGAAGAGGCGCAGGAGCAGCTGAACATCGATATGCTTCTGGAAGAAGCTGAGGCGGAGCCGGAGATGCCGTCATCGATTCCTGAGGGTGAGACGCCGGAGGAAAAAAGGATTCGGATCATGAATGCCACCCGTCCGGACCGGCTGACGGATCAGCAGAAAAAACTGTTTTCCTACTTTGCCAAGATTCCGGGTATGGATCAGCAGATTCTGGACGCCATCAACGGTGCTTACAGTCATTCCGGAGAGCGTACTTCCCATCGGGGAAATATCGCGATCATGGGAAGTCACGGAACCGGAAAGAGCCGGCTCAGTGACGGCCTGGTGAAAGCTCTCTGTAAGGAACTGGGGCTTCCGGCAGCAAAATACGCGCGGCTGGATGCTTCCGATATGAACAGCAAGGATCCCGCCAGGGTGGTTGCCAAACTGTCAGGAGGATTTCTTCTGATTGAGCGGGCAGGCCATATGTCGGCGGATACCATCGACAGACTTTCCAGGGCTATGGATTTCCGGACGGACAGCCTGATTGTAATTATTGAGGATGACAAGACCAGCATGCGGAGACTGTTATCGGAATATCCGGAGTTTGCCGAAAAGTTTGCCACGGTGATTTCCATTCCGGTATTTACCAATGACGAACTGGTGACCTTTGCCAGAACTTACGCGAGGGAAAACGGCTACCGGATGGATGAGATGGGTGTTCTGGCGCTCTACACACTGATCGGAAACAATCAGAGAGAGGATGAGCCCATCACGGTGGGAAAAGTAAAAGAGATGGTGGACGGTGCTATTCGCAGGGCCGGGGGCGGTCTGAAACTGGGAAGAAAGATTTCCAAACGCCATACGGACGAGGAAGGCAGGATCTACCTGTATGAGAAGGATTTCAATCTGTAATATTTGAAACAGAAGGAAAGAAGGGCATGGCCAAGGCCGTGCCCTTTTGATTCATGAGAGAGGATAAGGTATGAGTGAAGAAAAAAAGCCGTTTTTGGGAAATCCCCAGGAAACCATTGCCGTTCTTCAGAAATATCATTTTACATTTCAGAAGAAATTTGGACAGAATTTTCTTATAGATCCGCATGTGCTGGAAAAAATCATCCGGGCCGCGGAAATCACGAAGGAGGATTATGTGCTGGAAATCGGCCCGGGCATTGGAACCATGACCCAGTATCTCTCCTGCGCGGCGGGAAAGGTGTGCGCGGTGGAGATTGACAGAAACCTGATTCCCATTCTGGAAGATACCCTGAATGGCTTTGAAAATGTGACCGTACTCAACGAGGATATCCTGAAGGTTGATATCGGGGAACTGGCCCGTCGGCAGAATGGAGGGCGCCCCATTAAGGTGGTGGCAAATCTGCCTTACTACATTACCACGCCCATTATTATGGGACTGTTGGAAAGCCATGCGCCGGTAGCATCCATGACGGTGATGGTGCAGAAAGAAGTGGCCGCCAGAATGCAGGCGGCTCCGGGAACGAAAGATTACGGGGCATTGTCACTGGCGGTACAGTATTATGCGGAACCGTATATTGCAGCCAATGTTCCGCCCAACTGTTTTATGCCCAGACCCGGGGTGGGAAGCGCGGTGATTCGTCTGACCCTGCACAAACGGCCCCCGGTGGAGGTGAAGGATGAAGCATTGTTGTTTGGAATCATCCGTGCGTCCTTTAATCAGAGGAGAAAGACACTGGTGAACGGATTGAAAAATGATCAGGTGCTGGATTTTTCCAGGGAAGAGATTGAGGAGGCTGCGGCTGCATGCGGACTGCCTTTGGCGATTCGGGGCGAGACGCTTTCTCTCAAACAGTTCGCGGCACTTTCCAATGCGCTGGGAAACATTCGGGATAAGAGAAAGAAATAAAAAGACCATAAAAAGAGTGTTGGCCATGACACCGCACGTCAGGGCCAACACTCTTTTTTATTTTTTAAAGGAAGGAGAGTCGATATCTCTATCGACATATGAAAAAGAAAAGTTATAAAATAATGTGATCAATTATTTTATGGTCTTAGTATAACCATAAAATGTGAGAGAAACATGTTCAAGTTGTAAAGAAAATATGAATGAATATCAAAAGATTTGTGAATTGGGAAAAAGAAGTTCAGAAAGAAATTCCAGGATTTTGCGATATCTTAAGAATGAATGAATTTTCCTCCATGCCGGCAGACAGAAAAACAGGACTGTGATATAATGAACGCAAGCGCCTTGGAGCATAGGAAGCGTGCCAGGGACGTGGAAAGCGGATCTTACGGATGAATCAGGAGATGGAGACCGGGATCACAGTGAACTGCGGTTCGCGGGTTACGACAGGAAAGGAGTCAGATGTTATGTATAAAGAGAAATGGAAAAAGGGTACGGCGGTATTTCTTGCCGCGCTTACGCTGGCAGCGGGACCGGTATTTCCGGAAAAAGCCCGGGCGGATGCTGTGGATACGCCGTATATCGCGCTGGGGGCGGATCTGACAGCGGAGCAGAGAGCTACTGTTCTGGATCTTCTGGGAGTGACGGAAGCGGATCTGGAGAACTATACGGTGGTTACCGTGACGAATCAGGAGGAACATGAATATCTGGATTCCTATCTGGATGCCAGTGTCATCGGGACCAAGGCGCTGTCTTCCGTGGTAGTGGAGAAACAGGCGGCCGGCGAGGGAATCCAGGTGAGAACCAGCAATATCACTTATTGTACTACGGGAATGTATCAGAATGCCCTGGCCACGGCGGGACTGCAGGACGCCCAGGTGCGGGTGGCGGGCCCCACCAATATTTCGGGGACGGCGGCTCTGGTGGGAGCGATGAAAGCCTATGGGGCGATGACCGGCGAAGAGGTGGCGCCGGAAAATGCAGATGCCGCCACAGATGAGCTGGTGACTACCAGTGAACTGGGAGAAACACTGGGAGACCAGGATAAGGCGGAAGCTTTGATTGGCGCGGTCAAGGATACGGTGGTGGCCCAGGAGGCGGACAGCCCGCAGGAGATCGAGGCAATTATTGATGACACCGCTCAGCAGCTGGAGATTCAACTGTCGGATGATGACAGAGCGCAGATTGCCTCGCTGATGGAAAAAATCAGTGATCTGGATCTGGATGTGGATGCATTGAAGGAGCAGGCGTCGGATCTGTATGATAAGCTGGAAAGTATGGACATCCATATCAGCAAAGAGCAGGTGAAGGGATTTTTGGGAAAACTGGCTGACTGGCTGGGGAGTCTCTGGGATGCGATTTCCGGACTGTTTTAATGACAAACAGTTGATCTGCACAGAAAATAGCCGCGAATCATGACGAAAAATGAGAAAAAGGACGAAAGAAAAACCCAGGAGTTCGCATAAATGGGTATAAATACATAAGAAAGCGCGGAAATGGGATAATAAATTATAGAAATTAACCATAAATTCAATAAAAGTTCATGATTTGTTCATAATATGCTGGTATTCTATAATCAGTTCCGAAAGGAATGAAGAAGTTGTGTATTGTAATGGGTTCATTACACATTAAAATTTTTTCATAATAATTGCCCGCGGCAGCCGATGTCGCGGGCACTCCTCGTTTTGGTGGAAAAATTATTAAAAAAACAGGAAAATCGGAGAGAAGATGCTGCGGAAGCAGAAGATTCTCTCCGATTTCTGTATGAAAATAGAAAGTTCGCGCAGCGAGCCATTTGTTTATGCGTTTTCCGGGGAGCATTTCTGAATGGCCTCATTGAGAGACAGCATCTTTTCATCCAGCTCTGCCACAATCTGGGCGCAGGCCCGGAGATCTCTGCTGATGAAATCCGGACCGTCCCCCTCGAATTTATAGTAGATCTTATGTTCCAGGCTGGCCCAGAAATCCTGAGCGATGGTACGGATCTGGATCTCCACCTTGGTATCCACCACACCGTCCGAAAGATATACGGGTACGGACACCAGCATATGGTAGCTGCGGTAGCCGCTGGGCTTTGGATGCGCCAGATAATCCGTCAGTTCCAGAACCTTCAGATCTGTCTGCCGTGCAATCAGATCTGCGATCCGGTAAATGTCCGAGGTAAACGAGCAGATAATCCGGATACCGGCGATATCTTTGATGTATTTCAGCATATTCGCCAGCGTTACCTCATGCCCCTGGCGTTTCAGCTTTTTGACAATGCTCTGAGGCTCTTTAATACGGGATTTGACATGTTCGATGGGAGTTCGCTTGTGAATATGGATGAACTCCTCATTGAGAATATCAATCTTCGTGGAAACCTGACGGAGCGCGGCGTCGTAGAGAAACATCAGGGTTTCCCAGTTGTCCACCTCAGCCAGATCCTTTTCCGTAAAATCCATAGGTTCCATAAAATCACTTCACTTTCCTTAAAACCGGCCGAATGGCCATAAAGGTATCCTTCAGGGTTTCCTTAAAACCGGCCGAATGGCCATAAAGGTATTGCTGTCTACTTTTCGATTCCGGGTCGGGCGGGAAGACCTCTGTCAAAAGGATGCTTGATTTTTCTGATCTCTGAGACATAATCCGCTCTTTCCACCAGCCGGCTGCCGGGATTCTGTCCGGTGAGGATCACCTCAAGACCGGCAGGTTTATGATCCAGATAATCCACCAGCAGATCTTCGTCAAAAAGGCCCGCGCCAATGGTATAAATCAGCTCATCCAGAAACAGAACATCATACTTTTCACCGGCCGCTTTCTGTGTGACCCGTTCAAACTGCTGCCGGTAGTAGTTTTTTCTTTCCTCTTTTTCCTGGTCCGTCATCTGAAAACTGAACTTTTCGCTGGCCAGGCCGTCCACAAAAGTGATGTTGGGCGAAAGTTCCAGGAGTTTCCGCTCGCTGGTGGAATTGTCTTTCATAAACTGATAAATCAGTACCCGAAGGCCATAGCCGGCTGCTCTGGCGCACAGCCCCATACCTGTGGTTGTCTTGCCCTTTCCATCGCCGCAGTAAATATGAATATATCCTGTATCTCTGTCCATAATATCTCCTCCCCAGCGACTTTCTGCGGTTCCGCAGAAACCGCTTATGCACAGGTATAATAGCCGCTCTGCGGCTATTATACCATGATCGCTGCGCGCTCATGGCGCCTCCGGCCGGATGTGCAGCGACTTTCTGCGGTTCCGCAGAAATCGCTTATGCACAGGTATAATA
>DVIN01000074.1 GCA_018711275.1 Candidatus Pullilachnospira intestinigallinarum
AAAATCTTAATATTTTCTTATTGAAATCCTATGAAAGATTTTTATCTTATCTGCTATGCTGTAAACAGCATCTATTTTTGGAGAAAGAGAGTGCAGACAATGAGGCCGATGGCTTATTGTCTGCACGGCAATTTGTGCCGGAGCGTCACAAATTGCTTTTAGGCATCCGGGAAATCGCATTCGAGATTTCTCTTCGCCCCGTCGCGGCAAAGCGAGCTTTGCTACGCTCCGGAATGGAGTGTTCTCATGGTGGATAAGATACTGGTAGTTGATGATGAGCCGGAAATTGCAAACCTGGTTTCCCTTTATCTTCAAAACGAAAATTTCGTTGTGTTTCAGTTTTATAATGCCGCTGACGCACTGAAATGTATTCAGTCAGAGGCCCTGGATCTGGCAATTCTGGACGTTATGCTGCCGGATATGAATGGGTTTCAGCTTTGCCGGAAAATACGGGAAAAATATCAGTATCCGGTTATCATGCTGACGGCGAAGGGAGAGGAAACCGACAAAATCACAGGTCTTACATTGGGGGCAGACGATTATATCACAAAGCCCTTTCTCCCTCTGGAACTGGTTGCCCGCGTAAAGGCACAGCCGCGAAGGTATAAACGGTATAATGGTCCGATAAATGAAGATGAAAAGGATATAATCATACATTCCGGCCTTGTTCTGAATATTAAAACGCATGAATGTACGCTGAATGAAAAGCCCCTTTCCCTTACGCCTACCGAATTTTCGATTCTTCAGATTCTCTGCCGGAATATAGGAAATGTGGTCAGCGCGGAAGAATTATTTCATCAGATATGGAAGGATGAATATTTCAGCAAAAGCAATAACACTATTACCGTTCACATCCGGCATCTGAGGGAAAAAATGGGAGACTCCTTTGAAAAACCTAAGTATATCAAAACCGTTTGGGGGTGCGGATATAAAATTGAAAAGTAAATTACTGAAACTGTCTGGTGTGATTTTCATTTTTGCCGTATGCGTCATGCTGTGTTTTGCCCTGTATTATCTGATAGATGATACTTTGAATGGTTCTTTTGTGAACTGGTTTGATGAAAACTATATAATAACGATAGAAAAAGATCTTACGGGCCTCCCTGTACAGAATGCACCGGAGCGAAGGCTGAACTATCCCAAGATAAAGGAATTGCTTTTACAGGTTCTTGTCGTAAGCGTAACCGCATGGATTGCAATTGTACTGACTGTGGCACATTTTTATTCCCGTTCGAGAGAAAAACGGTCTGTTACCGCGGTTTCCCGGATGATACAAAGATTCATGAATACGGATACGGACGCTGCAAATATATTTCCAAAAGAGTATGCAGAAATCTCTGCGCAGATGACGGAGATCAAATCTGCCATGCAGAGGCATGAGCAGCGGCTGAAGGAAGAAACCGCAGGAAAAAATGATCTGATCACGTACCTGGCACATGATTTGAAGACACCTCTGACTTCAGTCATCGGTTACCTGAGCCTCCTGGACGAGGCTCCTGATATGCCTGTACAGCAAAGAACAAGGTACGTGCACATCACTCTGGATAAGGCCTGCCGTCTGGAAAGCCTGATCAATGAATTTTTTGAAATTACCAGATACAATCTGCAGCAGATCAAAATAGAGAAGGAAACCATCGATCTGTATTATATGCTTGTGCAGATGACGGATGAATTTTATCCGTTGTTGCAAAAGCATGGAAACTGTATTGAACTGAATGTGGAGGAAAATACAATCGTCTTTGGAGACGCGGAAAAACTGGCCCGGGTATTCAACAATATCCTTAAAAATGCCATCGCATACAGCTATCCGGGTTCCGGAATTCTGCTTTGGACGGAGCAGAATGATACTGAAATAAGGATTTATTTTCAGAATAAGGGAAAAACCATCCCGCCGCATAAGCTGGATTCCATTTTTGAAAAATTTTTCCGCCTGGATGAAGCGCGCGCAACCAACACGGGCGGTGCTGGACTGGGGCTTGCGATTGCAAAGGAAATCATCACTTTGCATGGCGGCTCCATAACTGCGGTGAGCAAGGATGAAAAAACGGTTTTCTGTGTGTCGCTTCCCCTGTACGATCAGTAGAGCCTCTATATTTTCTTAGCTTTTTCTTAGGATTTAAACAACCAAATATTAAAGTACGCAAGACTCCTGTCCGGTAGAATGAATACAGAACAGGAGCCTCTTTATACAAAGAATTGAAAATTCCTGTCGTATAAAAAATGATAAAAAACACTCCGGAATGGTGATCAATATGGAAAATACAGGAAGAAATGTCAGATTACGCCAGCATTGCAGGAAAAGACGAAAACGCCGGAAAAAGCATGTTTTGACAGAAGCAGTATTTCTGATGGCAGAAATCTCTGTTGTCTGCTTTGTCGCTATCCTGATCATTCTCTTTTTTGCAAATGATCCGGAGACATCAACAAAACTGCGGACAGCTGCAGAAAATGGGTACAGCGAAAGCGTGGTGCCTGATTCTGAAAATCATGTTTGCCCGGAAATCAACGTCGATCTGGAACATCTGTACAGTCCGTATGCAATACTGGTTGAACTGGATTCCGGAAAGGTTCTTGCGGAGCATAACGGCGAGGACAAAATATATCCCGCTTCCCTGACAAAAATCATGACAGCTCTGCTGGCGATTGAAAATACAGACGATATGAATCAGACAGTCACACTGCCATATGAGATTTTTGAGCCGTTATATGCGGGAAATGCTTCCATGGCCGGATTTCAGCCCGGTGAGGAGGTTACTCTAAAAGATCTGCTTTATGGCATCCTGCTTCCGTCCGGAGCTGAGTGCTGTGTAGCATTCGCTGACAGGATCGCGGGCTCGGAAGAAGCATTTGTCGATATGATGAATGAAAAAGCGGCAGCAATGGGAATGAGCGGTACTCATTTTTGCAATGTGACCGGATTACACGATCCGGACCATTATTCCACCGTAAAGGATATTTCCGTTCTTCTGAGATATGCTTTGCAGTATGAAGTTTTTCGCCAGGCATTTTCCAGCAGCTGCTACACCACACAGCCCACGAATCTGCATCCGGACGGTATCACCTTTCACAGCACCATGTTTAAGTATATGGACAATGCCGAAGTCATCGGCGGCAAAATTATCGGCGGTAAAACCGGATATACGGAGGAAGCGGGATTGTGCCTTGCGAGTCTGGCGGAAGTAGGAGGCAGGGAATATATTCTCGTAACAGCCAAAGCAAAGGGAACACACCAGACAGAACAGTTCCATATTCTGGATGCGATTAATGTTTACAGTCAGATTGGAGAATTAAATGTCACGAGCGAAAGGAGAAGCGAAAACGAAAGATCGCGGTCCTTCCCATCGGCTTCATGGACGGACTTCCCCACGCGCTGTCGTGCTACCGGGAATATCCTGTGACGGGAGGCATACCGCAGTCCGTACACACTTTTGTGGAAACGCGGAATTTCAATTTCGTGCTTGCATCTCAGGAAGCGTTGAATGACGCTTATATCGCGGATATGGAAAAATATGCGGCGCCGCAGGAGACGGTCAGGATCATGGCGGACTGGGGAAGCATTCCTGCACAGCTGTCCAAAGAAAATCACAAATTTCAGTATCGGGTGATTAAATCCGGGGCGCGTGCTCATGATTACGAAATGCCGCTTCAGTGGCTGGAAGCCGCCGGCGTTATCAATCGCTGTGTCCGGGTCACCAAAGGCAGATATAATCACAGCATCATGATATGAAAGGAGATCTTTATGAAAAGAAGCATGATTCCTGTGATTATATTTCCGAGACTATGCCCATATTCCTTGATTCCAGCAAAGGTCTTGCAGTGTACGGTGAACAGCGGATCCGTACAGTGGGAGAGATTGACAGTTGGCTGGCGAAGCTGGATTTGGGACTGACGGCCTAAAAAGTAAAAGATGATTTTTTCGTGCAGTTCCATTGGGACCGCCTGAATGCTTTTTGTGCGGTGCGGGATAAAATCAGGTGGAAAAATGAATGAAATGATCATATAATAAGGCTGCTAATATTTGCATGAGAGTTGGGTTGCAATGAAAATAAAAGCAAAAAGCAAATGTGGTTTTCTTTTGTAAGTCCTTATGGAACAAGGATAATAGGTGGTTCTCCGGTTGTCTTTGCACTGATCGGTTTTATCTTCATTTCACAGTTTATGCGAAAATCGCTTCCGAGATTTCAACTGGGGACATGGTACGGAAACTGGATTGTCGGTTATGCTGTTTTAGGCAATCTTCCCTTTTTTTCCGGAAATGCTTCCACACTTATCATCCACCTCATGGCGCTGGCTGTTGGAGCGGCATTCGGAGCTCTGGCGCTCAAAGGAAAAATCATGTAAAGGGGAGTCAGGTACCCTTAAGCAGAATCTTGCCGGGAGAATGGTACTATTGAACTGTACAGCCTGTCGAAAAATGAGGTGGTGGATGTGTTTGGCCATATCTGGCGCTGCCAGTGGCCATAACTTTGAAAATTTTGTAATTATTGGACTTGTGAAGAATTTTTCCTGGGACAGGAAAGAAAAGAGAGAATATCAAGATGACAAAAAAGCAAGAGGAATCATCCATCCGCGCCATCCAGATCCGTGGTGCGAGGGTGCACAACCTGAAAAATGTCGATGTGGACGTGCCGTTAAACCGGATCGTGGGAATCGCGGGAGTATCGGGCTCCGGAAAATCGTCGCTGGCGCTGGGCGTGCTGTATGCGGAGGGCTCCAGGCGGTATCTGGACGCCCTTTCCACCTATACCAGAAGGAGGATGACCCAGGCGGCAAAGGCCCAGGTGGACGAGGTGCGTTACGTCCCGGCGGCCCTGGCTCTCCATCAGCGGCCAGGCATTCCCGGCATCCGGAGCACCTTCGGAACGGGAACGGAGCTGTTAAACAGCCTGCGGCTGATGTTTTCCAGGCTGGCAAGCCACCGATGCCCGAACGGACACTATCTTGCGCCCACACTGCTGGTGGCGGCGGGACAGGAATTGACCTGCCCGGAATGCGGTGAAAAATTCTATGCTCCCTCTGCGGAGGAGCTTGCCTTCAACAGTCAGGGAGCCTGCCGTACCTGTGACGGGACGGGAATCGTGCGCACGGTGGACAGGGATACGCTGGTGCCGGATGATTCCCTGACCATCGACGAAGGCGCGGTGGCTCCCTGGAACAGCCTGATGTGGTCTCTGATGACCGACGTCTGCCGCGAGATGGGCGTGCGCACCGACGTGCCCTTCCGGGAGCTGACGGAACGGGAGAAGGACATCGTCTTCAACGGCCCTGCGGAGAAAAAGCACATTTTATATCATTCCAAAAACACCAATCAGGCGGGAGAGCTGGACTTCACCTATTTCAACGCGGTCTATACGGTGGAAAATGCCCTGGCAAAGGTAAAGGATGAAAAGGGCATGAAGCGGGTGGAGAAATTTCTGAAGCAGGATGTGTGTCCGGACTGCGGCGGTTCCAGACTGTCGGAAGCGGCAAGGGCGCCGAGGCTGCGGGGCATTTCCCTGGCGGAGGCCTGCCAGATGACCCTTTCCGCAGCGGCAGACTGGGTGGACGGCGTGCCTGAGAGCCTGCCGGAGGAGATGCGTCCCATGGCGGAGAGCATCTGCGAATCCTTCCGGACCGCGGCAAAACGGCTTCTGGATCTGGGGCTCGGCTATCTGACGCTGGACCGTGCTGCATCCACTCTGTCCACCGGAGAGAGGCAGCGGATGCAGCTGGCAAGAGCTGTCCGGAACCGCACCACGGGCGTCCTGTATGTGCTGGATGAGCCTTCCATCGGTCTGCATCCCTCCAATATCGTGGGGCTGACCGGCGTGATGAAGGATCTGATTGCCGACGGAAATTCTGTGGTGCTGGTGGATCACGATACGCAGATTCTCACGGAGGCGGACTGGATCATCGAAATGGGGCCGGGAGCCGGAGCCGCCGGCGGCCGGGTGATCGCGCAGGGAAGTCCGGAAGAGCTTTCCCAAAATCCCGGTTCCATGATCGGGCCATTTCTGGAACCTTTCCTGGAGAGGGAGAACAGAGAAAAGGAGCGGAGAGCGTCCGATGTGCCAGGCTTACGGAATCAGCCGGAGCCTGAAAAGGGCAGTCCTCAGAAAAGCGCCCTGTTTATGGCAGGAACCATCCGCCTTTCCACCGGCCCCATCCATACCGTGCAGCCGCTGCAGGCGGAGATCCCGAAGGGAAAGCTGACCGTGGTGACCGGAGTATCCGGTTCCGGAAAGACCACCCTGATTCTGGAGAGCCTGATTCCTGGCCTGGAGGCTTCCATTCAGGGAAAGAAGCTGCCAGGCCATGTTCGCTCCGTGGACAGCGCGGGCATCCGGCAGGTGAAGCTGATCGACGCCGCGCCCATCGGCATCAACATGCGTTCCACTGTGGCCACCTATGCCAACGTCCATGATGAGCTGCGCAAAATATTTGCCCGGACGCCGGACGCGAAGCGGCTGGGCTATAAGGCCGGAGATTTTTCCTATAACACCGGAAAGCTGCGCTGCCCGGTCTGCGACGGGACCGGAGAGATCAGCCTGGACGTACAGTTTCTGCCGGATGTGGACATTCCCTGTCCCCAGTGCCGCGGCTCCCGCTACGCGAAAGAAGCAGAACGGGTGAAGTAT
Source organism: Candidatus Pullilachnospira intestinigallinarum (assembly GCA_018711275.1). Lineage (GTDB taxonomy): Bacteria > Bacillota > Clostridia > Lachnospirales > Lachnospiraceae > Pullilachnospira > Pullilachnospira intestinigallinarum. The sequence goes on from DVIN01000074.1 coordinate 6,618, forward strand.
GAGAAGAAAGAGGGGCAGGCCTGGTCGCTTCCGGAGCTGATGGCGATGGATGTGAACACGGCTCTGAAGGCCTGCGAAAGCCTGAAGCTGGTGCATCAGCGCCTGCAGGTTCTTAAGGATCTGGGCCTTGGTTATCTGACGCTGGGAGAGGAAACGCCCGGCCTTTCCGGCGGGGAGGCGCAGCGTCTGAAGCTTGCCAGCGAAATGGGAAAGGCCCAGTCGGATTCCGTGTTCGTCTTCGACGAG
>DVIN01000075.1 GCA_018711275.1 Candidatus Pullilachnospira intestinigallinarum
AAGCACTCCCGGAAAATGGGCCGGACCTCCTCCACATAACAGTTGGAAACCGGATGAAAAATCAGGTCAAAAGATTCGTCCGCAAAAGGCAGCGGCTTCGTCATATCCGCCCGCACCAGATTCACCGGATACCCCTCCCTTTCTGCCACCATCCGCTCGCTCTCCAGCTGCTTTTCGGAATAATCCAGCACCGTGCACTCCGCACCCAACGCGGCAAAAATGGGGATCTGCTGTCCGCCGCCGCTGGCCAGTCCCAGTACCTTCTTTCCTGCCAGACTGCCAAACCATTCATGGGGAACCGGCCGGGTAGGTGTCAGCACCACATCCCATTCTCCGTTCGCGGCGTTCACATACGTCTCATGAGAAATGGGAATCCCCCACTCCCATCCTTCTTCGATCCACCGGTCAATGGTGGCCGCATTGATATCCTGATACTTCATGTTTCTCCTTTCCCATATCTGGCCGCATGGCCATAAAAGTATCCTTTAGCATTTCAACTATTTAGCTGCATGGCCACAAAAAAACTTTCGGGATTTCATTCGCCTCAGATTCCTTCCGTCCGCCGCAGTCTCCTGTAAAATCCGCTCGCCGCAATCAGAGAGATGGTATCCACGATGGGCTGCACCCACATACAGCCATACAGTCCGAAAATTCCGTTCATGAGAAACAGCAGCGGAATATCCAGCACACCCTTTCTGAGAATGGAGCAGATCAGAGACTCCCTGGATTTGCCCATGGCCTGAAATTGAATGATCATCGGATAGCAAACCGACATCATGGGCATGGCCGTGACCATCCTGCGAAGAAAGCCCGCACTGTAATCAATGGTCACCGGATCGCTGATGAACAGGGAAGAGAGCTGCGGGGCAAAAATCTCATAAACCACCAGGCAGAGCATGGCAAAAGAGAAGGATACCAGGCATCCAAACCGGAAAGCCCTTCTTCTCCGCTCCTGATTTCCCGAGGAGTAATTATATGCCAGCAGCGGCAGCAGACCGTTGGCCACACCGATGGAAAAGTACAGCGGCAGCTGATCCAGCTTTTTCACAATTCCCAGACCTGCCATGGCTTCCGTGGAATATTGGGACACAAATCTGGATTGTGCCGCGATGGCCACCACCGTCAGGGCATACTGTATTGCGGAGGGAAATCCCACCGCCAGGATGTTGCGGATATACCTGCCTGCGTACCGCAGTCTGGCCGGACGGATACTTACAGAACTGCCGCCCCTTCTTGCCACTATGTATATCAGGAAAAATACCGTGGCCGCCAGATTGGAAAGTGCCGTGGCGATTCCCGCTCCCACAGCGCCCATTCCCAGAAACTGCGGCAGAACGAAGAAAGGATCCAGCAGGATATTCAGAATTCCTCCCAAAGACACACCTACGGAGGCGGTGGCGGCGCTTCCCTCCGCCCGCACCAGGTTGGCCAGAAGCGTATTCAGTATGGTACCCGGACCGCCGATTACCACTACCCACAGCGCATATCCATAAGCGATCTCATAGACATCCGGTGTGGCTCCGCACAGAACCAGCACCGGCCGGGCAAATACCAGAAACAGCAGCGAGAAAAGCACCGCGCATCCCAGGCCGCCCCAGAAGGAGACCGCAGCGATATTTCTGGCGTCCTCTTCCTGCTTTTTCCCCAGAGCCCGGGAAAGGGCGCTGGCTCCGCCCACGCCGAACAGATTGGAAATCGCCGTCAGCATTACGAAAGAAGAATACACCACAGTCACCGCAGCCGTCTGGTTGGGCTCGTTGAGCATTCCCACAAAATAGGTATCCGCCAGATTATAGATCAATGCAATCATCTGACTGGCAATGGCCGGTATAATCTGCATGCATACCGCTTTCTTCACCGGTATACTCTCAAAAACGGCGGTTTTATCCACGACCCGTCTCACAAAAATCCCTCCCTGTCTTACTTTACTGTCTTTTTTTCAGCTCCAGCATAGAGACAAAATGCCGGATCTGAAAGCTTTCCGGAGCAATTTCATCCAACAGTTTTTTATGCTCCTTCTCCCACTGCCGGATCTCATCCGGCGACAGCGACGCCCCCACGCCCCGGCAGGCTTTCATCCGTCCGTCCAGCTTTCCCTGGTGAAAGACACATCCACCCGGTACTCCTCATGGTAAACCGCTTCAAAACCTTCCATGCCGGATTCCGGTACGGGAATAGGATGCATGGTTTCTCCGGCTCCTGTCCACGAGGGACTGTAACGGAGAACCAACTCCTCACTGGCTCTGGCGATGGGGTCCTCATAGGGCAGCCAGGCCATATACAGAAGAAGAAAACTGCCGTCCGCCTTCATCATCCGGCGCAGTCCTGGCAGCAGCCTGCCGAAATCAAAATACCAGTAGCACTGGCAGGCGGTAACCACATCAAAGGTATCTGGCGGAAATTCCAGTTCTTCCGCCGCAGACACCAGGTATTCAATATCCATGTTCTGCGCCCGGGACAATCGTTTCGCCTGGGCGATCTGCTCCGCAGAGATATCCGTTCCTGTCCATCGGGCGCCCTGAGCATACAGATTTCTGGGAAGAACCCCGGTTCCCGTGGCCAGATCCAGCACCCGCTGTCCTTTCTGGCAAAGATTCCTGTTCAGGATTTTCTCATAAAATACCGGGGGATAGATATCCCGGTAACGGGCATAATCCTCGGAAGTTCTGCCCCAGTCAAAAGGGCGGCCCGCGTCCACATGGTCAAATTTCATTTTCATTTCGCGTCACTCCTGCAATTAAAGGAACGATAAAATTATCTGGAAAAAATCATACTCCAGATCATGCCGACAATCACAATGATAAAAATAATCTGTATCAGTCTTCCGCCTCCGAAAGACATTTCCTCAAACTCTGCCGGCATCTGCTGGTCAAAGATCCCCGGATCCTTTTTGTGTTTCTTCAGATGAAATTCTTCCAGATAATATTTCCATCCGGTTCTGTCCGTATAAACCCGCACCCGGTCCGAGGCCAGATACCGGTGCACCGGCTTCCGGTAGCCTCCGCTTTCGATGGTATGTACCACGCCTGTGGAGGAATCCATGATATCCACCTGCAGGCAGTAAGTTCTGCGGTACCGCAGCGTCCTGTTTTTTCCGGAATAATACGGTACATCCTGCCGGGTCACCCCGCGGATCCGTCCGGTCTCCGAATGTCCCCAGGCAATGGCGTCCGCCCGCTGCTTCCGGTAAAACATGGCCCGCCGGATTTCATTGACAGCGCTCACCAGCGGCAGAAGCCCCGCCGCAAGAAAAGGAATCAGCATCGGCTGAAATCCTCCCTCTGTCATGGCACGCAGCAAGGACAAATACCAGAGTACGGAGAAGAGAAACAAAGGCGTCACTGTCCCGATTTCCTCCTCCGCCGTCCGAAATGTCTTTTTCATGAGATTTCTCCCTTCTTTTCTATGGCCGCACCGCAAACTTGATCACATGATCTTTTTTCTTCTCAAAGATTTCGTAGGCGTCCAGTATCTGATCCAGTCCGCACCGGTGGGTAATGAGGAAATCCGTATTCAGTTTTCCACAGGCGATAAGATCCATAATCTCCTGGCAATAACAGCCGTCCACACCACCGGTTTTAAAAATGAGGTTCTTTCCATACATCTCCGGCAGCGGCAGCGGCTGGGCCTCCTCATACATGGCTACGACCACCACCACCGCATTAGGTCTGGCAATCTTCCATGCCGTCTGAAAGGTGTCTGCGCCGCCCGCCACTTCCAGCACGGTATCCGCCCCTCTTCCCTGGGTCAGCTTCCGGATCGCTCCCTCAATATCGTCCCTTCCAGGCACCAGCCCCACATCCGCCAGTCCCCGGGCAAGCGCCAGATTTAACCGAAATTCATCGGTATCCACAGCGATAATTCTGGCCGGCGTATACAGTCTGGCACAGAGCATGGTACAAAGCCCTGTGGGACCGGCGCCGATCACCGCCACCGTATCCGCCGGGGAAATTTCCCCGATTCTGGCCGCCCAGAACCCGGTGGAAAGAATGTCTCCCACAAAAAGCGCCTGTTCATCCGTCACCGAATCTGGTATCACCGTCAGACCATTGTCTGCAAAGGGAATCCGGACATATTCCGCCTGCCCTCCGTCGATGCGGCAGCCCAGCGCCCAGCCGCCGTGCGCGTCGGTACAGTTATTGACGTATCCCCGCCTGCAGAAAAAACATTCCCCGCAGAACGTCTCCACATTCACCGCCACCCGGTCGCCGGGCTTCACCTTTTTCACAGCGTTTCCAATCTGCACCACCCTTCCCACAAATTCATGCCCCAGAATCGTCCCCGGTACAGCCCTGGGCACCGCGCCGCGCCGGATATGAATGTCACTGGAACAGATGGTGGTCAGGGTCACCTCCACAATCGCGTCCTTCTCGTCCCGAAGCACAGGCACCGGACGATCCTCCAGCGCCAGCTCCCCGTTTCCTCTATAGACAAGTGCCCTCATATGTATCACATCCTCCATGATAAACTTGCTTATTTTCTGTATCGAATCCTGTTTTGAAACCATTATCTTTATTCATGGAAATATTATAACATTCCGGTTATTTCCTGTCATTCTTTTTTCTTTGGACAATTGAGAAACAATAACGGCTTTTTTTCCTCTCTTTCTCTCATATGTTTTTTTCCAGATTGATTCCATTCTCTGCCTCCATGCGTCTTTTCCTATAACATTAATTTATTCTGTTAAATTACATAGGATTGACGCGGAAACGGAGATACGTCTGGTCATCGAAGCTGGACTGACCTTCCAGTTTTCCTTTTGTAGAGCAGAACCGTGTGCAGCAGGCCGGATCATCCTTCAAAACCTGCCGGAGATATTCTTCCGTTCCTTTCAGCGTTCCTTTGATCCGGGGATATCCGTCGCTGGCCAGGATAATTTCATGGGAGCCGTCATCCAGCGGGATTCTGCGGATCAGCGATTCCGGGATCTTTTCTCCATTTAGAACCGCATATCCGTAAGGGCTGTCTTCCCGGTTTGCGTATGCCGTCGCTTTCAGAATCCACGGTTCAATCAGCCTGCGGGCTTCTTTCTGTGCCTGTTCCGGTTCCATCTTTTCCTCCATTAGAAGATGAATTGCCAGACTTCTCAATCCTGCCAGCACCTGGTCACTTCTCTTCGGGCTGGCATATACCACCCCGTCCACAGCGGCCTGGCAGTCTCCGATCAGCCAGATTTCTCTGCTCAAATCTGAGTACACCGCGCAGACAGCCTGTAATCCCTTTTCTCTCCGGGATTCCGGAAAATCCACATTTTCATAGAAAGCTTCCATTCTGCGGTTTACCGCCTCCAGAAAACCGGCAAAATCAGCGGTGCGGTCCAGATTTTCCAGAACATCGTACACCAGCTCTGCCGCCAGCCTGCCCGTGGTTTTCCCTTCATAAGTAAACCTGCCTTTTGCAGTAACCCCGTCGATGACCGCCGCTAAATCTTCCGTCACCAGCCAGGCATCTTCACACCGCTCTTCTGAATATTTTCCCTGGCAGTATACTTCGATTGTTTCGATAAGAATCACCTCATTTCCTTCAGCCGTCTTCCCAGCACCGCCAACACAATCATCCCCAGCAGTCCTGCCGCCAGGAAGATCAATCCCATACCGGGCCCTCTCCTTCTCCCACCAGCCAGACCAGCAATTTAATTTTTCTGCCGCTTCCCCGCATAAACGGTTCAAACACCTTGTCCGCCAGCAGGGCCCCCGCCACATAGCCCAGCGGGGTCAGGATTCCTGTCACCATACCCTGCAGGGAGAAAATCCTGCCCTGCATCGTCACATCCACCTTTTCCCGCAGAATCACCGACTGATACGTCTGGTAAATGGGCGAACCGAAACACCCCACGAACACGATCAGGCACCCGGCAGTCAGAGATCTTCCCGTGCCGAAAAGAGCGATTCCCGCAAGGCACAGAAAGCTTCCCAGATACATGGCAGAAAGCTTATTCTTTCTCTGTTTTGTGAAGGTCAAAAGCAGACTGGCGGCCACGCAGCCCGCCGCCATAAAGGAGGAAACAATCCCCACCGCCAGCTGATCATTTCCCGTCCTGGCAAGAATCAACGGGGAATACATGCTGTCAAACGAAATGGCGCCCGCGAATTCCAGCACGCTGTACAGCGCCAGCAACAGAAAAATTTCCCGTTCTTTTTGAAGAAAATGAAGCCCTTCCGCCGCGCCGCCGCAAACCTCATGAAAGGAAATCCTATTCTTTTTGCCGGTGGAATCCGGTATCTTTACCAGGAAAAGCAGCGTCAGAAAACCAAAGGCAAAGGTTCCCAGGTCAATGGCCAGCACCAGCGGCAGCCCGGGATGTATCTTATCCAGGAAAAGGGTATACGGGATACAGCATCGCCTGTCTGCAGGAGAAATTTTATGACGCTGCCCGAAAAGAAAGCTGCGAAACCCTGATGGACTTGCTGGATTCCGTTGGATTTCAGGGGGATATCACGGATATTTCTTTTCCTGAAACGGACGGGGAATCTGCCGCGCGGGCAGCGGAAGGCTATACTATGCGAATTACAGATGAAACCGGTACGGAATTCTTTATTGCGGAAGCCAGGTGGGAAAAGAATGTGTGCGTACAGCCTCTGAAAATCGCCGATTCCCGGGGAAATGTCCTTTATACGCAGAACACGCCGGATCCTGAACGATCAGCCGCCGGCAATTAAGCTCCCACAGTCCCGTATTTACATAATTTTCACCGCCATCCCCGATAAATTTTACGGTAAAACAAAGCTGCTGCCAGCACCACGCTGATCACATCGGCAACGGCCTGAGAGGCAAGTATCCCGTAATATCCGAACAGCCTGGAAGCCGCCGCCAGCACAAGAAGGAAAATAAATCCCTGACGGCCGATGGACAGCACAAAGGAGATTCCGATATTTCCTGCCGACTGGAAAATCAGCGTCACAAGAAGGGTTATCCCGGCAAAAGTCATGGTGGCCACCTGCAGCCGCAGCATCAGGCTGCCGCTTTCCACGATACCTGGATCCTCCATAAAAAACCGGATCAATGGAACCGCCGCCACAAAAACGGCAAACGACATGACAATGGCTGTTCCCGCAGTTACCTTGAGGGTAAAGCGGGTCAGCTTTTTCAAATTTTCCCGATCTTTTGCCCCGAAAAAGTATCCGAACAGCGGCTGTCCGCCATATGCAAGTCCCACCAGCACCAGATTGACGATGGATACCGTTTTCATGGCAATTCCCATGGCCGCAATCTCCCGGTTCCCGTAAGGAAGCAGAAACTGATTCAGAAAAATCACGCTCAGACTCTGTACAATATTCATGATGGCCGCCGGTATTCCAATCCCTAGA
>DVIN01000076.1 GCA_018711275.1 Candidatus Pullilachnospira intestinigallinarum
TTCCGGCGGGGCTTATTAAAGTGCCTCTATTCTTGGCACTGCCATTCTAGAACTCTCAAAAAAACGGCAGATTGGTACTTCGGGAAGACATACTCATCTTTTTATTGCAATTCGCGGAAACTCAAGCCTTCCCATATAACGTCACTTTATCATTGTGTAATCCGCCGGTTTTCTGGTATAATGGTAACGTTGAGTGGGTGCGGCGCCCGAAAGCCGCGCGCCGCGCCGCTGCTGCAGGCTGTCCGGAGCCAGGAATCCGGGAAGTCCGCACAAAAAACTTATAGAGGAGGATTATTATGGAACCATTTATCATTCCTGAAAATTATCAGCCGGCTCTGAACCTGCATGATACGCAGATCGCCATCAAAACGGTAAAAGATTTCTTCCAGAAATCTCTTTCCGAACGGTTGAATCTTCTGCGTGTGTCCGCACCTCTGTTTGTGGATCCCGCTTCCGGTCTGAACGACAACCTGAACGGCGTGGAGCGCCCCGTACACTTTGACATCAAAGAGACACCCGGCTCCGATGTGGAGATCGTCCACTCCCTGGCCAAATGGAAACGGTTTGCTCTGAAAAAATACGGCTTTTCTCAGGGAGAAGGGCTGTACACGGATATGGTAGCCATCCGTCGCGATGAGGACACGGACAATGTCCATTCCATCTATGTGGATCAGTGGGACTGGGAAAAGATCATCGGACGTGAGGAGCGGAACGTGGATACTCTGAAATCCGTGGTCCGCACCGTATACAAAGCACTGAAGAAAACGGAGAAATACATGGCAATCCAGTACGATTATATTGAAGAAATTCTCCCGAAGGATATTTTCTTCATCACCTCCCAGGAACTGGAGGATCTGTATCCGGACTGCACGCCGAAAGAAAGAGAATACAAGATTGTAAAGGAGAAAGGCGCTGTCTTCATCATGCAGATCGGCAAGTACCTGGCTTCCGGCCAGCGGCATGACGGCCGCGCGCCGGACTATGACGACTGGGAACTGAACGGCGACATCATCGTATACTATCCGGTGCTGGACATTGCCCTGGAGCTTTCCTCCATGGGCATCCGGGTGGACGCTGAATCCCTGAAACGTCAGCTGGAAATCAGCAGCTGCACGGAGCGGGCCAATCTTCCCTTCCAGAAAGCCGTCCTGGAGGATCAGCTGCCTCTGACCATCGGCGGCGGCATCGGTCAGTCCCGGATCTGTATGTTCTATCTGAGGAAGGCACACATCGGCGAAGTACACTGCTCTCTGTGGCCCGAGGAGACCATGCGGACAGCCGAGAAACTGGGGATTCCCCTTCTGTAAAAAGCATATACAGCATTAAACGGCCATGCGGAAAAAGGCGGTCTGCGCATCCGCATGACCGTTGCGGGTTGTCTTTCGCAAAATAAATACCGCAGGAACTCACCGGAAAATTCTCCGCGTTCCTGCGGTATTTTTAACGGCTGATTTGACACAGCCGTCGGCCGCCTGCCGTTATGCTTCCAAATCAATTTCTCCATCAAACACGACTGCGGCAGGACCGGTCATGTAAACCTGATTGGTATCCCGATCCCAGAAAATCTCCAAATCGCCGCCCAGCAATTTCACAGTCACCCGTTCTTCCGTCAGTCCGTTGAGAATACAGGCTACCGCTACCGCGCAGGCTCCGGTTCCGCAGGCAAGCGTCTCTCCGGATCCCCGCTCCCACACCCGCATCTGAACGGTATGGCGATCCAACACCCGGATAAATTCCGTGTTGACCCGATCCGGGAACAGCGGATGATGTTCAAAGAGAGGACCGATCTTTTCAATCTCCAGACCGTCCACATCCGGAACGCATGTAACCGCATGAGGATTCCCCATGGACACAGCCGTGATCCGATACTCCCTGTCTCCCACCCAAATGGGATAATCCACTGCCCGGTCTCCTTCTGCCTTCATGGGAATTTTTCCGGGCTGAAGCTGCGGAGCTCCCATGTTGACCCGCACCCTGGAAACCTTTCCGTCTTCCACGGTCAGCTCCAGGGTTTTCACCCCGCTTCCGGTGTTGACGGTAATGGTGGTTTTGTCTGTCAGTCCGTAATCATAAACGTACTTCGCCACACAGCGGATGCCATTCCCGCACATGGCTCCACGGGAGCCATCCGCATTATACATATCCATTTCAAAATCCGCAACATCGGAAGGTTTAATCAGGATCAGCCCATCGGATCCGACGCCAAAATGCCGGTCGCTGACCTTCACCGCCACCTCCTCCGGATGCTCTACTTTTTCCTGAAAACAGTTGACGTATACATAATCGTTACCGATTCCCTGCATCTTTGTAAATTTCATAGGAGATTCCTTTCTTCTGGCCCTGCCAGATTCCATGGACATTCCGCTTTTTCCAACGGATGTCCGTCTGTCATGCATACAATACCCGGCAAAATATCAATCCCGGACGCTGCCGCCACGGAAAACCGGCCGGCTGCTTTTCTTTTTATCATTATATCGTCCTGATCACATTATGTAAACATTTTCTTTTGCCCCATTTTCACAAAAATCCCCCGCCTTACAAATCACAGCATCAGAGAATTCTGTCATCTGCTGTATCTGTAAGACGGAGGATTTTAATCAATGCTTATTTTACACCATATCTGCGGCGTCTGTAAATCAGCATAGTTCCAGCCAACACTGCTGACGCAAACATGCCAGCCATTCCTGGTATAACTGACGTATCATCACCGGTCTGAACACCGGTGGAAGAAATATTGCGGCTGTTGGTTATTATATAGCCCTTTGCAGCATTTCCAGCGTATGTTACGTTGTATACTGTTCCGTCAAGCTGGATGCTTCCCTGGTTCTCGCCGACCTCCTTTACCGTGTACCTGATCTCACTGCCATTTTCCTTTGCCTCCAGCGAAGACCATGTATACCGCCAGCAATTCGATTCATTCAGTATAATGGGATCACCAGATGCCTTTCCATCTGCGTAAAGCTGTACTTTCACACCTTCCGGACGTTTTCCGTCACGTTTGCCCACATCGTCCCAGTGCTTTGCCACACTGACGCTGGTTCTTCCCGGCTGACAGGTATTGACCACATTGTATCCATGGATCTCGGAAGTGTAGTTCTCCACAGCATCCTCACTGATTGTATAGACAATTTCCTGGCCTTCTGCCCCATCTCTGTACTTCGGCAAATCCGTGAAGTTCCAGCTCCAGCCATCGGACTCCGTCACTTCTCTGGCAGCAATCTCTTTGTTGTCCGCATACAGACGGATGGTGATAGATTCCGGTCTCGCATCTTCATTTCCTTCGTCCTTCCATGTTTTGCTTCCCGATACATCTATCGTCTCCAGTATACAGTTATTAACAATTACCGCTGACTTATGAAGGCTGTTCCTCTCAATTGTCACGCCCTGACCCTGGCCTTCTGCCACATAGGCGAATCCGATTCCTACCGGTGTTCCTTCCGCGTCTGTCTCATACACATAATAAGTACTTCCTACGGACAGACCGGTAAATGTCACATCCCCCTGGCTGGCTTCTTTCAGGCTGATGGTTTCAACTTCGCTTACCCGATCCGTTCCATCTTCGTCGCTGAACAGGGCCACATAGAAATCTTCTGTTACTTTGTCTGGTTCTCCGTTATAGGTCACTTTTTTCGTCACAGTGATCTGGCCTGTCTCTTCCTTTTGCAGCAGTCATGTAAAAAACAGCGTTCTGTTGTTCTGAATGACCACGGCGGGGCTTATGCCCCGCCTTTTTCTGTGCCATCCAGCAGCTGCGAAACAGGAACCGCCTCAAATTTTTCCTCAAAAAGCCAGTCAAGAATCAAAGCCAGCCCCCGGTCCGTATATTTGCCTCCCACCCGAAATCTGAAAACAGTGCCGCTTTCCGGTTTACCATCGCCTCCGGCAGCCTGCAACATGGCCTCCGCTCCATAGTTTTTCCAGTCCATGGTGTCTGTCGTCCAGCAAACGACCGTATATCCCATAGCCTTTGCCGTCTTCAGCAGTGTTTCGTCAGATTTTCCCAGAGGCGGGCGGAAAATGCGCAGCGGCCCGGCTCCCAGCCGTTCCGCCGTCTCTTCCGTTTCCCGGATACCTCTCCGGCATTCCCGCAAAGAAAGTCCTGTCATTTCCGAAAGCCCCTGGCCTCCGTTTGCCAGTTCCATGCCGGCCTCCAGAATGGAGGTGGTCTGCTCCGGATACTTTTCCATCCATTCTCCGGTGACAAAAAAAGTGGCGCCCGCCTTTTTTTCAGCCAGAACCGTCAGAATCTCTTCCAGACCCTGACAGCCCCAGGCCGCCTCAAAGGATAGCCCCACCTTTTTCTCATCTGTCTGCACCCGGTATACCGGCGCAAAGTCTTCATTTTTCCCGTTTCCCGCCGCATCGGATACGCCTCTTTCCTGCTGGTAAACCCAGGAAAGAGAGGATACCATCACGAAAGCCAGTAAAATCACCGCCGCAGTGCCGTTTTTCTTCATAAGCCAGCCCCAGAAAACGTCTTTCTACTATTCTATGGGAGTTTTGACAGCTCTATTCAGCCATTGCGCGCGGCCCTTCCTTATTTCCGGGCTGTCAGATATTCTTCCAGCACCCGGATCAGTGATTCCATCTCCTCCTGTGTCCCGATGGTGATCCGCAGGTAGTTGTCAATCCGCGGCTTCTGAAAATAGCGGACGTAGATCCCCTGCCGGCGCAGCATGGAAAACAGTTCTCCTGCCGGGACGGCAGGATGCGACGCAAAGATAAAGTTCGCTTTAGAATCACCGAACACAAATCCCAGCCGGGACAGTTCTTTTTTGGTCCACTCCCGGACGTCAATCACCTTCTGCACGGTTTCCTGAAAATAGTCCCTGTCCGCCATGGCCGCCGCGCCGCACACCAGTGCCGTCTGATCCATGGTGTAGGAATTGAAGGAGTATTTCACATCGTTCAGATAACGGATCAGCTGCGGATTTCCGCAGGCAAATCCAATCCGCATGCCGGCAAGACTCCGGGATTTGGAGAAGGTCTGTACCACCAGCAGATTGTCATACTTTTCAATCAGCGGCAGCGCCGATCTGGCGCCGAAATCCACATAGGCCTCATCCACCACCACAATCACATCCGGGTTGGCTCTTACGATGGCCTCCACCGCCTCCTGGGACAGTTCCTCCCCGGTGGGCGCGTTGGGATTGGGGAAAATCACACCGCCGTTTTCCCGCCGGTAATCCTCCGGACAGATGGTGAAATTCTCTCCAAGCGGCACTGTCTCATAGGGAATCCGCAGCATGGACGCCCAGACATCGTAAAAGGAATAGGTAATATCCGGAAAGAGGATGGGTTTCGGAGAATTAAAGAAGGTCAGAAAGATCATGGCCAGCACATCATCCGATCCCACTCCCACAAATACCTGTTCTTTCGTCAGCCCGTAATAATCCGCAATGGCATGTACCAGGATTCCCGCCTCCGGATCCGGATACCGGCGCATCCCGTCCAGATCCATTTCCCGGAGCGCTGCCCGGGCCCGGGGGGAGGGGGGATAAGGATTTTCATTAGTGTTCAGTTTGATAATGTTATTGCCCCTGGGCTGTTCTCCAGGGACATAGGGTTCCACTTTTCTCACATTTGCTTCCCAGTTTTTCATCTGCATCTCCTCTTTCTCTCTGTCTTATCCGTCAGAACTGCACCTGATACAGTCCCGCGTACACGCCGTTCTTTGCCAGCAGGCTCTCATGGGTTCCTTCCTCAGCAATACCATCTTCCGTCAGTACCAGGATTCTCTGAGCGTTTCGGATGGTGGAAAGCCGGTGGGCAATCACAAAGGTGGTCCGGTCTTTGGCCAGCTTCTCCAGAGAGTGCTGCACAATCTTCTCACTCTCGTTGTCCAGGGCCGAGGTGGCTTCGTCAAAAATCAGCACCGGAGGATTTTTCAGGAATACCCTGGCAATAGAAAGCCGCTGTTTCTGGCCTCCCGAAAGTTTCACTCCCCTCTGTCCGATATCCGTGTCATAGCCTTCCGGCAAACTCATGATAAATTCATGAGCATTAGCCGCCCGGGCCGCCCGGATCACTTCCTCATCGGAGGCCTCCGGCTTTCCGTAACGGATATTGTCCATCACGGTACCCGCAAACAGATAGACATCCTGCTGAACAATACCAATCTGCCGACGCAGATCCTTCAGGCAGATATCCCGGATGTCCCTGCCGTCCAGCTTCACACTTCCGGCGGTTACATCATAAAACCGGGGAATCAGGGAGCAGAGGGTGGTCTTTCCCGCTCCGCTGCTGCCCACCAGGGCCACATACTCTCCCGCCCGCACCTTCAGGTTCACATGGGACAGCACATTCTCCTCTTTTCCTTCATAGTGAAAGCTCACATCGTCAAACTGAATATCTCCCCGCACCTGATCCAGATGCACCGCGTCCGGCTTGTCCTTGATATCCGGCGCGATATTCATGATCTCCAGGAAACGCTCATAACCGCTGTATCCGTTCTGGAACTGTTCTGTAAAGTTCACCAGCTTCTTCACCGGCTCCGTGAAGTTATTGATATAAAGAAGGAATGTCACCAGGTCCGCGCTGGTCAGCTCTCCGGTGGTCATCAGATACGCTCCCATAATCAGGGAGCAGACGGTGATCAGTGTGGCAAAGGCGCCCATACCGGAATTGTACACGCCCATGTACCGGTAGGTTTTCCGTTTGGCCGCCACGAACCGGTCATTGCCCCGGCGGAACTTGTCCATCTCCGCCGCCTCATTGGAGAAGGATTTTACCACCCGGATACCGGACAGGCTGTCCTCAATCTGGCTGTTGATGTCGGCGATACGCGCCCGGTTTTCTTTGAAGGCGCTTTTCATCCGCCGGTTCAGGAATACAGCGTAGATCAGCATCAGCGCCACAATGCCGATGGCCACCAGCGCCAGCTTCCCGTTGATCATCAGCAGGATGACGAATGCGCCCAGCAGCTTGATCACTGAAATCACCACATCCTCCGGACCGTGGTGGAGAAGTTCCGTGATGTCAAACAGGTCGCTGGTGATCCTGGACAGCAGGTGCCCCACCTTCTGATTGTCGAAAAAGGCAAAGGACAGCTTCTGATAATGGCCAAAGATCTCATTTCTCATGTCATATTCGATCTTGGCTCCCATCATATGGCCGTAATAGGCGATGTAGTAATTGCAGAACGCCTCCACCAGCACCATGGCGATCATGGCGGCTCCCAGCTGGAAGATGGTGCGGGTGGCCTCATTCAGCGGAAAACCCACCACGGTTCCGGTGATGTACCGCACCAGCAGCGGAATCGCCAGCGTGATCACCGCGCCCAGCATGGCAAAAAACATGTCAGAGAAAAACAGTGCTTTGTATGGCTTGTAGTATCCGGCCAGTTTTCTCAGTTTGTGTTCCATTTTTATGTCCCCCATTTGTAAGATATCAGAATAGGGAAATTATATCATTTCTTATTCTCATATTCAATTCATTTTACCTGATATCCCAACGGCAGCCGAAAGCCGGATTTCATCCCGGAATACTGTCCCGCAGGCACAGTACTCCATAGCCCAGCCGGGGATTGGGGTATTCGCTCTCCGTGGGAAGATGGCGGGCGCCGTTGATGAGATAACTCTTCACCTTTTCCCCGTAAAGAAAGGGATCGTTGCCTCTCACCATCCCCCACTCCATCAGCAGGGCTGCCGCCCCGGTGACAAAGGGCGTGGCAAAGGAGGTTCCCGTCACCTCCTGGTAACCGCCTCCGGCCCGGGCGGTCCGAATCCCCACCCCCGGCGCCGCCAGCTCCGGTTTCACCTGCCGGAGAACGCGGGTAAATCCTCTGCCGGAAAAATCCGCGTAAGACTGCAGCCGGGGATCATAAGCACCCACAGACAGCGCCTGATGGGCGGTGGAGGGGATGGTCAGCGTGGTATCCGGCGTGGGCCGGTAAAACCGGGTGGCATCCCCCAGCACGCCGCCTCCGGGCAGCCACATGTCAAAATCTCCGGTGACAATTCTTCCGGCCGGCGCCAGCCGGAAGGTCCACACCCCCGCATCGATATAACTCCCCGTGGGGAGAAAATCCACATAAATTTCCTGGGAAGTGCTCAGCGGGCTGGGCTCGCCGTAATAGATCAGCAGCTCCGTATTCCGCACAGTCAGCCGCTGGGTACCCTGAATGGACTGAATGGGCCCCACATACTGGCCGGAGGGATGACCAATCAGAATATCCATCTGATCCTGATAATTTTTCCAGATCTGCACATTTACCGTGGGCTCATACTCCCCCACAGACAGCTCCACCCGTGCCTCCCTCTCCTGTGTGACGACCCCGGCGGCGTGACCGGCCCGACTGCCCTCGTTTCCCGTCCCCACGCAGATGGTGGTACGGCCCGCGCCTCCCGTCTGATCCAGATAGGCTTCCACCAGAGACCGGCCGCTGTGGGAGCCGTAATTGTTGCCGAAGCTGAGATTCAGCGCCAGCGGATAGCCCAGCCGGATGGCCTGCCGCACCGCATAGTCCACCCCCTGCATCAGTTCCGTGGTTCTGGGAAAGGAATCCGGATCCGGCACCCCCAGTTTCACCACCAGCAGCGGACTTTTCGAGGCAATTCCCCGGTACACGCCCCCGCTCTCCCGTCCGGAACCCGCGGCGATTCCCATCACCGCCGTACCATGGCCGCTGGCGTCCCGGCTGGGGACAATCGCCTCCCGTTCCTGCCGGGAGGAAGCCTGAAGAGCCTGATCAATCTGCTCCTTCGTATATTCCGTTCCGATCCGGTAGCCTTCGGGAGGATTCCCGGGGATCGTCTGATCCCACAGCCGCAGGATCCGGCTGCTGCCATCCTCATTGCGAAAATCCGGATGGGTATAATCGATGCCGGAGTCCACACAGGCCACCAGGATTCCCTCCCCAAACAGCTCCCAGCCCTGGTTCTGCACCACATTGACGCAGGAAACTGCCCGGCCGTCCACCGCCGCAAAAAACAGCCGTTTGGGCTTCTCCACAAATTCCACCTGCACCTGCCGGGAAAATTCCTCCAGAAGTTCCTGGGGAAGATTTACCACCGCATAGTTACCCAGAAGCTTTGTTATTAAAATCTCTTCTGTGGCCAGGCTGTCGATATCTCCGGAATACCGGATCACCACATCCCACCGCCGGGTCTTCCGCTCAAATCCCACATCCAGTTCCATGGAGCGCTGCCGTTCTGCCGGCGTCGCGTCCATGGCCAGATTCAGAAGGTTTCCGATTTTCTGATTGTTCATGGAATGGAATTCACCGTTTTCTTCTATTGTATGAAGGATACACCGGGAAAAATTCTCTGCCGCGCCGGGAAAGATACGTCCCGTGGTACGGCGGCTTATTCCCGGCGCAGGAAAACTTGCGAAGGGTAGGTTTTATTCTTTCAAAAACGCAAACGGCTCCTCGTCGTGAAGAAAATGCATCATCATGTAGGCGCAGTTCATGGAAACCAGTTCTTCCTTCAGGATACGCCGCACTTCCTGACGGTCCGCCAGCACCACCTGAATTTCTTCACTGTCCTCCATATATTCCTGACTCACCTGACCGGAGGCATAACCGTAAACCGTGCCGCAGGATTCATCCGTCATACCGATGGTGGTAAAATACGGCTTCTGATACATCTCATCCACGGTGAGGGGCGCAAGTGTCAGGCCGGTCTCCTCCCGCAGCTCCCGGATAGCCGCCTGGTGGTAATTCTCTCCCGCATCCACCAGACCTGCCGGCAGCTCGTAGATATAACCATCAATGGAGTAACGGTACTGCCGGATCAGCACCACCCGGTCATGCTTTTCTCCGTAGAGACTGTAAATGATCACACCGTCGGAGGTATTCTTTCTGGTGGTCATCTTCAGTTCTTCCACATTTTTCGCCCGGGAAGCCACAAAATAGCGTCCTTCCCTCCCCACCCGGTTTACGGTTTCCAGCTCAAAGAAATTCAGATGACTGTTTTGTGTTTTCTGTGTTACTTTTTTTATCGTACCCATAATGTTCTCATCCTTTCCCACTGCAAAATATCAGCAGAAATCCCCGCGGGATTTCCTTCTGGCCGGCCATAAAGAACGCACGCCGCGCGAATTTTCCTTTGCCACCAAAAAAGCTCCCTGCCAGTCTGAGCAACTGGAAGGAAGCTTTTTTCCGGCCGTGCCGGTGCAGCAGCAAAGCCAGCCGGCCAGATGATATCTGCTGCTGTCACATCATATTTCCCTTCAGCACACGGCTGATATGTTTATATAATAGCAGAGTCAGCAGGGATACCACAATACCTTTGATCAAATTAAAGGGTACCACACAAACCAGACAGAACGTCACCAGACTGTCCACAAAGGGGATAATCGCGTGGCCCATCTCCACAAAAGCGTCCACCGGCGTTCCAAAAGCGGCGCCGTAAGCCGGGAGAAGCAGAAATCCGTTCAGCACCGCGCTGGCTGCCGCCATACACACAATGCCCACCGCCATGCCGATCATGGCATGTTTTCTGTCCTTATGCAGCTTGTAAATCAGACCCGCAGGCATCACCAGGGCACATCCCATCAGAAAATTGGCCAGTTCCCCGACACCTGCAGTCATGGTTCCATTCAATACAAAATTCAGCAGGATCTTGATCAGCTCGATGGCAGCCCCCGCCAGTGGCCCCATGGCAAACGCACCGATCAGTACCGGCACTTCGCTGAAATCCATCTCATAAAAACTGGGGGCAATGAATGGCAGCGGAAACTCAAACAACATCAGCACAGTAGCCACCGCCGCCAGCATGGCGATCTGTACCATCATCCGGAGTTTTGTGACCTCCTGTCCGTGTCCCCCCGCATTCATCCTCTGCAGTCTGTTACCCGCTCTCTGCGCAGCATTCGTTTCACTCATAGTTACAATCTCCTCCTTTAATATCCGGCCTGTACGGCCATGAATTTTTTAAGGAAATTCTCCGAATCCGCTGCGGCTGTATCTTTGCAAACAAAAAAACGCCCTGAAAGTCCATCCTTTCAGGGCGCAGCTTCATCAAACATACAACTGCCGAAAATTTCTTCTCTCATCCAGACTATACTGTCGGTACCGGAATTTCACCGGTTCAGCCATGTGGTCATGGGTCGCGGACTGTCACCGCCGGTGGGGAATTGCACCCCGCCCCGAAGAATTATCCTTTTTACAAAAGCTATTATAACGCTGTCAGGCTCTTATTTCAAGAGGATTTTATACGGAATTCCCGCTGCCGGCAATCCGCTCCTGCACCGGTTCCACACGAACTTTCAGAGCTTTTGCAATACTTCCGTTTCTGCTTTGTTCCGTTTTTATTTACGCATCGCCATTTCCTTCCCCTTCCATGGCAAAATCTACGGTCTCCTGTGCAATCTGCAGTTCCTGGCGCACGTCGGCCCCGGATGCGATATTAGTCAGCGCCACGCCCAGAGCAGTGTTAAATTCCGCCGTGTACTGTCCATACGGAACGGTGGGAACCAGCTGCGCATAATCGGCAATATCCTGGTAAACTTTCTGTCCTCCGAAAAACTCCTGTTCCGTATCATAGATTCCGCTTTCTGCCGCCGGAATATAGGGAGCAATCAGACCGGTGGACGGAAATACCGTTTCATACAGCTCTACGCTGCCGCCAAATGTGGCCGCGAAAAACTCTTCTGCCAGCTCCGGGTTCTTACAGTTGGAAGATATCGCCCAGCTGGAACCTCCCAGATTGGAGTAATTGGTGGCGCCTTCTACGCCCGGAAGCGATGGGATATTGGTCACGGCCCAATTTCCGCTCTGGTCATCTGCCAGCTGTACGCTGGCAAGAATCCAGCAGCCGGACAGCGTTCCGCCGATGGTTCCCTGGGTCAGCCCGGTCACCAGTTCGTCATTACTGTTCAGAATCTGCATGACCCCGGTATCCACCAGTTCATTATAAATATCAATACACTGGATCAAAAGCTCATTGTCCGCGATTTTTACGCTGCCGTCCTCCTGAAAAACGCTCTGTCCCGCGGACTGCATCATGATTCCCGGCAACTGGGGTTCCGTGGACACCTGGGTCAGCATGGGATGTCCGGTGGCCTCCACCACGTCCTTTCCCACCTCGATAAATTCATCCCAGGTGACATCGGTAATATCCTCCAGGGTATGGCCTCCCGCTTCCAGGTAATCGGTCCTCACCGCGTAGATACAGGTTCCTGTGTCAAAGGGAATTCCGTAATTTTTCCCGTCATATACCGACGCCTCCACTTTAAAGTCCAGAAACTGTGAAAAGTCAATGGGTGAATCCGTCAAATCCTGGAAAACTTCTGTATAATTCTGTACCATGTTCTGAAAGGACGTATCCTGCAGGCAGAAAATATCCGGAAGATCCTTCAGATTCCCCGCAGCCGACATGGTGGCTATTTTCGTCTTAATATCCTGCTCCGAGGTTTCCACCACGTTCAGCTTAAAGCCGGGATGATCTTTCTGAAAAATTTTCGCTGCTTCCTCGATGGTATAGATACTGAACGCCGGATCCCATACCCATACCGTCAGAGTTTCATCTTCCGCATTTTCCCCTGTCTCTTCCGCCTCCGTCTCCTGGCTTTCTTCCGTATTCTGTCCGGACGTCGCTTCTTCTGTATTTCCTCCGGTCTGACATCCTCCCAGAAGCAGACTCATCCCCATAACCAATGCCATTATCTGTCTTTTTTTCATCCCCAACAATACCTCCTGCCTGTTTATTTTCTTTTATACTCTCTGCATGCTTCCACATAAGCCACGATATTCTCCCAGGGAACCTCCGGCTCCAGAAGGTGCGTGGGCGCCACGAACAGACCGCCGTGGGCCGACGCGATGTCCAGATTTTTCCACACTGCCTCCTTCACCTCCTGCGGAGTGCCGAAAGGCATGGTCGTCTGGGTTCCAATCGTTCCGTGGAAAGAAATTTTACCCCCGTATTCTTTATAGATCTCCGCGAAATCCATACACTCACTCTGAATCGGATTCAGCACATCCACCCCGCAATCGATCAGTTCCGGGATGAACGAAGTGGCATCACCGCAGCTGTGATAGAAAATAAGAATTTCCGGATTGATTTCCTTTACAGAAGCAATGACCCTGGCCAGCCGGGGTTTCAGCCATGTCCGATACATCTCCATACTCATCATGGGACCATTCTGCATGCCGATATCATCCCCCAGAAATACGATGTCCACACCTGCCTGCGCAAAGGATCTGGCCCGGATCACGGCCTGTTCTGTCACCTTGTCAAATACCCACGCCGCCATCTCCGGTTCACAGGTCATGTCCACCATCAGATTTTCCATCCCGCGGATATACCAGGCCGTCTCCCATATCGTCATCTGCATATTCCCCACAGCGGCCAGCCCCTGGGCATGGATCTCCTCCACCTGTCTTTTTTGGTGCGAAGCGTCCCCCAGAGAAAAATCCGGGAACGGGTATTCCTGCAGTTCTTCCAGAGCCTCCATCATCGCCATGGGATTTCTCATGCGGGTCATGTGTCTGGCCTCCTGGCTTCCCGGTTCATGGGCCACGCCCCAGATATCGATCTGAGTTCCTTCCTTCAGGCCTTCGGGATAGTACTTCCGATAAAGTTCCGGGTCATATGTCAGGCGGATATCCTCCACATTCTCCCAGGGCATCCCAAAGTACCGGTGGTAATCCAGTGAAGAACCCGTTCTTTTCCGATATTCCTCCACCAGCGAGGGACACATATTAAATTCCGCAGGTATTTCCTCAAAAGGCTCTCTTCTCAGAAGAGCCAACAGATTTTCCCTCTTTGTCATACAGTTCCTCCTTTTCTTTCACGCGCGTTACGGAATGTTTTCGTCCGGTCAGACAAAACAAAATCACCTGATCCGTACAGGAAATATTTCCTTTGACATACTCCCATTATACCGGTTACAATAACGGTATCCAATGGGATCCTTGGCCATTACATGTCATTTTTGGTATAAATCTGGGAGGCTGTTATGAATATTCCTTCTGCTTATTACAAGACCGATACAATTTACCGAAGTCTCACCGGCACCCGGCGTAACGGAGAACTGGGCTGCGGTTTTATGTACAAACCCGACAGCACCTTCACCTCTACTTACTGTTTTGACTATTACGGCGCGTTTCTGCTCCTGGACGGGAGCGGTTTTCATACCGACCTGCACGGGAAACGGATTTCCATTTACCCGGGAGATTTTGTTCAGCGTCTCCCGGATATTCCCAATCACACGGAGGTGACGCCGGATGGAAAATGGCTGGAATTCTTCGTGTCCTTTGGAGCGGATACTTTCCGTCATCTGACAGATGTGGGACTTCTCTCCGACCAACCGGTGATCCATCCGGGGCTTTCTTCACTGATTTTCAGAAAATGTACTTATCTGCTGGAATGTATGAAAACCTGGCCCAACGACAAGCAGCCCCAGCTGTATCTGAATCTGCAGGAATTCGCCATAGCACTGTACCAGCGTTCTCTGCACAAACAGATGGATCCCGACACGCAGCGTCTGATGCAGCGGGCATCCGAGATGCTCTGCGCTTCCCCCGCTTTCCCCCCGGCACAGGAAGTCTCCCGCCGGCTGGGTATGAACTATGAAACTTTCCGGAAAAAATTCAGGCAGTATTTTCGATGTTCTCCCGCTTCCTATCAGCTGACGGCGCGGATTAATTACTCGAAAACACTCCTGCTGAATACCAGAAAAAGCCTGAATGAGATTGCGCTGGTCTGTCATTTTTCCGACGCCTTTGCGTTCTCCAAGGCTTTCAAAAAATATTACGGAATTTCCCCCTCTTATTTTCGTCAGATGTATCTGTAACATTTGCCTTGAACGGGAGGGGAAGAAAGAATTGCGGATTTTTCTGATTACCGCTTATAAAAAAGGTGTATTCGATGGATGTCGCCGGCTGCGGAAATTTTTGGAAGCCAGCGACACAGAGAAATGTGATGGCGATTTGCATCTGGAAATGGCGCGGAGAGGCTTCGAAATCCGGAGGGTTCGCCGGACAATGGGTCACACCCGTCTGTCCGGCGCCATTCTTAATTCTTACCCCATCTTTCCAATCCAGGATTCCACTTTGCCGCGGGAATCTGCCGCTTCGGCTCCGTGAATGGAAAGGCCGCGCTCCACATTCGCCCCTTTGCAGATTTTTTTCAGGTCGCGCTCACTGCCGCCCATACCGCTGCCTTCGTTGGTACAGAAGGGAAGAATACGCTTGCCGGCCAGATCATAATGCTCCAGGAAAGTAAACATTGCCATAGGCATGGTACCCCACCAGTTGGGATATCCTACGAAAATCGTGTCGTAGTCCTCCAGGCTGTCCATATGGTTTTTCAGTTTGGGCCTTGCGCCTTCCCGCAGTTCCTTTTTCGCCTCATCAAAACATTCATAATAATCATCCGGATACGCCTTTACAGTTTCTACCTGAAATAAATCTCCTCCGGTAATATCCGCGATCATCTCTGCAACAATTTCTGTATTTCCTCTGGAAAGTTTTTTAATACTGCCATTCCAGTAGTTCTCGCCTTTGCGGGAATAATACACAATCAATGGTTTGCTCATTATAAACGCTCCTTTTACTTTCTGGTGGGGAAAGACGCCCCAGCCTCAAATTTATTCGCCACATCCTTCAAATACTGCCGGATCGGCAAATGCTGAGGACATGCCTTTTCGCACTGTCCGCAGCCGATGCAGTCGCTGGCTTTGCCGTGCTTCAGGGAAATATTGTTATAATATACCGCCTGGCTGGAGAAACTGCCTGTGGTACGGGAAATGCTGTTATACAGCGCGAAGTACTGAGGGATGGCAATATTTTTCGGACAGCCATGGGTACAGTAAGCACAGGCCGTACACGGAATCGGGGTATTCTTTTCAATGATCTCTGTAACCTGATCGATGACCTTCTGTTCCTCCGGCGTGATCGGTTCAAAATGAAGGAAGGTGTTTGTATTATCTTCCACCTGCTCCATGCTGTTCATGCCGGACAACACACGGGTAACCCCTTCCTGGCTGGCGGCAAACCGCATGGCCCAGGAAGCATTGGAGGCATCCGGGCGTTTTGCCCTCAGCAGGGCCTCCGCCTCGGCCGGCAGGTTTACCAGGGTACCGCCCTTACAGGGCTCCATCACCGTGACAGGCTTCCCATACTTTCTCGCCACTTCCAGGCACCGGCGGGACTGAACATTGGGCTGCTCCCAATCCACATAATTGATCTGCAGCTGAATGAAATCCAGTACCTCTCCATACTGGCTGAGGATCTCATCCAGCAGTTCCGGCATATCATGGAAGGACATTCCCACCTGACGAATCTTTCCCTCCGCTTTCTTCCCGGCCACAAAGCCGAAGGCGTCGTATTTTCTGCACTTTTCATAGACGTTGGTGCCCATGTTGTGCAGAAGATAAGAATCAAAATACTCCACACCGCAATGGGTAAGCTGTTCCCTGAAAATGCGTTCCAGATCTTCCGCGTCTTTAAAATCTCTCAGAGGCATCTTTGTCACCAGCTGAAAGCTGTCCCGGGGATGCCGCTGTACCAGCGCCTGGCGCACCGCCTCCTCCGCGTGGTATCCATGGTAGGTGTAAGCGGTGTCAAAATAAGTAAATCCCTTTTCGAGAAAGGCATCGAAAAGCTGGTTGATTTTCTCATAATCGAAAGAATCCGGCTGATCAGCCTGCAGCACCGGCAGACGCATACACCCAAATCCAAAATCTACTTTTCGTTCCTGTGTCATAACTATCTCTCCTTTCTCAATTTCGGTTCTCACTGCGGGAAACCGGAAATCGTCACCGTTTTCCATCTGCTTATGCACTATCCTTATTTTATTTTTCTGTGTTCTTTCTTTCAATCCGAATTCCATGTATATTCCATTAGCACAACTTATGCGAAAGGGGCTGTCGGTTAATACCGATTTTTAGCCCCTGACGTACAGGGAAGAGGCAATCCCAGAGAATTCGGGCTTTTTTAAGACCTGAATTCTCCAGCGGACTGTCTCTTCCCTTTTACATGCCTTATTTC
>DVIN01000077.1 GCA_018711275.1 Candidatus Pullilachnospira intestinigallinarum
TTCAGATCACAGTAAGCCACATCCTCAAAGGGCAGATACACCCGTTCCCTGCGCAGGGAGGACAGATAAATGCCCTTGATGATTTCCAGCGTTTTCCGGCCTTCCAGCCCGTCTACCGCCACAGGGCGGTCCGCCAGCACGGATTCGTAGAAATCCCGCAGCTGCAGGTGATGGCTGCTTCCCCAGTAGTCCGGCCCCACATTGGTGGTCTCGTAGGTATTGCGGATCTCTGTATAGCAGCCGTCCAGCTCGTAAAATCCCATGTCCTGGAGAAGGCCACAACGTCCTTTCTCCCCGATCAGCTCGATCTGGATGGGAGAGTCGGCAGCGTAAATGTTGCAGGCGTACAAATTATAGATGCAGCCATTTTCAAACTGAATTGCCGCATCGGCAGAATCCTCTACCTTCACGAAATCATGGTAGTAGTTGTGGACACTTCCTTCAATCCATTCCACATCGCTGCCCAGCATGTATCGTACCCGGTCGATGCTGTGGATGGCCTGATCGATGAGAACGCCGCCGCCCTCGTGGGCCCAGGTGCCCTTCCAGTCGCTGCCCTTATAATAATCCCTGGGGCGGTTCCAGGTGAGAATGGACCGGGCGGCCAGGATTTTGCCGAAATCCCCCCGGCTGATCATTTCCTTCAGCTTCTCCACGCTTTTGGTGTACCGGGTCTGGAAGATGACGCCCAGTTTCACACCGGTTTCCTGCTGGGTGCGGATCATGGCGTCCGCATCCTGGAGGGTGGTGGCCACCGGCTTTTCCGTCAGTACATGGATGCCGGCCTTCATGGCTTTTATGGCCATCACCGGGTGAAGATCGTGGGGCAGGCACAGATGCACCACATCCACTCCGGCATCAAGAATATCATCAAAATCGGTACTCCAGCGGCAGCCGAATTTTTCAGCGAAGGCTTTGGCCTTTTCGGGATCCTTGTCCACCGCCAATACCGGGGTGACCAGATCCGGCAGACGCCGGAAAGCATCTTCATAGCAGACGGAAATCCGTCCGCAGCCTGCGATTGCCGCTTTTAATGGTTTGTTAATCATAAAAAAATCTCCTTTCCATATGGCCAGAGTTTCCTGTCAGTTCAGCCGATGAAAAACTGGCCGCTTAAATCCTGTGTGAAATTGTAGTGAATATCAAAAAAATACTTCATGGCGCCGTTGCAGCAGGCGTTCTGATCCAGAAGTCCGTAGCGGATTCTGACAGAATCCAGCATCCGGCGAAAACCGGTGGTATGGAGAAATTCAGTGACATCCTCCAGAAACAGCGGACCCAGATCCCGCCCCTTTCCGCCGATGATGATCAGCTTCGGATGGACGGTGCATACCAGATTTCCCAGCGCCAGGGAAAAATCGGAGGCGATATCCCGGATCACGCTGCGGGCCGCCCCGTCCCCGTAGATGGCGGCATGCCCCAGCTCTTCGTAGGTGACCGCGTCCTTCCGCTTCAGCGGACTGCTGCCGGCTGTCTTTGCCAGTCGGCCGGGGAGGGAATCTTCCCCGATCATCCGCTCCAGACATCCCCGCCTGCCGCAGGAACATAAGGGACCGGCGGGATCGATGGAGTAGTGACCGAACTGGGTATAAGAGGCGGTTGCTTTTCCCAGCATGGTATCCTGGATAAACAGGGTGGCGCCGATGCCCCGGCTGAAATTGATGAAGGCAAAATCCTTTTCCCGGATACCGGTGTATACCTTCTCCGCATAGGCGGTGCAGGCCGTATCATTCAGAAGCGCCACGGGATATTCCCGAAACGTGGCTGCCAGTTCCCCCACGATATCGGATTCCGTCCGGTCCGGCAGGTGGAAGGAGGTGGAAAAAATTTCTCTGGTATCCGGATCGATCATGGCAGGGACCACAATACAGATGCCCAGGAGCTTTTCCGGTGAAATGGCCGGGAGAAGTTCCAGATCAAAAAGAGCCCGGGACCGTTCCACATAGGAATCGGTCTCTTTTACGGCAATCCGGCAGGTGACGGCGACGCTTCCGCAGATATCCGTCAGATACCCCAGCACCTGCTCCTCCTCCCAGCAGAGTACTGCCACATAATGCCGCTCCGGCTTCAGCTGAAGAGAATTGGGCTTTCTTCCCACAGTTTTGCTGTCGGAAGTTCCGGTGTCCATGAGAAAATCCCTCTCCAGAAGCTCATCTACCAGAGCGGATACGGTGGTCTTGCTGAGCTTTGTCCGTTTTGCCAGCTCCGCCCGGGAGATCCCCTGTTCCTGATGCACCAGATTGTAGATCTGTTTCAGGTTGGTATTTTTAATCAACTGCTGATTAATCAGTTTCATGCAAATGTCCTCGCTCCTTCATCGGGTAAATGCTGTCAGATATTTCTTTGTAACTGTTCAGCCGTCCGGCTTCCCTGTTACATTTCTTTCATTATATCGCAGGAGAGGCATTTATCCAACATAAAAACCGGATGGATTTTCCTGAGTGAAGCTGTAATGAATGTCAAAGTAGTACCGCATGGCGCCGCTTAAGAACGAGTCGCTGTGCAGCGTGGAGTAGCGGACGGTCACGTTATCCACCATTTTCCGGAATCCGATGGATTTCAGATCCTTGCGTACCTGCTCCAGGAAATAATCGCCCAGGGCGGGGATCTTTCCTCCCAGGATAATCAGGGACGGGTTGACGATGCAGATCAGGTTCCCCAGCGCCAGGGCCAGCTCCCTGGCCATCTGGGCCAGCAGTTTCATGGCCGTGGGATCCCGGTAGAGAGCGGCACGGCCCAGATCCGCGAAGGTGACCCGGTCCGGCGGAGTGAGAAAGGGGCTTTCCCCGAAGGCCGCTGCCCGGCGGCCGATGTTATGCTCAGAAATCAGAGCTTCCAGACAGCCATGATTTCCGCAGACACATAAGGGCCCCTCCGGATCCACGGAATAGTGGCCGAACTGGGTGAAGGAGCCGCTGGCCTTTCCCAGCATATTCCCTTCAATGAACAGGGTGGCACCGATGCCGCGGTTGAAATTGATGAAGGCGAAATTGTTTTCCTTCAGGCTGGTATACACTTTCTCCGCATAGGCAAAGCAGGCAGTATCCTCCAGAAATGCCACGGGATATTCTGGGAAAGCCGCGGGCAGAAGAGGAAAGATTTTTTCTTCACCCAATGCGGGAAGACTGAGGGTGGTAGAGTAGATTTCCTCCCGGGCGGCGTCGATCATGGCGGAAACCACCACGCAGATACCCAGGATCTGCCTGCTGTCATACCGGGACAGCAGGGAATCATAAAAGCATTTACGGGATACCGTAAGATACGTATCAGTGCCGGTGACCTTTTCGGAAAACTGGCAGACGGAGACACCGGCCAGATCGATGAGATACAGCTGCACCGTATCCTCCATCCAGTGAAGAACCGCCACATAATAACGGCCGGAGCGTACATAAAGGGTGTTGGGCCGTCTGCCCACGGATTCGGTTTCCGAAACGCCGCTGTCGATGAGAAATTCCCGCTCAATCAGCTCATCGATCAGGGTGGACACCGTGGTTTTGCTGAGCCTGGTACGCTTGGCCAGGGCCGCCCTGGAAATACCGGGATGGTTGTAAACGGAAGCGTAAAGCCGTTTCATATTGGAATTTTTGATAAGCTGCTGGGTAACGGGCCGCATAAGTTCCCCTCCTTCTCAATTGGTTAACCCATCTGATTAATTGCATAGTATCATAAATGGATATGGAAATCAACTGCCGGAAGAAATCATAAAAAAATTTTTTGGCCAGGTTGCGGTGAAAAAGTTTCTTTCTGTTAAAAAGAGAAGAGTGATTTTGGGAGTTGTTATAATATATTGTGATTTATGCATAAAAACATCATTGAAAAACTGTATAAAATGGTGAAATAGGCTTATGAAAGAAAAAGAATAAGTGAAAATATTGACAGAAATTCAGTTCAGTGGTAAGGTATAAACAGATCATAAGACTGGACAGAGAAAGAAAAACAAAGAAGTTACTGGTTCAGTCTTTTCTTTAAAATCAAATAGTTAAGTCACTGGACAAACAAAAGTGAGGTGTGAACATGAAAGTTGGAGTGATTGGATGCGGAGGCATGGGAACTACCCATTATCTGTCTTTGAAGGCGCTTTCCGCACAGATGGATTTACAGGTGGTTGCGCTGGCGGATTGCAGAAAGGAATTTCTGGATAAGGCGGCGGGTTATTTTCCGGAGGCCAGAACTTATACATACGGGATGGATCTCATTGCCGGCGAACAGCTGGATATCGTACATATCTGTCTTCCCAGCTATCTGCATGCGGATCATGCGGTGGCTGCCATGGAGAAGGGGATGAACGTCCTGGTGGAAAAGCCGGTATGCCTTACGAAAGAGGATTGTGAAAAACTTCTGGAGGTGGAAAAGAGAACCGGCGTGAAGGTTATGGTGGGACAGGTGGTACGTTCCTTTGATGAGTACCGTTACTTAAAGGATGCCTACGATACCGGGCGTTTTGGAAAACTGAAATCCATCGTGATGCAGCGACTCAGCGCCGATGTGAAATGGGGATTTGAAGACTGGTTCCATGATGAGAAGAGAAGCGGGTCTGTTGTTCTGGATCTTCACGTACATGATCTGGATTTTCTCCGGTATATGCTGGGAGAGCCGGACAGTTTTGAGGTTAAAGCAACGGCGTTTAAAAGCGGCATGATCAATCAGGTGCTGACTACTTATGAGTTCGGAGATGTATTTGCTTCTGTGGAAGGAATCTGGGACGAGTGTCCGGGGCTGCAGTTTGAGGCCAGCTTCCGTGCCTGCTTCGAGGAGGCTACCATCTGGTTCAACGGAAAGCAGGATCCTTCCCTGACGGTTTATAAGAAAGACGGAACCGTGGAGCACCCGGAACTGAATCCGGAGTATAACGTGTCGGATAATACGGCAGGAATCAATGTTTCCAATCTGGGACCCTATTATACGGAAATCAAATATTTCGCGGAATGTGTGCGGGATGGAAAACCCGTGGAAGTGGCGCCTCTGTCTGAGGGCGTAAAATCTGTGGAAGTGGCCCTGAAAGAATGGGAAGCTGCGAAAGCGTATGTGAAAGCCCATACGAAAGCGTGACGAAAGGACTGTGATTTAGCTTTCCGGTATTCCTGCCGTGCAAAAAAGGCATCTTTGACAGGAAAGATCAGCCGGAGGAAAATCCGTTTTATTCATGGTAACTTTCCGCCGGTATAGGCGGAGAAATAAAGCATATTTTAAAGGAGGAACTATTATGGCGAAAAAGAAAGTTCTCGCACTGCTGCTGACAACAGCCATGGCCGCATCCCTTCTGTCGGGGTGTGGAGGGGGTAATTCAGACTCCTCAGATGACAGCTCTTCGGAGACCACGGAAAGCACAGAGAGTACGGATTCTGAAGACAGTTCAGAGGATTCCGGAAGCTCTGACGGTGAGGAAGTAGTTCTCTAGGTATTTGACGCCCATGCCTATGGATTGGATGAATACGCGGAGATGGTGGAGGCGTTTGAGGAAGAGCATCCCGGCGTGACCATTGAGGTTCAGCATGCCGCCAACGACAGCAACACCCTGCTGCAGTCCCGGGTGAATTCCGGAGATATCCCGGATGTATTCGATGTGGAGTCCGGAACGTCTGCTCAGAGGTATTATGAATATGCCTATGACTGGACTGATGATACGGATGTGACCAGCAAATTTAATGAGGATGCGCTGGCTACAGGAACTACCGATGACGGAAGAGTAATGTCCCTGCCCTGGACTTATGAGAATATGGGGCTTCTGTATAATAAAGACTGCTTTGAGGAAGCCGGCATCACAGAGCTTCCCACCAACATGGATGAACTGGAAGAAGCCTGCAAGAAACTGGAGGCGGCAGGAATTACTCCGATTGCGCTGCCTGCCAAAGAAACCTGGGTGCTGGGTCAGCTGGCCACACACTTTATGATGGACAAGGAACTGGATGCAGAGGGAACCAACGAGGCACTGATGTCCGGCGAACTGCAGTTCGCGGATCTTCCTCACTGGGATAATCTGTTCCGTTTCCTGGATCTTGCCGTAGAATACGGACCGGACAAACCGTTGGAGATTGACTGGGAAACTTCTGAGAACATGCTGGCTAACGGCGAAGCCGACATCATTCATATGGGTGATTGGTGCCAGTCCACTCTGGATTCCTTTAATCCGGACGCGAACCTGGCATTCCTTCCGGTGCCGGTGGGTGATACGGCTGAGGATGCCACTGTACTGTCTTCCTGTAACTGGACATACATTGTAAACAAAGATTCCGAAAATCTGGAACTGGCAAAAGAATACTGCGAATATATTCTTACTTCTGAGATGGGCCAGTACTGGATGTGTGACGGTGTAGGCGCTGTACCAGGTGTAAAAACAGACCGTGAGGTACAGGGAACACTGGCCAACGATGCAAAAACATATATCAACGAAGGAAAAACGAACGGATGGATTCATACCATCGCTCCTACAAGCTATACGGACACCTGTGGACCATACCTGCAGTCCTATATGCTCGGTGACATGAGCCAGGACGAGGTGACACAGCTGTTCCAGGAATTCTATACAGCTGGATAAGCGTGTAGCATTAAACAGGAAACTTCCGGCAGCTGCCGGAACGGGTTCTTGCCCCGCAGCCAGCCATGCTGCCTGATAATGTGCAGCGCGCAAGGCTGTGGGGCATCTTATATGCCCTGTTTAGCGGGAAGACCGCCGGCTGCGGTCTTTCCGCACGAAAAATGTTTGGAGGAAACAGTATGAAATCGAAGAAGATAAGAGAGTTTCTCCTGTTTGCCCTGTTCGTATTTCCTGCAGTTGCCTTTGTACTGTTTGCCACGGATATTCCCTTTGTGATGAACCTGTACTACTCGGTATTTGACTGGAACGGCGTGGGAAAAGACATGGAGTTTGTGGGTCTGGCAAACTATGTCAAGATCTTTACCAATGACACCCTGTTCTGGAAAGGTGTTACATTTACTCTGAAGTTTGCGGTATTTTACGTTGTTATTGTGAACATCCTGTCACTGACTGTGATTGAAACATGGACAAAATTTGATTTTCCCAAGCTGATTGGCAACACGCTGCTCTATACAGTGGCAACGGTGCTGGTAATTGTGCTGCTGGCTCCTATGGCGGCTTATAAGCTTGCCAGAACGAAAAATAAGCTCAGCGGTATCTGTTTTATTCTGGTAATTATGCCGATGATGGTTCCCTTCCAGTCTTACATGATTTCCCTGACCCGTGTGGTGGCAAATGCAAATCTTACGGGAACAAGGATGGGTCAGATTCTGGTGAGCATTGGTCTTTGTATGCCGCTGGCGGTGTATATGATTCACGGATTTGTAAAGAATGTTCCTCTGGAGCTGGAGGAGTGTGCCTGCATTGACGGAGCCTCCAAGGTGCGGACGTATTTCAGTATTGTTTTGCCGCTGTTGAAGCCTATCTTGACAACCGTAGTGGTTCTCGATACACTGGCTACATGGAATGATATCATCACCAACCAGTTGATTGTAGGAGGAAACGCCAGGGCCATGAACATTCAAAACGCTCTGTATATGCAGTTTTCCGCACAGACTGCCGACTGGGAACATGCGCTTCCTGGTATTGTGATGTCCATGATCCCCAGCCTTATTTTCTTTGTGGTAATGCAGAAACATATTGTGGGCGGTATTACTGCCGGAGCAGTGAAGGGCTGATTCGGGAAGCAGAGCAGAAACAGGACGGGAAAGGTTAGGAGGAAAATAAAATGAAAGTAGGAGTATTGATTGAACTCTTCAAAGACACAGATATTGACGCGCGTTTTGCCGAGCTGCGCTCCATGGGGATGGAGAGCTGCCAGCTGGTATGCTGGGACAGAGAGATCCTTCATGACGACAGCGTTGCGGAGGCGGTGAACGCCGCCGTGGAAAAGCATCAGGTGCATATCACCGCTTTCTGGTGCGGCTGGGAAGGCCGCCGGGTGTGGGATTTCTATGAGGGACAGCTGACGCTGGGCCTTGTTCCCGCCGATTACCGGGTGGAGCGGCTGAAAATGCTGATGGAGGGATCGGATTTCGCAAAGAAGATTCATGCCACGGATTTTGCCACCCATGTGGGCTATATGCCGGAAAATCCCTACGATCCCAATTATCAGGGTGTACTGACCGCTTGTAAGGCTATTGTGGAAAAATGCCGCGAGAATGGTCAGAACTTCCTCTTTGAGACCGGTCAGGAGACTCCTGTGACCCTGAAACGTGCCATCCAGGATATCGAGAAGGATCTGGGCCCCGGAAACGTAGGCATCAATCTGGATCCGGCCAACCTGATCATGTACGGCAAAGCCAATCCGGTGGACGCGCTGGAGGTATTTGGCGAGTATGTGCGGGGCATCCATGGAAAAGACGGACTGTACCCCACCGACGGTTACCAGCTGGGCAAAGAAGTTCCGCTGGGACAGGGAAAGGTAAATTATCCGGCATTTGTCGCAAAACTGAAAGAGGTGGGCTACCAGGGAGATATCACCATAGAGCGGGAGATCTCCGGGGAAGAGCAGAAAAAAGATATTATCATGGCTAAAAAGATTCTGGATGAACTGATCTGAGAAACGTGTGATGAAAACCTCCGGCAGGGGAGATGCGCCCTCTGCCGGAGGTTTTGTACGCTTAAATTGACGAACCATCATGGCCATACGGCCGGAAAGTGAGGAAACCCCACAGGGGGGTACCTTTATGGCCATATGGCCGGAAAGTGAGGAAACCCCACAGGGGGATACCTTTATGGCCATTCGGCCAGGAAGGAGGAAATTATGACAGAAAAAGTATTGTATGAAGAACTTTGCCCGACGGAATTTCAGGAGCGGCTGGCGGACTATCCGGCGGCGTATCTGCCGCTGGGGACGCTGGAATGGCATGGGCCGCATCTTCCGCTGGGGGCGGACGGGATTCAGTCCCAGGAATTGTTTGTCCGGGTGGCCCGCAGGGTGGGCGGCATTGTTCTGCCCAAGCTGTTTTTGGGGCCGGACCGGTTTTACCATGACCCGGAAAGGGAGCTGTACGGGATGGATCTGTATACGGGCGGTACCATCATTCCTTATCCCATGCAGCAGCTGCCGGGAAGTGCCTACTGGCTGCCGGATGAGGAGTACCGGACCATGATTCTGCGGATCGGAGCCAATCTTTCCCGGGCGGGCTTCCGGGTGCTGGTTGCCCATGGCCATGGGCCTTCCACCCATCAGTTTGCCGCCCTGGAAGAGGAGATGAAGGAGCGGTACGGCCTGATCTGCTTTACAGCCTTTGATGTACTGGAAAATACGCCGCTGCGTTATCAGAACGACCACGCGGCGGCCAATGAAACCTCCATTACCATGGCGGTGCGGCCCGAACTGGTGCAGATGGAGCGGTTCGCGGCCGGGGAGGAGCCGGTGGCCATGGCGGGGGAGGATCCCCGAATCCATGCTTCGGCGGATTATGGAAGGAAGATCCTGGAGATAAACATCGACGCCATATGCAGCAAAGTGGAAGAGATCCTGAAGAAGAAATAACTTTTCAGAAGGATTTCCATAAGATATAATAGGAACGGCTGCGGCGCAGAACGCTGCTTCTCAGAATCCTTTTACCAGGAGACCGGCGATTATGGAATATACCTTGTGGAATGTTATATTATTGAATATCCCCCTCGTTCTGGCGGAATATGTCTGCTGCATGATACTGACCCGGGGACTGACAAAATGCAGGCCCCAGGGGAAGGCGGCGGTGCTGATGCTGCTTCCCTACAGCCTTCTGCTGATTCTGCCCTCGTCTGTGTTTTATCTGCATGACCTGTTTGGGGAGGTGTCCGCTTTGCTGGCGCTCAGTCTGCTGGAAACAGCGGGATGGACAGTTACCCTGCGGGCCGTCTGGAAGAAATCCTGGAAATGGTCGCTGATTACAGGGGCAATGGTGGTATTTCTGTATGGCATCACGGATGAGATGGGAGGATTTTTCCTCACCCGCAATTTTGACCTGAAAAATCCCGCCGGTCTGGCGGCTTATATGGGCAGCAGCATCCTGGGGATCCTTTTCTTTGGGGCACTGGTGGCGATGCTTCTGGCAAAATGCCGTCTGTCAGAAGCATACAATGGCTTTCTGGAACAGGAGACGTCGTTTTGGGGCTGGAAGGCCGTCATCATACTGCTGCCGTACCTCAAAATTCTGTGTGTGGAAGCGGTTAACGAACGGCTGATTTTAAACAACAGCAACCCCATGATTTCCCTTTTGTTTCTGCTGCTGGTTCTGGGTGTCCTGAACTATGCGTTGCAAAGTGACGCACAGAAAAAAACAGCTGGGACAGCAACAAGTCAGTCTGGAACAGCAGAAGCTTTATATCCGGAATCTGGAGAGCGTACAGCAGGATGTGCGGATTTTCCGCCATGATTTTAAAAACCGCATGGCAGGGATCCGGCTCCGGGCAGACGAAGGAGATCTGGAGGCGGTGCAGGAGTTTCTGGCGGAAGTGACAGGGGATTTTGAGAAAAAGGTGGGCGAAAAAATTTTTCAGGCCAGTCAGATGGGAAATATACAGATTATGGAGCTGAAGGGACTGCTTGTCTTTGTCAACGGAGAAACGTGTCTGTTTTCAAGAAAAGCGAAAAAAGAACTGTTGGAACTGCTGGGTGACTGAAAAATGGGACTTTTCAGGCACCAGACGGACCGTCTGGGCAGAATTGCTCTCTGAACTGATGCGATATGTGATAATAACAGTATCATCGAATCAGGGAGGAGACAAAGATGGCCTAAGAAGCAAAGGTATGGGAAATTATCAGGGAAGCAGGGTATGAGCCTCTGGAAAACCGGTGTATTGTGGTGTCTTACGCACCTGAAAATCTCAGCGACGCGATTGTGAAGTTTCTGGGAGTGAGTACGGAATTTTTCGTGCTGCAGATCTGCCGCGGGGAGCTGGTGCTGGTTCCCTTTGGAAAACTGGACTGGGGGCTGAAAAAAGAGGTTACCCTGGCGATTCCCTTTTCCAAAATCCGGGATGTGGAGATGAAAAAGGCAGGGCTGAACGATTATCTGACCATCCGGACAGAGGAGGATGTGATCACGCTGTCCATTCAGCAGAAAGAACTGAGCTTCCTGAGAAGCTCAGGAATTCTGGGAGGAAGCTGGCATGGAGAAAATATGGATGAGACAATAAAGATGCTTCAGGAGCTGCCCAAAGGGCAGAAGTGAGGGAAATCCCCGTCGGGTTTTTGTGAACCGGCGGGGATTTCTTCGTACTATCAAAACATACAGGAAAGCAGGTCAAAAATCGATGAAAAATTAACAGAACATCCTGGTAAATCTGATGTATACAGATATCCCCCGATTTCCCGTCTTGTGTTCTGCGGACAAATGAAATATAATGAACAAGGTTGTCAAAAGTACGGATACGAACTGCATGGGACTGAAAGACAGCCTCGGAAAACCGGTGCGTATCCTCCTGGCAGCAGACCGAAGGAAAGCAGGTAAACCGATGTTACACATAGCAATCTGTGACGATGAAAAAGACTTTGTTCGGTATATGATTGATCTTTTGAACCGGTACGGCCAAGAAACGGGACGGGACATAAAGATTACCCCTTATTATGACGGCATGGAGCTGATTGGGAAATATGATACGTCCATTGATCTGATTTTTCTTGATATTCAGATGCGGCTGGTAAACGCTCTGCGGGCCGCCGGGCGTATCCGTCAGATGGATGAAAATGTGGGAATTATCTTTCTGACAACTCTGACACAGTATGGCCTTGAAGGGTATAAGTATCAGGCTGCCAAGCAAAGCATCGTGGAAAGACTGCGGGCAGCGGATTGACGAATGATTCAGGGCAGCCGGAATTCTTGCATAAGTTTTACTTATGAACATTGCGTATATCTCAGATTGAAAGAGAAAGGGCAGAGCTGTAAAATAGAGACAGAAGGTCTGATACTGAAAACGATGCAGAGGAGGAGTAAGCGATGACGCAGGAAACGAAAGTGGATTTTGGATTTGGGTGTATGAGGCTGCCGGTACTGGAGGCGGATCAGCCGGATTCGTTTGATTATGAAAAAATCGAAAGCCTTTTTGATGCCTTCCTGGAAAAGGGATTTACTTATTTTGACACGGCATATACTTACCATGGTTACCATGCGGAGGAGGCAGTGCGGAAGACACTGGTGGAGCGTCATCCCAGGGACAGCTTCCGGCTGGCGACAAAGATGCCTCTGCGGGACTTTAAGGACGCGGAAGATCTGGAAAACATTTTTCAGGAGCAGCTTGGTCACTGCGGGGTAGAATATTTTGATTATTATCTGCTCCATAATATGGGCACCAATGTCTATGAAAAGTGCAAAAAATACGATGCCTTTGGATTTGTGGCGAAGAAAAAGGCGGAGGGCAGGATCCGGCAGGTGGGAATGTCCTTCCATGATATGCCGGAACTTCTGGAGGAAATTCTGTCACAGTATGGGGAAGTGCTGGATTTTATACAGCTGCAGATCAATTATATGGACTGGGAGCAGCCCAATGTACAGGCGCGCCGCTGCCTGGAGGTGGCCCGCAGGTATGGAAAGCCCGTCACGGTCATGGAACCCTGCAAGGGAGGAACGCTGGTAAATCTTCCGGAAGAAGCTGAAGCGCTCCTGAAAAAGACCCGGCCGCAGGCTTCCAATGCTTCCTGGGCCATGCGGTTTGCCGCCAGCCAGGAGGGCGTCACCAGAGTGCTC
Organism: Candidatus Pullilachnospira intestinigallinarum; assembly: GCA_018711275.1. Classification (GTDB taxonomy): domain Bacteria; phylum Bacillota; class Clostridia; order Lachnospirales; family Lachnospiraceae; genus Pullilachnospira; species Pullilachnospira intestinigallinarum. Next base: position 12,658 of record DVIN01000077.1, read on the forward strand.
TCCGGTATGAACAGCATGGAGCAGGTGGAAGATAACACCGGTGTTTTCCTGAATTTTGAGCCGATTTCAGAGGAAGAACAGAAAGTCATCGATCAGGTGAAGGAGATCATCGAGAAAAATACGCCGGTTCCCTGTACCGGATGTGCGTACTGCACCCACGGATGTCCAAAACAGATCGCCATCCCGCAATATTTTGCCCTGTACAACAATATTTCCCGGACCACCGGAAGCTTTTCCAGCCAGAATGTGTACTATCATAATCTTTCCCTGAAACATGGAAAAGCCGGAGACTGTATCGGATGCGGCCAGTGCGAAAAGACCTGTCCCCAGCATCTGCCCATCCGCCAGTATCTGAAGGATGTGGCGGGAAAATTTGAGGCAGGGTCTTCCTTCCCCACGAGAAGATAACATGGACAGAGTCCATTGTCATGAAATGAAAAAATGGAAGAGAGAAACCGGAAAAAGTGGTATCTCTCTGCCATTGTTTTATCTGCCGTTTTTTTCAAAGGCGTGCAGCCAGTCTGATTTCAGAAAATAGATCAGAAACGTGATGGAACTTAAGGTCCAGGTGATGGGATAGGCCCAGAAGATCACCCGGATATTGGGAATAAAATGCACGGTGACGGTGATGTAGGTAACCCGGATCACACACCAGCAGATCAGCATTACAAACATGGGGACCGTGGATTTTCCGGCGCCCCTCAGGATACCTGCCATGCAGTGGGAGAAGGCCAGCAGGAAGTAAAACAGGGTTACCGTACGGGCCTGGGCCACGCCGTAGGAGATCACCTGCGGATCGCTGTTGAAGCCGGAGATCAGCACCGGCGCCAGCAGATAGATCGCAATTCCCACCAGCTCCGCGATGGTCAGGGAGCAGGCTACGCCGAACACCGCTCCCTTCTTTGCCCGGTCATATTCCCTGGCGCCCAGGTTCTGGCTGATGAAGGTGGTCAGCGCCATGGCAAAACAGGTGATGGGAAGAAATCCGAAGCCTTCGATCTTCGCGTAGGAGCCGCAGCCGGCCATGGCCATCTCCCCGAATTTGTTGATGTTGGACTGTACCACCACGTTGGCCAGGGAGATGATGGAGTTCTGGATCCCGGAGGGCAGACCATTGGAAATAATCTGTCCCAGCATGGTCCGGTCGATACGGATTTTCCTGAGAGACAGCCGGTATTCCGCAGGGCTCTTCATCAGCTGCCGCAGACAGAGAAGGGCGCTGATAAACTGAGAAATCACGGTGGCGAATGCCGCAGATCCCACTCCCATGTGAAATACCGCCACAAACAGCAGATCGAGAACCACGTTCACCATGGAGGAAATGATCAGATAAATCAGCGGATGACGGCTGTCTCCCACGGACTGCAGGATTCCCACCAGGAAATTGTACATGACAAAGGCCAGGGAACCGCTGAAATACACCCGGAAGTAAACCACGGAATTTGGCAGCACATTCTCGGGAGTTCCCATCAGAACCAGAATCTGGGGTGCTGCCAGAATGCCGATAAAGGTCAGGGCAATTCCACAGAGAATACCCAGGGCAGCGATGGTATGGATCACCCGCTGCACGGCATCATATTTTTTCGCGCCGTAATATTTTGCCACCACCACGCCCGCGCCCACGGCGATGCCATTGAAAAAGCCCACCATCAGAAAGATCAGGTTTCCTGAAGAACTGACGGCGGCCAGCGCGTTGCTGCCCAGGAAATTTCCCACGATCAGGGAGTCGGCGGTATTGTAAAGCTGCTGAAAAAGATTGCCCAGAAAAAGAGGGATGGCGAAAGCCACAAGACGGCGCCAGATGGGTCCCTCTGTCATAAGTACTGCAGAAGAATGGGTTTTCATATGTAAAATGCCTCCGGAATCTGACCGCCCGAAAAAATATCCCTGCCGTTGGGCGGGATACTTTCCGGGCGGATATTTTTCTATCTCTCAGTATAGAAGTATCCCGGGAAAAAAGCAAGAGGGGAATTGGGAGGTTGGAAGATCAGGGGTAACAGTTCAGCCTTCCGGCTTCACTGTAACGATCAGGGCTCTTCCTTCAGAATGTCGTCCAGCTGACGCTCACTGAGGCCGCAGATCCGCGCGATTTCCCGCCGGTCTTTTCCTGAGGTCTGCAGCCGGTAAATCTGTTTCATCAAATGAATGCCGCTGCGCTGGCCATTTTGATACCCTTCCTGAATCATATCTCTGATTGCCTGACACATATTATAATCTCCTTTTGCGTTTTTATTTTTGGCTTTCATTTCCGCCAGTTCCCGATCTCCGGCCATAACGCTGATGAAGTCGTAAGCATCTTCCGGAAGATGAGAAAATTCCTTTGGGTGGCTGTCAATGAAATTTCTGAGCTTATCCTTTTCACCGGAATATTTTAAAAATCCGAATACACAGCCCAGGTCTGTCTGGAAAAGTTCGGGGTGAGGATACCTGCGCACATCAATCAGATAAAGCGGGGCGCCTCCGATTCCCTTGCGTACATGTTCCGGGTAGTGGGAAAGATCCATCATCTCCTGCAGGCAGCTGGGTCCCATCCAGGGATCGCTGCCCAGATGGAGTACGATGGTGACAACCGGAATCAGACGGTCCGATTTTCCAAAACCGGAAACATACTCGGCACCCTTCAAATCCCGTTTTTCTCTGTGCTGTTTCCGTATCCTGCGCCACTGTTCCTGATACTGCATCCCTTCTTCGTTAAAAATCCGTACCGGCATGGTAAAGTGGGTATCACTCTGTATTTCCAGAATTACCCACAGTGGTTTCCCTTTGACTGTAATTTCCTTCACTACATCACCGGCGATTTTTGCTGTATGTATCTTGTCGGATGCTTTATGGATTCGGAAGGTACCGTCTGTTTTTTCATGGATATTTTCCGGGAGAACAACAGATTTTCCATGATACCATTCCGCATTCAGCAGATCAGCAAAACGCCGGGAATCTTTCAAGGTTTCTTATTATCCTTACCTGACCGGAGCAGTCAGATCCGCCTGAAAGACATCCTTTTCCCTTGCTCAGGGAGTCCCTGCATCAGGAACCTCCCCGCCTGATTGTAATATTGGGTGAATAAAAGCATTGAAGTTCCTGAAAACGGAAAATCAGAGATTTTCCGATATGAAATGCACAAGAACAAAATGAAATGAATAAAAAATATGCTTTTGTTAGAAATAAATTAGCATATCTGTTTCCCGCTGTCAACCTGAAATGATAGAAAACCGAGATTATTTTTGCTTGCACACCGAACGGATGTTTGCTAATATAAGAGCAACAGGAGGTGTGTCACAGTATGGAACAGATGTCTTTATTTGATAACCGGGAGCAGACCACTCCGCTGGCCAGCAGGGTGCGGCCGGTGAGCCTGGAGGAGTTTGTGGGACAGGAGCATCTTTTGGGGCCGGGAAAGATGCTTCGGCAGCTGATTGAAAGAGACCAGATCTCTTCCATGATTTTCTGGGGACCTCCGGGGGTGGGGAAAACCACGCTGGCCAGCATCATCGCCGGGAGAACGAAGGCGGATTTTATCAATTTCAGCGCGGTAACCAGTGGAATCAAAGAGATCCGGGAGGTGATGAACCAGGCGGAGAACAGCCGCAGAATGGGCATCCGCACGGTTCTGTTTGTGGACGAGATTCACCGGTTCAACAAGGCGCAGCAGGATGCCTTCCTGCCCTATGTGGAGAAGGGCAGTATCATTCTCATCGGCGCCACCACGGAGAATCCTTCCTTTGAGATCAACGGGGCGCTTCTGTCCCGGTGCAAGGTGTTTGTGCTGAAGGCGCTGGAGGAAAAGGATCTGGTGAAGCTGCTGAAACAGGCGCTGAAGCATCCCTCCGGCTTCGGAAAGCAGCAGGTTCGGATTACAGAGGATCAGCTTACGGCCATCGCCGCCTTTGCCAACGGGGACGCCAGGACGGCGCTGAACACGCTGGAGATGGCGGTGCTGAACGGGGAGATCAGCCCGGAGGGCATCACGGTGACGGATGAGGGCCTGGCGCAGTGTATCAGCAGAAAATCGCTGCTTTATGATAAAACCGGCGAGGAACATTATAATCTGATTTCCGCCCTTCACAAGTCCATGCGGAACAGCGATCCGGACGCGGCCATCTACTGGATGTGCCGGATGCTGGAGGGAGGGGAGAATCCCCTGTATATCGCCCGGCGGCTGATCCGGTTTGCCAGTGAAGATGTGGGCATGGCGGACAGCAACGCGCTGCAGGTGGCGGTGGCCGCCTATCAGGCCTGTCACTTCCTGGGAATGCCGGAATGTGACGTGCATCTGACTCACGCGGTGACCTATCTGGCCATGGCGCCCAAGTCCAACGCTTTGTATACGGCCTGTGAGGAGTGTAAGCGGGATGTCAGGAACCATCGGGCGGAGCCGGTGCCGCTGTGGCTGCGCAATGCTCCCACGAAGCTGATGAAGGAGCTGGATTACGGCAGGGGATATCAGTACGCCCATGACACCAGTGAAAAGCTCACCAATATGGAATGTCTGCCCGAGTCCCTGCGGGGAAGAGAATATTACCATCCCACCGGGGAAGGGGCGGAGGCAGCGGTGAGCGAGAAGCTGGAACAGGTGAAAGCCTGGAAACGGGAGCATCGGGGAGAAACGTGAAGAAGAGAACAGCTCCGCCTTTCACCGTCCCTCAGGCGCCAGTCTGTGAAAATCGCAGCCTGGGTGCATAGGATTTTGACAATGAAGGTGCTACGAAAAAGATCCCGGGAGCATATCAATATCTGTCCTCCGGGATCTTTTCGCATTTCTTATTTCCTTTTCTATTTTCTATTCTTCTGCACAGCGAAGGTTTTTTGAAAAAAATCCGCCGTATGCCGGAGCTGCTCCGTCAGGCGCAGGCCCGGATTCCATCAGTACAGAATCACCCGTGCCTCATAGGGTTTCAGCACGCCGTCTTTATGGAACTTATAATTGGAGATCAGCTCCTGGCCTTCTTTGCCGTCAAACAGAGTGCAGGGAACATCCTTCTCGCTGAAGTTGCAGGCCACCACCAGCTTCTGGTCTCCCAGAACACGCTGGTAAGCATAGATGTTTTCGTCATCGTTCAGCAGGCCCCCAAATACGCCCTCAATGATGATCTCATACTGCTTCCGCAGCGCGATCAGTTTCTGGTAATAGTAGAATACACTGTCCTTGTCCGCCAGCGCCTGTTTCGCGTTGATCATCATATAGTTGGGATTTACCTTGATCCAGGGAGTTCCCGTGGTAAATCCGGCGTTGGGAGAATCGTCCCACTGCATGGGTGTTCTGGCATTGTCGCGGCTTACCATTTTCAGATCATTCAGCATATCTTCTTCGTTGATCAGACCGCTTTCCGTGTACTCCTTGTAGGCGTTGATGGCCTCGATATCCCGGTAGTCGTCGATGGTCTTGAAGTAAGCGTTGGTCATGCCGATTTCTTCCCCCTGATAGATGTAGGGAGTTCCCTTCATCATATGCAGGCAGGTAGCGATCATCTTGGCGGAAACCTCCCGGTACATGGGGCCGTCGTTTCCAAAACGGGATACGGCTCTGGGCTGGTCATGATTATCCCAGTACAGACTGTTCCAGGCCACGCCTTCCAGCTCGGTCTGCCATTTGTTCATGACAGCGCGCAGCTTCTTCAGCTCCACCCGGTCGGTGGTCCACTTGCCGTACTCTCCGGAAGCCAGTCCCATATGCTCAAACTGAAATACCATGTTCAGCTCCCGGCCGTCCAGGTTGGCGTATTTTTTCGCTTCCTCGATGGTGACGCCGGCAGCCTCGCCCACGGTGATCAGGTCGAACTTGGACAGCACTTTCTGATTCATTTCCTGCAGATATTCATGGACATGAGGGCCGTTGCATACATAGGGGGACAGATCTCCATGCAGGCCGTCCAGAACTTCACCGTCCGGGTAGGAGGGATCTTTGGAAATCATGCTGATTACATCCATACGGAAGCCATCCACGCCTTTTTCACACCACCAGGTCATCATGTCGAAGACTTCTTTGCGGACAGTCTCATTTTCCCAGTTCAGATCCGGCTGCTTTTTGGAGAAGCAGTGGAGATAGTACATTCCCGTCTCCTCGTCATACTCCCAGGCGGAACCGCCGAAGCAGCTGCCCCAGTTGTTGGGCTCTTTGCCGTCTTTGGGATCTTTCCAGATATAGTAGTCCCGGTAAAGATTATCTTTGGATTTGCGGCTCTCCATAAACCAGCGGTGTTCATCGGAGGTGTGGTTTACCACCAGGTCCATTACCAGCTTCAGACCTCTTTTGTGCATCTCGGAAATCATCCGGTCAAAATCCTCCATGGTTCCGAACTCCGTCATGATATCCTGATAATCGGAGATATCATACCCGTTGTCATCGTTGGGGGATTTGTAAATGGGGGACAGCCAGATTACATCCGCGCCCAGTTCCTTAATATAGTCCAGATGCTCTGTGATTCCGTTGAGATCGCCGATGCCGTCTCCGTTGCTGTCCGCAAAACTTCTGGGATAAATCTGATAAATTACGCTGCTTTTCCACCACGCATTGCTCATCGTTTCATTCCTCCTGTGATTGCTTTTTGCCGGACTTTTCCGACTGCGTTTCTTTCCGGCGGCGGTCAGGCCTTCCATCCCTTTCGCCTCCTTCGCCTTATCTATCAGTATAAAAAAATTCTTTTTTCTTTGCTTGCAATATGTTATTCTAAAATTATACTATATTCATTTTCAGGAACAATAACAGAGGAAAAACAGGAGATAACATGAACAAAATTCACTTAATAGACAAGGGACAGGAGGAAGGAAGACACGGTACGCCTCAGTTTCCCTTTCAGGCATTTTCCCAGGAGGATCTGCGGGGACAGTATTTTGTCCCGTATCACTGGCATGACGAAGTGGAATTTCTGTATGTCACCAGAGGAGAACTGCTGCTTCGGACGGCCAAGGGGAACCGGACACTCACAGCAGGTCATGTATATTTTATCAATCCGGGCACAGCTCACGGCCTGTTTGGGAAGAGTCCGGACTCTCATCACTATGCGCTGGTATTTCGGCCAGAGCTTCTGGAATTTGCGCAATATGATCTCTGTCAGAACCGGTATCTGGAACCGGTTCTGACGGGAAAACTGCAGTTTCCGGTGGGAGATGGCCTGGACGGGGAGACTTCCCGGCAGATCGGCGAGCTGATTGCCCGGGCGCAGCAGCTGTATCAGAATACGGATCCGGACTGCCCGGCGGCGCTTTCCATCAAAATCATTCTGCTTCAGATTGTGGAAATTCTCTTCTGTAAGAAAGCGTTTGAGGCCCCGGAGACAGGGCCTTTCTATCAGGACGGGGAGGAGTATCCGCTGCGTCCGGTATTTTCCTATATTCAGTGCCATTACCGGGAAAAAATCACCCTGCAGCAGCTGGCGGGGACGATCCACATGAACCGGAATTATTTCTGCAAATATTTCAGGGAGAAGGTAGGGAAACCTCCCTTCGTTTATCTGAATGAATACCGGATCAACCAGGCGGCGGCCCTGCTTCTGCGGACGGAGGCGCCGGTGACGGAGATCGCCATGAACACCGGCTTTGACAATATGAGCTATTTTATCCGTCAGTTTAAAGCCTGTAAGGGGTGTACGCCCTCCGCCTTCCGGAAAATGGAGCATCCCCAGGCGGTGCCGATTGTGTGAAAGACGCAGTCTGCGGACTTGACCCGGAGAAGAAAAATCAATATAATTAGGAAAATTTTTTTCCTGGAAGGAGTGATTTCATGCTGACGCATCAGGGAACGAAAGTGCTGCATACGCCACGGCTGACGTTGAGAAGATTTACCATGGAGGATGCGCTTCCCATGTTTGAAACCTGGGCCAATGATCCCCGGGTCACCCGTTTCCTCACCTGGGAACCCCACGGGACGCCCCAGGTGACCAGACAGCTTCTTGCGCAGTGGTGCGCGGATTATGAAAAACCGGACAATTACAACTGGGCCATGGAACTGGATGGACGGCTCATCGGAAGCATCGGAGTGGTGCGGATGGATGAGAAAAGCGAACGGGTGGATCTGGGATACTGCATGGCATATGACTGCTGGAATCAGGGACTGATGCCGGAGGCCGCCAGGGCAGTGATTGATTACCTGTTCGGCCAGGTAGGAATCCACCGGCTGACCATCTGCCATGCGGTGAAGAACCCCGCCTCCGGAAGAGTTGCTCAGAAATGCGGGCTCACCTATGAAGGCACCATGCGGGAATTTGAGAAGAGTGCAGAAGGAGAATTTCTGGACATTGCCTGGTATGGTATTGTAAGATCGGAATGGGAAAAACAGAGATAGAGACCGGTTTTCGGAAACCGCATATCCCCCCATGGGGCTTGTGCGGTTTCTTTTCTTCTGGTAAAGTATAAAAAGATTTTTCAGGAAAAGAGGAGAAAAGCAGAAGCGTATGGAAACATTACTTCATGAGATAAAGGAATACTGGACCACCCGGACGGAAGGGTATTCGGAGGTGAACCAGAAGGAGCTGGAAGGAATGCAGAAGGAAGCGTGGCTGGCGGTTCTGACGGAACAGTTTCCCCAGGGAGACAAAGACCGGCTGCAGATCCTGGATGTGGGCTGCGGACCGGGATTTTTCCCAAGGATCCTGGCGGAAGCGGGCTATTCGGTGACGGCGGTGGACTACACGCCGGAAATGCTGAAAAAGGCGGAGGAAAACGCGGAAATTTACCGGGATCGGATCACTTTTCTGCGGATGGACGCTCAGAATCTGGAGTTTCCCGACAATACCTTTGACGTGGTGATTTCCAGAAATCTCACCTGGAATCTGGAACATCCCCGCCAGGCATACCGGGAATGGCACCGGGTGCTGAAGAGGGGCGGAAAGCTGCTGAATTTCGACGCCAACTGGTACGGCTATCTGTACGATGAGGAGAAGCGGGCGGCCTATGAACAGGACAGAAAAAACGTGGAAAGCCAAAGTCTGGACGACCATTATCTTTGCACGGACATTGACGCCATGGAGCGGATCGCCCTTCAGGTGCCCCTGTCTCACATCGTAAGGCCGCAGTGGGACGCGCAGGTGATGGAGCAGATCGGGTTTGTCCGGATCTGTCAGGATACGGACGTCTGGAGACGTGTATGGAGCGAGGAGGAGCGGCTGAATTATGCTTCCACGCCCATGTTTATGGTAAGCGGCTTAAAAGGCATGCCATCAGAAGAAACAAGAGAAAGTCTGAAACAGCGGTAAAGCCGGAAAACCGGCTGCCGCAGAAAATAGATACGGAGAACATATGACAGAAATAACAGCTACGAGAAAAGATAACGAAAGACAGGAGCCCTTCATCCTCTGCGGTCTGACCGCGGAGCCGGGGGAAAGGGTACAGGGAGAACTGGCCCTGGCAGGAGGAAAATTTCTTCTTCCGGCTGCCATTCTGCATGGAGCGCGGCCGGGGAAAACGGTATTGATTACCGCCGGTATTCACAGCGGAGAATATGTGGGAATCCAGGCGGCGGTGGAACTGGCCGGGAAATTGAAAATGGAAAAGATAGCAGGTACGGTGGTGATTGTAAAGGTGGTGAACCGAACGGCCTTTGAACAGCGTACGGGCAGCATGGTGCGGGAGGACGGGGAAAATCTGAACCGGGTATTTCCGGGAGATCCCCGGGGAACCGCTTCCCGGCAGCTGGCAGACGCCGTGGTACGGGAACTGTTTTCAAGAACCGACTATTACATCGATCTTCACAGCGGAGATGATTATGAAAAACTGGAGCCTTACGTTTACTATGCGGGGAAAGCGGCCCCGTCGGTGGTGGAGGCTTCCCGGAAAATGGCCCAGCAGGTGGATGTGCCCTACATGGTCTGCTCTGATGTGGCTTCCGGCGGCGCCTACAATTACGCGGCTTCCTCGGGAATCCCCAGTATTCTCATCGAACGGGGCGGCATGGGGGACTGGAGCACGGAGGAGGCGCGCTCTATGCGCCGGGATGTGCGGAATATTCTCTGCAGTCTGGGAATTTATCTGGGACAGAAGGATTACCGGACGTATTATCCTCTGGATGTAACGGATGTCAGTTACCAGTCTGCAGCTCATGCGGGCCTGTGGTATCCGGAAAAAGCGCCGGGTGACGTGATTCGCAGAGGGGAGTATCTGGGCAGTGTGCGGGATTATCAGGGGAATTCTCTGGAAATCTGCCGGGCAGAATATGACGGGGTGATTCTGTACCAGACCGGATCTCTGCAGGTGCTGGAGGAAGGTCCCATGATCGCCTACGGGCGGATTCGGAAAACGTATGATGACAGAAAAGAACGGATCACGGAATACTGGGGGAAACGCAGCGACAGTTTTCTGGAGCAGAAGAAGCGGGAACTGCACAGCCCCATGGCTGACCGGTGGCTTTCCCAGATCGGCCGGCAGGTTCCCTGGGACCGGCCTCTGAAGGTGCTGGACGTGGGATGCGGAACCGGATTTTTCTCTGTGCTGCTGGCGAAAGCCGGTCATCAGGTTATGGGATGCGATCTCACTCCGGAGATGGTGGTGGGCGCGAAACAGCTGGCCAGGGAGGAAGGCGTTTCCTGCCGGTTCCGGGTGATGGACGCGGAGGAACTGGATTTTCCTGATGAGACCTTTGATCTGGTGATTTCCAGAAATCTTACCTGGACGCTTCCGGATGCGGCGAGAGCCTACCGGGAATGGCACCGGGTACTGAAGCGGGGCGGTATTCTGCTGAATTTTGACGCCAACTACGGGGCTGCCGACTTTTCCGATTATTCGGGGCTCCCCACCGATCATTCCCATCGGGAGCTGGGAGACGAGATGCTGCGGGAGTGTGAGGAGATCAAGCGGCAGCTGCCGATCAGCAGTTACGTCCGTCCGGCCTGGGATCTGGAAACCCTGGGGAAAACCGGATTTACCTGTTTTACAGTGGATCTGGGAATCGGAAAACAGATTTATGTGGAGAAGGATGAATTTTACAATCCGACTCCCATCTTTATGATCCGTGCGCAGAAGGACGGAGACTGAGCGGAGGACGGATGCTATGAAAAAATATATTGTCAAACGCCTGCTCTGGCTGATTCCGATTTTTCTGGGAATTACGTTCCTGTCCTTTGCAGTTATGCGTCTGGCTGGCGGCGATGTGGTGCAGCAGATGGCGGAAAATTCCGGAATCACTCTTTCTGAAGAGACGCTGGAAGCCCAGCGGGAGGCACTGGGACTGGATCAGCCGTTTCTGGTACAGTATCTGACCTGGCTTGGCGGTTTTGTCACCGGAAATCTGGGGAAAAGCTATGTGTCCGGCCAGGAGGTGTTCCCGGCCTTCCTCTCCAGGCTTCCGGCCACACTGCTGCTGGCGGTCACCTCGGTGGCGCTGACGGTGGTGATTTCCATACCGCTGGGAATTCTGGCAGCAGTACGGCAGAACCGCGCAGCGGATTATCTGATCCGGCTGGTCAGCTTTATCGGCAACAGTCTTCCCAATTTTTTTGTGGCGCTGCTTCTTATGTATCTTCTGGCTGTCCGTTTTCCGGTATTTCCGGTGATTTCCACGGGAACGGGATGGAAAAGTCTGGTGCTTCCCGCCCTGACACTGGCCATTGCCATGTCGGCAAAGTATCTGCGGCAGATCCGTGCGGCGGTGCTGGAGGAACTTGGGAAAGATTATGTGACGGGAGCACGGGCGAGGGGGATTCCTTTTTCCGTGACGTTGCGCAAAAGCGTGCTGCGGTCCTGTCTGACCACCATTCTTACCCTGCTGTCTCTTTCCATAGGAAGTCTTTTGGGGGGAACAGCCATTGTGGAGTCTGTTTTTATGTGGGACGGAGTGGGAAAACTGGCAGTGGACGCCATTCGTATGCGGGATTATCCGGTGATTCAGGCTTATGTGGTCTGGATGGCCGTGATATATGTAACGGTGAATCTGATTACGGATCTCTCTTATCGGCTGCTGGATCCCAGGATACGGCTGGGAGGTGATGCCGGATGACAGGGAAGAGATACGGAAGAGAAAGAAAACGGGACCGGGTTCGGATTCGTCTGTGGATCTTCGGGATTCTGGCGGCGGCGCTGGTGCTGGCAGCGTTTTTTTCCAGACAGCTGTGTCCTTTTGATCCGGACGCGCAGAACCTTTCCATGGCCCTTGAACCGCCCGGATTTCCCCACCTTCTGGGAACAGACCGGTTTGGACGGGATATGCTTTCCAGAATCATTGCCGGGGCCAGAGTCAGTGTTTTTTCCGCCCTGGCACTGGTGGCCGTCATCACAGCGACGGGAACCGTTCTGGGTGTGATCTGCGGATATTTTGGCGGTCTGGCGGACGCGGTGATGATGCGGATTTCCGATATCTGTCTCGCGTTTCCCGGGCTGGTGGCAGCCATGGGAATTGCCGCCGTACTCGGCGGAGGAATACAGAATGCCGTCATTGCGCTGGCTGTCGTCAGCTGGCCCAAATATGCCCGTCTGGCCAGAAGCCAGACCCTGGCAGTCCGGGAAGAGCCTTATGTGGCGGCTGCCCGTCTGGCGGGAGGCCGGCCGGGACAGATCCTTATCCGCCATGTACTTCCCAATATTGCGGGAAGTATCCTGGTGACGGCTCTGCTGGATATCGGTACGATGATGATGGAAACGGCCGCCCTTTCTTTTCTCGGACTGGGAGCGCAGCCGCCCACCGCGGAGTGGGGAAGTATGATGAGTGACGGAAGAAGCATGCTGCAGACATACCCCTGGGTGGTGCTGACGCCGGGAGGGGCGATTTTTCTTTCTGTGGCCATATTCAATCTGCTGGGGGATACGCTGCGGGATTATCTGGATCCCCGGCGGCTTTGGAAAAAGGAGGAACGAATTTGAAAAAACGAGTATTTTCCAGGCTTTTGGCTCTGGGGCTGGCGCTGACAGTCCTGGCAGGATGCGGAAATAATCAGGAGACAACACAACAGAAAACGGATCCGTCGCAGGAAGCTTCCGCGGAAAAGAAAACCTTTGTCTTTGGTGATACCACCTTTAACGCGGAAAACGGAATTGCGGATATCAATCCCCATAATAACAGCGGCGGCTGGGCCTGTATCCGTTACGGAGTGGGGGAAACCCTGTTTCGGCTGACGGATTCCATGGAACTGGAACCCTGGCTGGCAAAAAGTTATGAACGGGTGGATGAAAATACCTGGGTACTGACGCTGCAGGACGGGGTGACCTTTACCAGTGGCCGCGCCATGGACGGGGAAGCGGTGAAAGAGTGCCTGGAAGCGCTGGCAGATACGCATGTCCGGGCTGCCGGAGATCTTCATATTCAGGAAATTACCGCCAGCGGTCAGACGGTTACCATCAAAACCGAGGTGCCGGTGCCGGCGCTGCTGAACTATCTGACAGACCCCTATGGCTGCATTATAGATATGGAGGCCGGTGTCAGTCCGGAGGGAATTGTCTCCGGTACGGGACCGTATGAAGCGGTCTCTCTGGTGACGGATACCAGTCTCAGTCTGGTAAAAAATGAAAACTACTGGAACGGGGATCCCAGGATTGATGAGATCACAGTCCGCACCATATCCGATGGAGATACGCTGACCATGGCCCTTCAGTCCGGGGAGATTGACGCGGCTTACGGGATGCCCTATGCCAGCTATCCGCTGTTTGAAAATGACGCCTATACCATTTCCGGCTGCGCCACCAGCCGGGTGTTCTTCGGGACAATGAATTTTGAGAGTGAAATCACCAGTGATCCGGCGGTGCGCAGGGCCATTGCCATGGGAATTGACAAGGACAGCTTTGTGGAGGTGCTTCTGGGCGGAAACGGTTATCCGGCCACAGGGGTTTTCCCGGATAATTTCTCCTTTGGAGGAGATTCGGTTACCGCGGAGACTTACGATCCGGAGGGCGCAAAGCAGGTGCTGGAAGCGGCCGGATGGGTAGATGCGGACGGCGACGGTGTCCGGGAGAAGGATGGAAAGAAACTGGTTCTTCGCTGGCTCACATATCCCAGCAGGCAGGAACTGCCGCTGCTGGCAGAGGCGGCTCAGGACATTCTGGGAAAGATCGGTTTCCGGGTGGAAGTGAACAGTACGGCGGATCATGGCAGGATCTGTGCGGATCCGGACGCCTGGGATATTTATGTGAGCGCCATGGTGACAGCCCCCACCGGGGATCCGGAATACTTCTTTACCTATCATTGTCTGGATGCTTCCAGCAGCAACGACGGTCATTATCACAGCGACCGGCTGGAGGAACTGGCCGCGCAGATGGCGCGGACCTTTGATACGGAAGAGCGCTCCCGGCTGGCCATACAGATGCAGCAGACAATTCTGGATGACAACGCCTATGTATTCTGTTCTCACCTGCGGATGAGCATGATTTCCAGGGCAAATGTTACCGGACTCACCGCGCATCCCAGCGATTATTATGAGATTACGGCAGATCTGGATATTGTCTGACCGGAAAAACGAAAGGAAACTATGGAAGAACTTTTGACCTATCAGAAGGTGAAAATATGTTATGGCACGAAGCCGGTGGCGGAGGATGTGAGTTTTTCTCTGAAGTCGGGGGAAATTCTCGGAATTGTGGGGGAGTCCGGAAGCGGAAAAAGTACTCTGATCCGGGCTGCTCTGGGAATTCTGGGGCCTGGCGGGGCTGTCACCGGAGGGAATATTCTCTTTCAGGGGAGAAATCTTTCCGGGCTTCCGGAAAAGGAACTGCGCCGGATCCGGGGGGCGGCCATCGGAATGGTATTTCAGGACTCCGGGGCGTCCCTTTGTCCGGTACGGACCATCAAAAGCCAGATCTATGATACCATGGCCGCACATCAGAAGATCAGCCGTCGGGAGGCCGAAAAACAGGCGCTGTCTCTTCTTGAACGGCTGGGCTTTGCGGATGGGGAACGGATTTTGAAAAGCCGTCCCTTTGAGTTGTCCGGCGGCATGAATCAGCGGATAGGGATCGCCCTGGCCATGCTGCTGAAGCCGGCGGTTCTCCTGGCGGATGAACCTACCAGTGCCCTGGATGTCTCCGTGCAGAAGCAGGCGGTGGAGGAAATGCTGCTGATGCGCCGTCTGTACGGAACCGCTATCGTCCTGGTAACCCATAACATCGGCGTGGTTTCTGCCATGGCGGACACGGTTCTGGTTCTGAAGGATGGCCGGATGCAGGAATACGGTTCCGCGCGGCAGGTATTGGGCCATCCCGGTGCGGAATACACCCGGCAGCTTCTCGCGGCCGTGCCGCGGATACGGAGGAAATAAATGCAACCCATACTGGAAGTAAAAAATCTGACTGTAAAATTTGAAGAAGGGAGCAGAAAGGAGCTGACTGCGGTAAAAGACGTGAGCTTTTGTCTGTATCCCAATGAGACGCTGGGAATTGTGGGGGAGTCCGGAAGCGGAAAAAGTACCGTCGCCCGGGCGGTTACACGGCTTCTGCAGTCGTCGGAGGGCAACATCTTTCTGGACGGCAGGGAAATTACCAGGCTTAAGGGGAAAGCACTCAGAGATATTTACCGGAAGATCCAGATGGTTTTCCAATCCCCCGCCGCGTCCTTTGATCCCCGCAGAACGCTGGGAGACGGGGTTGGGGAGAGCATGCGAAACCGCGGAGTGGAAAGAAACACAAGGAAGGAAACGGTAAAAAAACTGATGGAATCCTGCGGCCTTTCGGAAGAATTCGCCGGGCGATATCCCCATGAGGTCAGTGGCGGCCAGTGCCAGCGGGCGGCCATTGCCAGAGCGCTGGCGGCCGGACCGGATATTCTCATCTGCGATGAAGCTACCAGCGCCCTGGATGTGACCGTGCAGGCCCAGGTGATGGAACTGCTGGAAGAACTCAAACGGCGGCACCGGATGTCGTTTCTGTTCATCAGCCACGATCTGGCGCTGGTGCAGAGCTTCTGTGACCGGGTGCTGGTGATGAAGGACGGAAGCGTGGTGGAAGAGGGAACGCCGGATCAGGTGATCGCACACCCAAAAGCAGCGTACACGAAAGAACTTGTGGAAGCGGTACTGTAAACGAAGAGAAGCTGCCCAGTCCAAAGGCAGCTTCTCTTCTTAGGCAGTACATATTCAGGAAATGGATATTCCTGATGAGGAGGGGTACTACTATTTATAGAAAAATGAAGTGGTCAGGCGCTCTGCAGCACTGCCTCCTTCAGATTTCCCACAATATAGGGTTGTAATCTGTCCAGCAGATCCTCGGAAATATCGGAGTATACTTCGTAAATCGTCAGGTTCAGATCTTTGCGGTGGCTGAGGGCGAGAACGCCGATCAGCGATTTCGCGTCAACGGACTGGGTACCGCTTATCAGATCACAGGCATAAGGAAACTCATCAAGAATACTCACAAACTGTTCTGCACTTTTCACATCGTCAAAATGTACCGGCAGCTGAATCATAGCTTTGTACGCTCCTTTCTTATTTTTAGAATACAGGAAGAAAATCCGTCCGGAGTCGCTCCCTGAAAGTAACTGCAGAAATTCATAAAGACAGGTTTCTGCTGTTTTCAGTTTTATTATACGGGGGACAGGAAAAATATGTTAGAACGGGAATTGTAAAAATATGTCATTTTATTGCAGAAAGCGGTGATATCAGACTGGAAAGGGACAATTTTTGCAGTTTTTCCGTCTTTTTTGTGCTATGGGAGAAAATGTGCTATACTGAAAAAAAACAGGCGTACAGCGCACAGAATAAATGCCAGGGGGTGAACCAGTTGAATCAGGAGCTTGTGGAATACCTGAAAAGAATTACGCCGGAAGAGGAGGCGATGATCCGGTCTGAACGGCCGCTTCTGGAACAGTATGCCAAAGAACCGGGCAGTCAGATCGTGGATAAGGATAAGATGATCCGTCCCCGGAGAATTGAAGCAGCCGCGTTTTATCGAGGTGGCGGAGCATACCCACAACTATCTGGAGATGATCTATGTGGTCAGCGGCGTTTCCAGACAGGTGATCGGCGGCGACCGGGAGCTGGTGATGAAGGAGGGGGATCTGATGTTTCTGCGGCAGGGGACATACCATTCTGTGGCGCCGGCCGGATATGATGATATTTCCGTTCGATTCCTGGTTCTCCCTGAATTTCTTCAGTATCCCCTGGGAATGCTGACGGAGGATACCTATCTGCGGCGTTTCATCCTGCGGGTTATTCAGGGAACGATGGATGCGGAGCCCTATCTGCAGTTTCATCTTCAGGATATGCCGGAAGCCCAGAACCTGTTGGAAAATCTGATTATGAGCATCATGCGGAGAACGAGAAATGACCGGCGGATTCTTCAGGCCACCATGGGCGTGCTGTTTCTGGAACTGGCCAACCGTACCTACAAGATTACGGTGGGAAATCCCACCGGCTACGAGCAGCAGCTGGTGCTGAAGGCGCTGGGGTATGTGGAAGCCAATTATCAGACGGCAACGCTGGAGGATTTCTGCCGAAGCGTAAATCAGCCGGCTTATTATATCAGCCGGCTGATGAAAAAATATTCTCCTTATACATTTACCAAATATCTGCAGCGCCGCCGGCTGCTGCAGGCGGCGCATCTTCTGACGGAGACCACCGAACCCATTGAACAGATCATTGTGGATGTGGGTTATGAAAATTCCAGCCATTTTCACCGGCTGTTCAGAGGAGAGTACCATATGACGCCAAGAGAATACAGAAAGAAATATTCAGGGGAGGAAGGGGAAGCGACCGGGCCGGCCGCCCGCTGATCCCCGCGTACTGCCCAAAAAGAATACAGAAATGTCAGGACTGCTGAAACATCGGAGATATCCGGATGCTGCGGCAGTCTTTTTGTTTCAGAAAAGAAAGATCTGGCCGCAAAAAAGAAGGAAAAGGGGAGGAAAACGTAGAAAAATCCACTGTGATTTGTAGATTTGTACATTTTCAAGCAGAGAAAGATAAGGTATAGTTAATGATGGATTAATAGATATTAATTAAAAAATCTGGTGAGAAAGATCTTTGACCAAGCGACAAAGATACGCCGGCCCAAGCTGTGGCTGCTTTGCCATGGCTTTTTTATTCATAGCAATGGAAGCTTCGCAAAACATTTTTTCTATTACTTGCAAAGCAGTCGGCGAACAACAGGAGAAAAAAATGAGAAGAATTCTGGGGACGACGATTTTCCGTCAGCTGGTATTTTATTCGCTGCTGATCAGTGTAGTACCGATTATAATTATTTTTGTTCTGCTTTTTTCCAGAATGGAAGATATGGTGGAGAGTGAACTGAATACCTCCCATGTTCAGATACTTTCCCAGTATCTGAACAATACGGATGAAAAGCTGAGACGTTATCAGGAGAGTATCACCTCCATCAGCAACAATACGGCGTTGATTGATTATATGACAGATCATTCTCAGCCGATGCATACCAGAGGGACCGCCATCAGTGAGGAAGTGGCAAAATCTCTTCTGCTGGACTGGCCCAGTGAAATCTGGAACTGCGTGGTATATTCTCTGGATGAAGAAAATCCCGTGTACGGCTCCCGGGTTACGGTAATGGGGGCAGCTCGAAAGGAACCCTGGTATACGGAGGACCGGATGAATAAAGCCGGGTGGTTTACCTATTATTCTCCGGTTGGCCATACCAGACTGCTTTCCATCGTAAGCCCTATTGTAACCGTAAACATTCAGGATTACACAAAACGGCAGCTGGGAAGTGTGAAGCTGGATATTGATCTGAATAATCTGCTGAGACCGGTGGATCCGGGCAGTTATACGGTTCTGGTATCGGATGCGCAGGGAGAGATTCTGTACTGCAGCGAGGAGGACCAGAGAGATATTTTCGAGGAATATCTTTCCAGCGGGCACCTGCCGGAGAATCTGAAAGAAAGCTATGTGGAAGAAAAGGGAGCGCTCACCGATATGGAGATTACAGTCCGGTTCTTTTTCGAAAACAGAGAGCTGCTGGACAAACAGAAGGAAATACAGCTTCTGATGTTCCCGATTCTTCTCCTGGTACTGCTGATTGTACTGGGATGTGCCTGCATTTATACCAGAAGATTTTCCTCCCGGGTGGAGGGACTGGTAAGAAAGTTTGAGATCGCGGAGACAGGAGATTTGACTATCCGGCCTCCCATCGGCGGCAATGACGAAATCGCTCAGCTGGATGAAAAGTTCAGCCATATGCTCCGCAAACTGGATCAGCTGATCCAGAAGGAGTATGTCCAGGAACTGGAAAAGAAAGAAGCCCAGTTCCGCAACCTTCAGCTGCAGATTAACCCGCATTTTCTGTACAATACGCTGGAAACCATCAGCTCCATGGCCGCCGTCAAGCATATTTTTCCCATCTGTGACGTGTGTCAGAGGCTGGGGGAAATCTTCCGGTACAGTATCGGAAAAAATTACGGAGACTATGTGACAGTGGAGGAAGAACTTCACCATACCCAGAATTATGTGTCGATACAGAAGATGCGGTACAATCAGTTCGAAGTATTTTACAATATTGAGATTGATACGAAAAAACAGCGGATGCTGCGCTTCCTTCTGCAGCCCATTGTGGAGAACGCCATTATGCACGGCCTGAGCGAGATGACCAGCAGCGGTACGCTGGAGATTTCCATATACAATGATAAGGACTGCATGATGATCCAGGTGGCAGATGACGGCGTGGGGATGACGAAAGAGAAGGTAGAGGAACTGAACCGTTTCATCAACAGCCCGGAAAGCCGGAAAGACGGAAGAAAAAGTATAGGAGTTCGCAATGTTAATCAGCGGATCAAGCTTTCCTGTGGGGAAATGTACGGACTGACAGTGGAGAGCGAACCTTACAGAGGCAGTATTGTAATTCTGAAGCTGCCGCTGCTTGATACGGAGGGAAATACCGATGAAATATAACCTGTTGATCGCGGATGATGAAGAACTGATCCGGAAAGGCCTGATTGCCCGTCTGGAGTATCTTCAGATTCGTTTTGAAAATATCTATGAGGCGTCTACCGGACAGGAGGCACTGGAGATCCTGAAAAACCATAAGGTTGACATTGTGGTGACGGATATCCGGATGCCGCAGATGGGCGGACTGGAGCTGATGCGTGAGGCCAGAAACGTGCAGGGAGGAATCAGCTTTGTGATTCTCAGCGGCTATGCGGAGTTTGACTATGCCAGGACCGCTCTGGAGCTGGGCGCAAAGGCATATCTTCTGAAACCGCTGTCCAACGAAGAGCTGAAAAAGGAATTTATGCTGCTGTTTGAGCAGATGGAACAGGAACGGGCGGCCAAAAGCGCGGCAAATCTTCAGAACAGGCTGAACCGGGAAAAAAGAGAATTTGGATTGGAAAAGGAGATGAATCGACTTTTGGCGGATCGGGAACATACGGCGGCAGCTTATCCGTCGCTGGAGGCCTGGCTGCCGGAGATATTCCGGGAGAATTTCCGGTGGTATCTGGCAGTCATCAATATTGAAAAAAGCAGCTTTGAAAGAAGCGGCTTTCAGCAGAAAGATATCGGTATTCTTCAGTTTTCCGTGAAAAATGTGTTCCAGGAGATTCAGACGGAATGCAGGAAAATTGTGGTGAGTAATTTTTCCAATGAAAATCAGCTGTACGGGATTTTCTGGTGGCAGAAGGAACAAACGGATCTGCGAATGAGAGGAGAACTGGAGAAGCTGTTTCTCCGGATGCAGTCCTTATTCTCCGAGCAGATGGAAGTGATGCTCAGTTTTGGGGTCAGCAAACCGTCCGACGATCTGAATCGCCGGATGGTGCAGGAGGCAAAAACCGCCCTGAAACAGCGGCTTGTTTACGGAAAATCCGGAATGTATTTCTCCGAAGACGGTACACTGCCTGCCATGGAACAGTTCCCGGCCACGGAACTGAACCAGCTGAACACATTGATGGAACACCGGGAGATGGGAAAAATCCGGGAACTGCTGAAGGATCTCTTTTCGGATGATAAAGCGCGCCATTATACCCCTTCCTATCTCCGGGTGCTCTGGGTGGGAGTGCTGAATATGCTGCTGCGAAATTTCAGCCTGTCCCGGAATTCCCAGGAGAATATGGAAAAGATTCTGTCCAGTTTTCATCAGATTGATTCCTTCGATACCATGAACGAAGTGCGGGACAGCCTGTGGGAGCTGATCGAAGAGAGCGTTCGGATGGACCGTATGGCGGATACGGATTCCAAAAGCAGAATCCGTATGGCGATTCAGTATATCCATGAGCATTACAATGAAAATCTTCCGGTAAATGAGCTGGCCTCCAGGTTTGATATGAGCCCCAACTATTTTTCGTCTGTCTTTAAAAAGGAAATGAATCAGTCGGCAGTGAATTATATCACCCAGTTTCGGGTGCAGAAGGCCAGGGAATATCTGGAGAATTCCGACTGGAGTGTGGTGGAGATTGCCAGAAAAGTAGGCTATGAGGACAACCAGTATTTCTTCCGGGTCTTTAAAAAATATACGGGGCAGACGCCTCTGCAGTACCGCCAGGCGCACCGGAAAGGAAAGTCGTAGAATTTTCCAGTAAAAAACGTTGGAATTTCCATTTAACAAAGTGATCTTTTCCGTTATAGTATGTAAAGATTATGTTAAATGGAGGTTAAATCATGGTAAAGTTCAAGAAAATTTCGGATGAAAAGATGGCATTTCTGCTGTTTGCTCTCTGTTGGGCCGCCTATTTTACATCCTATATCGGGAGGCTGAATTATTCTTCTGCCATGACGGCCATGATTGGGGAACAGGTACTTTCAAAAACGGAGGCCGGTTTCATTAGTATGGTGTATTTCTTTGCGTACGGGATCGGGCAGCTGACCAATGGAATTATGGGAGACCGGTTTCATCCGGGTAAGATGATTTTTACCGGACTGGCGGTGGCTGCCGGAGCCAATTTTCTGATGGGACTGGCCACATCTTTCCTGTTGATGACGGTCATCTGGGGCGTCAACGGGTATGCGCAGGCTATGATCTGGCCTCCGATTATCCGAATTTTCGCGGAAATGCTGGAAGAAAAACAGAAACTGAAATACTGTATCAATATCGTTTCTTCCCAGGTGGTGGGAACGCTGGCAGCCTATCTGCTGGCTGCGGCTGTGATGTGGATGGCCGACTGGAGGTCTGTGTTTGGAGCGGCAGCCCTCTGTCTGGCAGTGATGGCGCTGGTATGGCTCCGTGGATTTCACAAGGTTGAGCGCTTTTCCATGGAGCATGGCAGGGAAGGACAGGAGGCAGGGCGCAGGATGTCCGCCGGCCGACAGGAGAGTTTCTCGCGGGTGCTGACGGTATCCGGGCTGGCGCTGGTGATCTTTCCGGTGGTGATTCACGGAATGCTAAAAGACGGGGTTACCTCCTGGGTTCCTACCTATATCAGCGAGACGTTTCTGACATCTCCCTCGCTGTCGATTCTGGTGACCACGGTGCTGCCGGTGATCAATCTGACCGGCGCCTATGCCGCACAGCTGATTTATCCCAGATGCAGAAGAAGAGAGGTGGAGACTGCGGCGGTATTTTTCGCTGCGGCCACTGCGGCTCTGGCAGGACTAAGGCTGGCAGGAAGCGTTTCCATGATTCTGACGGCTGTGCTGTTTGCGGTGATTACCGCGTCCATGATGGCGGTCAATACAGTGTTTGTGAACCTGCTGCCGCTGCGTTTTGAAAAGACGGGAAGGGTTTCCACCGTATCCGGTTTCCTGAATGCCATGGCATATCTGGGGACTGCGGTTTCCACTTTTACCATTGGTGTGATGGTGGAAAAATTCGGTTGGGATGTGACCATCGACACCTGGGTGGCGCTGACAGCGGCCGCTTTGGTACTTTGCGTGATAAAAAGAAAGAAGGTTTTCCGGATACCGGAATAAGTTTGAGACGCGTGGAAAACGCCGGG
>DVIN01000008.1 GCA_018711275.1 Candidatus Pullilachnospira intestinigallinarum
TTAATTCGTGGTCGCGGTATTTCGCATCGAGTTGTTTGCCCTGACGAAGTGTATCAACAACATCATCTAAAAGCGAAAGATCCAGGCCGCGTTTCTTCATGAGCTTGTAGCTCTTTTTATAAGTGGTGGTGAATTTTACTGTATACACTTATTCTTCAAGCGCCTTCCGAAGCTCATCCATATTGGTATATCCCTTGACGTCAGGATCACGGGAAATACGTCTGGCTTCCTCCATCGCGTCAAGTGTGCGCTGATTGTAACGGGGCATTTCAACACGAAAAGGAAGGCCGCCTCTTAAAACACACTGATGGAGGAACAGGTTTACTGCGCCGGACATATCGAGGCCAAGGTCATTAAATAAATCTGTAGCCTGCTTTTTGATATCGGCATCAATTCTGATTTGAGTAGGTGTTGTAGCCATATAATCACCGCCTTTCGGTTAGATTATATGATGTTCAGTTTACAATGTCAATCAAAATAGCAATTATTTGAAGAAAATTAATGGAATTAATGGAAACGGGGTATCAAATGCCTCAAACAATGGAAAGCACGCTACGCGAAGTTTCCATTGTCATGAATTAGTATGGGCAGGATTTCGGAAAAATATTTCCGGAATCCTGCTTTTTAATATTTCAGAAACAGAACAGAAACGCTTTGCCAATATTGCAGAGGTATTCTTACACCATCGAAAGGAAAACAGCAAAAGGATAAGGAGGAGACCGAATGGCAAAGTCAAAACTGGTGAAAGCCAATGAAAAAATCGCAGAGAAGGTTGTGGGAGGCTACAAAAAGATCGAGGAAGGAGTGGTCGGCGGCTATAAGAAAATTGAAAATGGGGCTGTTTCCGGTTTCACAAAAATATCAGATGCTTTTGTGGATCAGTATCTGACAAAGGACGGAGAGTCGGTGGAAGAAGCAAAAGCACGGCTGGCCGCGGAGCAGGCGGAGCGGAAAGCGAAGCAGGAGGCACTCCATGTGGCACACCATGAGCCTCACATCGGCGGCCCGGAGAGAAAATAGCAGCTATATCGGCCGGAAGAACACAGGCGGCAGTGAAGTCGGGGCTGAACAGTTATGAATATAGAACATAAATGAGTATTTTGTATGGCTGACCGGACAGCGGCAGCCAGAAAAGGAAGGAAAATGAAAAAGAGCAATTTTGTGGCAATGATTCTGGGAACCATCGGAGGAATTCTGTTTGCGCTGGGGATGTGTATGGCCCTGATTCCGGAGTGGAACGCGTTCCGCCCCGGGGTGGTGATGGGAGTGATCGGCGCGCTGGTTCTTGTGGTTATGGTGCTGGTATGGAGAAAAATGGAAAAGAAAAATCACATCCGCCTGTCGGGAAAGGTCATCGGAACCGTCCTTCTGGGGATCGTGGGCGCCCTGCTGCTGGGTGTGGGCATGTGTCTGACCATGGTGTGGAGCAATATGATTCTGGGAATCGTGATCGGCATTGTGGGGATTGTTGTTCTCCTGTGCCTGATTCCGCTGACAAAGGGGCTGAAATAAGCCGGAGCGTACAGAAAGCCATTCCGAAGCAGATCCCGCGGGGCACACTTTGGAATGGCCTTTTTTCAGTATTGGTATGGCCTGACAGGATCCGGTGAAGCCGGATGGTCTCCGATGAGTTTCTCCATCCAGACCATATGATACCAGCGGCCGAATTTCCGGCCACATCTGTAAAATTTACCCACCTCCGAAAATCCCATATGCCGGTGAAAATCCGCGCTGTTGTTGGTGAGATATTCGTCTTCCGTCTCCGGCACGCCGATGCAGGCGTACAGGTTCTGAATACCCATTTCCTTCAGCTTTTCTTCCAGCGCCTCATAAAGCTTTCTGCCCAGACCGTGTCTGCGCATGGCACGGTCCAGATAGATGGTCAGCTCACAGGACCAGTCGTAGGCGGCTCTCCCCACAAAAGGATGCGCATAGGCATAGCCCAAAATCTTCCCGTCCGCCTCGGCCAACAGATAGGGGTAGCGCCTCATGGTTTCCTCCATGCGACCCTGAAACTCCTGCAGTGTGGGGATCCGGTATTCAAAGGAAATGGCTGTGTGTTCCACATAGTAAGCGTAAATATCCAGAATCTGCCCGGCGTCCCCAGGCGCCGCATTTCTGATGATCACTGTGTCCACAGGATGCGCCTCCTTCGTACTTTAGATGGCATTGCGCTGTTTCCCGTCCAGCCAGGAATACAGGTTTTCAAATACGATTTCCGCCCGCTGTTCCAGGGATTCCACAGACGCGAAGGCGATGTGGGGCGTCACGATGGTGTTGGGGGTGTGAAGCAGCGGATGATCAGCCGGCAGCGGAGGCTCTTTGTCGAAGACGTCGCAGGCGGCTCCGGCAATCTCTCCATGACGCAGGGCACAGGCCAGGGCTTCCTGATCGGCCACGTCGCCTCTGGCGGTGTTGATGAGAATGGCGCTCTGCTTCATCCGGGCCAGCTGTTCCCTGCCGATCATTCCCCTGGTTTCCTCGGTGAGCGGGCAGTGCAGCGACACGATATCCGACTGCGCAAGCAGTTCCGGAAGGGATACTTGGCGGTCAATGGACGGATCCGAGACCCTGCTTCTGTTAAAGGCCAGTACCGTACAGCCGAAGGCTTTGCACAGAGCGGCAACCCTTTTTCCGATCGCTCCGGCGCCCACAATGCCTACGGTTTTTCCGCACAGCAGATTTCCGATGAGACCATCCTTTGTTCCGCCGCTGCGGCAGCGCTCCTGGGTGGCCTCCACATTCCGAAGCAGCTGAATCATAAAGCTGACGCACAGTTCGGCGACGGCCTGTGTGGCATAGCCGGAGGCATTGCTGATGGCAATCCCCCGCTCTTTTGCCGCGGCTACGGGAATGTGATCCACGCCGGTGAAAGCCACATCAATAAATTTGAGGTTTTCGGACCCGCGGATGACAGATTCATCCAGCGGCATATTGGCCAGCATGATCACGTCCGCTGTGCGGCACCGCTCCAGCTGAATCCCGGGATCCGTATTTTTCTCATAAGTTATCAGGGTGTGGCCCATTTCCTGAAGGCGTGCCCGGTGTTTTTCCATAACGGCGCAAGAAACGCCCAGACTTTCCAGTAATACGATCTGCATATCATATCCTCCTCGTTTTGTTGGTGGAAATCCCCGGGGATTCCCGCCGGTATTTTTTAGTATATACTTCTTTTGGTTATAAGTAAAATGAAATCTTCCCGGCGCGGGATTTAATAATTTAGAAACATTAGATAAATATTGCAGAAACAAAACCATGGTATCCTGACGGTAAAAATGGCCCCGGGTTTCGGAAATATACCGGGAAGCGACGGAAAAGGGAGCGCGAAGACGGGAAAGGAGCAGAGGATGATACGGATTCTTGTGGTGGAGGATGAGGAAAAGCTGAATCGGATTGTATGCACATACCTGAATGACAACGGATTTGAGACAAAAGGGTGTCTGGACGCGGAGGAGGTTTATACGGCCATGTACCATCAGGTTTACGATCTGATTATCTCGGATATTATGATGCCCCGGATCGACGGGTTTGAGTTTGCCCGGGCAGTGCGGAAGGTCAATGAAAAAATTCCCATTCTGTTCATGTCGGCCAGGGATGATCTTCCTTCCAAACAGAAAGGTTTCCGGCTGGGCATTGACGATTATATGGTGAAGCCCATTGAGCTGGATGAACTGGTCCTCCGTGTCCGGGCGCTTTTAAGGAGAGCCAATATTGAGACGGAACGGAAAATCACGGTGGGAAATCTGATCCTGGACGCTGACGGGCTGAGCGCTGAGGTAGACGGGGAGGAAATCAATCTGACCACCAGGGAGTTTCAGATTATTTATAAGCTGTTGTCTTACCCGAAAAAGACTTTTTCCCGGGCCCAGCTGATGGATGAATTCTGGGATATCGACAGTGATACCAGCCTGCGGGCGGTGGACGTATATATGACAAAACTGAGAAATAAACTGTCCGGCTGTGATGGATTTCAACTGGTGACGGTGCGCGGGCTGGGTTATAAGGCGGTGCTGGTATGAGAAAACAGGAACAAAAGGGAGAGAGAATCATCAGGAACAGTCTGTTTCCTGTTTCCCTTTTCGGTATTTTTCTGGGTGTTCTGCTTTTGATGTCGGGAATCCATGTGGGCCTGGTGGTGCTGATGAACAGGCTTCAGTGGAACGATCTGATCCAGATACTGGTTCCGGTGGTTTACTGGGGAATGGTGGCCGTGGGGCTTACATTTTTTACCAGAAAGAAAATACGGGATACCTATGAGGCGCCGCTGCACCGGCTGGCCAGGGCAACGCGGAAAGTGGCGGGCGGGGATTTCTCCGTATATGTACCGACGGTTCATGCGGGAAACAGACTGGATTACCTGGATGTGATGATTCTGGACTTTAATAAGATGGTGGAAGAACTGGGAAGTGTGGAAACTCTGAAAACGGATTTTGTTTCAAATGTATCGCACGAAATGAAAACTCCCATCGCCGTAATAAAAAACTATGCGGAGCTGCTGCAGACGGGCTGCGGAACCGGAGAGGAACGGGAAGAATACGCCAGGAATATTCAGGAAGCGGCAGATCGCCTTTCCGCGCTGATCAGCAATATTCTGAAGCTGAACAAGCTGGAAAATCAGAGCATTGCCCCGGAGGTTGAAAGCTATGATCTGTGCGGCCAGCTGGAGTCCTGTATCCTTCAATATGAAGAACTGTGGGATGAAAAAGAACTGGAACTGGATGTGGATATTGAGGAGCGGGCGACTGTGCAGGCGGACAGAAATCTTATGGAAGTTGTATGAAATAATCTGATTTCCAATGCCATTAAATTTACCCGGCCGGGAGGGACGGTGGCGATCCGCCAGAGGACGGCGGACGGCCGGGTGGAAGTCGCAGTTTCGGATACCGGCTGTGGCATGAGCCGGGAATGTATGCGGCATATTTTTGACAAATTTTATCAGGGGGATACATCCCACGCCAGGGAAGGAAACGGCCTTGGCCTGGCCCTGGTGAAGCGGATCCTGGATCTGATGAACGGGGAAATTACCGTTGTCAGCCGCGAGGGCCAGGGGAGTACCTTCACCGTAAGGCTTCCGCTGGCGGAAAAATCGGAATATCAGGAGGGATAAAAGTTGCAGAACAGCGAAAAAAGAGGCAGAGAATTTATCGCCTATGAATATAAAGAGGTGACGGCCGATCCGGGACAGATCTCCTTTTTCATCGACGGCTATGAGAATTTCGGATGGAAAGTGGATGAAAATATCCCGCAGGGTTATCTGGAAGAGGCCCCTCCGGGCGCTATGCGCAGAAAGAATACGATCCGGCTGAAGAGAGATCGGAAAATCATGAACAAAGCAGAGCTTACCAGGCTGCAGCGGAATTTTGAGGCCTGTGTGGCGGAGATCGGACATCTGGAAAAGGAAAAAACGTCCCATCCCACCATACTGGCCATAACCGTGGGGATCGTGGGAACTGCTTTCATGGCCGGCTCCACTTTTGCGGTGACGGCGTCCCCGCCCCATATCGCGCTGTGCGTGATCCTGGCAATCCCGGGATTTCTGGGATGGATTCTGCCATATTTTCTGTACAAAAGCGGTGTGAGCCGGAAGACCCGGAAGCTTACGCCTCTGATCGAAGAAAAATACGATGAAATTTATGAAATCTGTGAAAAGGGCAGCAAACTGCTGAACTGAGAGGAGAAAAGCGCAAACGTTCAGCTTTCCGGCCGCACGGTTACGAAAAAGAAGCATGATACTCAGAACGGTGAGGGAGTTCTGAATATCATGCTTCTTTGTTTTCCGGTCGCAGGCATTGGCCGGTCCGTTTTCTATTCCACGGTCACCCGGCTGTTGAATTTGTCCAGAAGGAGCGCGATGACAACGCCCACAACGATGCAGACGATGTTGACCACAGCCGCGCCTGCCTCGGCAAATCCGGAAACAGGGATGATCATGATCGTGGCCGCCACAACGATGCCGATGATGCCGTGGAAGGCAAAGGAGTAAAAATGATCGAACAGAGCGTTGATGGCCTTTGCCAGACAGATCACCGTCACCAGCGCGCCGATTCCTCCCGGAATCAGGACATTCAGGTCAAAATGTCCGATGCCGTCCACAAAGGGGGTGTAAAGGCCCATGGGCATCAGCAGGGTGGAAAAGCTCATGCCCGGCGCAATCACGCTGAGCGCCAGACAGAATCCGCAGAACAGATACCAGAAAAAGTTGGGGGTAACTTCCACGGAGGTGAGCTTCAGACCGAACAGGATCAGAAAAACAGCGCACATGCAGACCAGCAGAGAAATCCAGGAGCCGGTACTGCGTCCCTGCTCGCCGGCTTCCCGGAACAGAGAGGGCAGCATCCCCGCAATCAGGCCGATAAACAGGCAGACGGAGGGATCCGGATACTTCTCCAGGAAGAAGGACAGCAGGTTCGCCACGCCCAGGAAACCGATAACGCCGCCGATGAATACCGGGATCAGCTTGGGAACATGGGTTTTAAAATTGGCAAAAGGGTTCGACAGAAGCTCCATGATGGGCTTGTAGATGCCGAAGATTACGCTGAGCACACCTCCGGAGATACCGGGAAGCACAGCGCCCAGACCAATCAGTGCCCCCTGCAGGATCCGATAGACGAACTGCAGGGGAGAGGTTTTGCTTTTTTGATTTTGACTCATAAATATGGAATCCTTTCTTTGTGCAATTCCTCCTGATTATACTCCCTTTGCCTGGGGTTTTCAAGCGCAAAGACCCGACTGTCACGCTATCCGATCAGATTCTGAATGAAGTCCCACTGGATCAGGTTGGCGAAAAACAGGCTGTACAGCAGCAGGCACCAGGGTTTCAGGGTGAGAATGATAATGGTAAATTTTTTCGCGGAAATAGCGGTCAGACCTGCCAGAAAGCAGATCAGATCGTCCGGCGCCACCGGAAGAAAGATGGTCAGGATCAGAAACCACAGAAATCCCTTTTTCTGTGTCCAGTGATAATATTTATCATAGGCGGCAGGAGAAACGTGTCTCCGTACGAAGGATGCCCCGTATCTTCTGGCCAGATAAAAGGCCAGCAGAGAACCGATGCTGATGCCGATGTAGTTGCAGAGAAATCCTCCTGCCCACCCGAACAGCACGGCCCCGGCCGCATAGCCCACCACGGACGGCAGGATGGGAAGCACCACCTGGGACAGCTGCACCAGAATCAGGATCAGCGGCCCGAACATACCGAAACTTCCTATGTATTCCTGAAAGCTTTCGATGGAATTGAAATGGCCGTCCAGAAAGCTTTTCACCAGAATGGCGGACAAAAGCAGAAGAAAGGCCAGGATTGCATACTGACAGACCTTCTGCCAGGATATGCCTTTTTTCTGCTTTACCGTATCGATTGTTGTATCAGAACCTGTCATAACCAAACCCTCCTACTATCATAAAAATCGCCCGGCAGCGCGTCTGCCTGTCCGGAAACAGGAATATCAGATATAGTATGCCCCTTCGCCGCTATGGCAATACCTGTACAGCGGACAATGGGCCGCTATGTTGCCGGCAGATGATCACCAGCTCTTTGATGATGCCATTATAGACCGGCTATATTGAAATTTGCGTAATAAAATTCTTAAGGTTTCATTAATGATTGGCCGAATGGCCATAGAGGTATCCTTTAGGGTTTCATTAATGATTGGCCGAATGGCCATAAAGGTATCCTTTAGGGTTTCATTAAATACTGCCCTCTTTGGCACACAGGAAAAGTTCTCGTTTCTCCATTGATTTTTCAGCAATTTTTGCTTATACTGGAAGTAGGGAAATCCCTACTTTCCATGCTTTAGAAAGGTGGTGCAAAATTATGTTAGCGAATGCATTTGTAGATAATGCCAAAGTTATGGCAAAGGGGCAAATCACAATTCCAAAGGACGTCCGTGATGTGCTGGGTGTGTCAAGTGGTGATCGGGTCACTTTCATCGTTGAGGGAAACACTGTCCGCATTGTCAATTCTGCTGTTTATGCTATGCAGATGCTTCAGCAGGAAATGGCCGGAGAAGCAGAACGCGTCGGTCTGACCTCAGAAGATGATGTTATGTCGCTGGTCAAAGAATTGAGAAATGAGGACGAAAAAGAATGAGAGTTCTGATTGATACCAACGTCCTTATTTCTGCCGCATTGAGTGCAAATGGTACGCCTTATCAGGCGTATGTTAAAGCTGCCTCTTATCCTAATCACGGCTTGATCTGTGAGCAGAATGTGGATGAAATGAAGCGGATATTCAACAAAAAATTTCCGAACAGGCTGGCGGCGCTGGATAAATTTCTTTCCATTGCATTGCTTACTTTAGAATTGGTTCCGGTTCCGATAGAGGAAAATATGACGGAAACACAAATCAGAGACGTCAATGACCGCCCCATTCTGCGGGCAGCCATTGACGCGAAAGCAGATGTGCTGCTGACCGGCGATAAGGATTTCTTAGAGTCCGGCGTAAAAAATCCGGCGATTATGACACCGGCAGAGTTTTTGAATACCTGACTTACACAAAGACAGCGGGCCGAGAGTGAAAAGCTTCTGGCCCGCTGTGCTTATATATGCTGTGATGTATATTTTTTCTGCCTCAGTCATCCATAAAATAATTGGAATATGTGCGATATAAACAATAATATAGAGAAAACACCTTGTGATTTTATACAAAAATAATAAAAGATATTACGAAATCGTCTCAAAAATGATATAATTGAGAAAAAGAAAGGGGGATCTGAAAACCGGATGCCCCTCTGAATATCAGAAAAGGACGGTAGATAGCACATGAAAAGAATTAAAGCAGCCTGCATCACACAGACCCTTCATTTTCTGCTGAAGGAGGATCTGGGAAGCGATTACGCGAAGAAACTGGTTCAGGAAGAAGTGAAACGGTACAAAGAAGGGCTGGACAGAGACCGGAAGAAATACAGGATTATCTCCGAGGAAACCTGCCCGGATGGTTCCGTGATTATAGAGATCAAAAAGCAGTATAATACTTCCCCGGTGGGAAATTATCTGGACTGATCTGTAAGATGCGGCCGCTGCCGAAACTGGAATTTCAGTGTTCGGCAGCGGTTTTTTATTCATGATAATGGAAAGGAAAGTCCGCCCGGCGTGCTTTCCATCGTATCACAGGAAACTGCAAAATGGAGGAGAAAGAAAATGCAATGGATGCCGCTGCAGGATATGAAAACGAAGAAATGGGTGCTCTGCGTGATGCACAGCGACCACATTCATTATGAGCGGACGGAGATCGTATCGGATTCCATCGAGACGATACTCTCCTGCGCCGATTACATGAACGGGAGGTCGGACGGAAGCGGGCTGGGTATGCTTCCCGGCCTGAAACAGCTGAAGGAAAAGTATCCGCCCAGAACTGACAGCAAAAACTGATTGAACTGCCTCTGTTTCCGGGAGTATAATAGTAAAAATACTGAGGAAAAGGATGAGGTGAGGGAAACACATGGAAGATGCGAAAAAGACAGAGCTTTTTGAAAATACCCCGATTCCCAGAGCGGTGATGACGCTGGCGGTTCCCACCGTTCTCAGCTCTCTGGTGATGGTGCTCTACAATCTGGCGGATACTTATTTTGTGGGTATGCTCAATGATCCCATTCAGAATGCGGCGGTAACCCTGGCGGCGCCGGTGCTTCTGGCGTTCAACGCGGTGAACAACCTGTTCGGTGTGGGAAGCTCCAGTATGATGAGCAGGGCCATGGGCCGGAAGGATTACGACACGGTGTACCGGAGTTCCGCCTTTGGATTTTACTGCGCTGTTTTCAGCGGTATTCTCTTTTCGGTGCTCTGCACAGTATTTGAACAGCCGCTGCTGAATCTTCTGGGCGTCAGCAGTGAGACTGCCAGGGCCACGGCGGGCTATATGAAATGGACGGTGCTGTGGGGCGCGACCCCCGCAATTTTGAACGTGGTGATGGCCTATCTGGTGCGGGCGGAGGGTTCCGCTCTCCACGCCAGCGTGGGAACCATGAGCGGCTGTCTGCTGAATATTGTGCTGGATCCTGTATTCGTTCTTCCCTGGGGACTGAATATGGGGGCGGAAGGCGCGGGTCTGGCCACCTTCCTGTCCAACTGCGTGGCCTGCATCTATTTTTTTGTACTGCTGTTTGTGAAGCGGGGGAAAACCTATGTGTGCATCCGGCCCCGGATGTTCAGCATGAAAAAGGAGATTGTCACCGGCGTCTGCGGCGTGGGAATTCCCGCTTCCATTCAGAATCTGCTGAATGTCACCGGTATGACGGTGCTGAACAATTTTACTTCCGGTTTTGGCTCCGACGCGGTGGCCGCCATGGGAATCAGTCAGAAAATCAACATGGTTCCCATGAATATCAGTATGGGACTTTCCCAGGGGATTATGCCGCTGATCAGTTATAATTACGGCAGCAGAAACGTGAACCGTATGAAAAAGACGCTGTTTTTCGCACTGAAAATCGCGCTGACCTTCATTCTGGTGGTGGCGGCGGGCTACTATGTGTTCGCGCCCCAGCTGACCGGTCTGTTTATGGAGAAAGATACCATCATCGCTTACGGAACCCGGTTCCTTCGGGGGTTCTGTCTGGGACTGCCTTTCCTGTGTATGGATTTCATGGCGGTGGGCGTATTCCAGGCCACCGGCAAAGGAAAAGAAGCGTTTCTCTTTGCCGTCCTGCGTAAAATTGTACTGGAAATTCCGGCGCTGTTTCTCCTGAATATGCTGTTCCCGCTGTATGGCCTGGCTTACGCGCAGTTTACCGCGGAGGTGATCCTGGCCGTGGCTGCCGTGCTGGTGCTGGCCAGAATCTTCCGAAATCTGGAAAAAGAGATGAATGGCGGCGGCACTTTACATTCTTAAGCGGTCACGATATAATATGGCCGACAAGTATAACCGGAAGGAACGGAAATTGTATGAATTACATTGTCTTTGATCTGGAGTGGAATCAGTGCCCTTACGGGAAGGATCAGGAGAATGAGAGGATTCCTTTTGAAATTCTGGAGATCGGCGCGGTGAAGCTGAATGAAAACCGGGAGATGACGGATCAGTACCATGTGCTGATTCAGCCCCGGGTGTACCGGAAGCTGCACCACCGGACGAAAGAGATTATCCGGCTGGATATGAAGGATCTGGAGCAGGGAGTCCCTTTTTATAAAGCGGTGCGGCAGTTTTTGTCCTGGTGCGGCCAGGACTGCCGGTTCTGCACCTGGGGGAATTCGGATCTGACGGAACTTCAGCGGAATATGAAATATTACGGCGTCCTGCAGCTTCTGGCAGGCCCGGTGATTTTCTGTGATGTACAGAAGCTGTTCAGCCTGGATAAAGAGGATGGCGAGAGCCGCAAATCTCTGGAACACGCTGTGGACGCGCTGGGGCTGGAGAAGCAGAAGGATTTTCACCGGGCGCTGTCGGACGCCTGGTATACGGCGCAGATTTTTGCCATGATCGATCCGCAAATCGCGGATACCTTCACCTCCATCGACTGTTTTCAGAATCCCCAGGGGAAAAAGGAAGAGATTCATGTGGTGTATCCCGGCTATGAAAAACATATATCCCGGGAGTTTGACACCAGGGAGGAGATTCTGGAAGACCGGGAAATCGCGGCCTGCCGCTGTTTCCTCTGTGAAAAGAATATGAGGAAAAAGATCCGCTGGTTTGCCAGCGGCGGAAAGAATTATTACTGCCTGGCCAGGTGCCCCCGCCATGGATGGCTGAAGGGAAAAATCCGTGTAAAGCGCACGGATCAGGGAAAATATTTTGCGGTAAAAACGGTTAAGCTAGCACAGGAAGAGGAAGCGCAGATGGTCAGAGACAGGAAAGAGGAGCTGAAAAAGAAACGGCGGGAAAGACGGAGACAGGAAAGAAAAAGAGAAAAAGAACGAGCCGGAAGATGATCCCCCGAAGGGGAACCTTCCGGCCTGTGTCATTCATGACTGAGAATCATGCCTGTGTCATTGTTTCAGAAATCCACTTCTGTTCCGTAATATGTACAGGTGAGCAGTTTTGCCATGGTGTCGGGATCGATGGCGCGGGGATTGGAGCCTGTGCAGGCGTCGCCCACGGCCAGTTCGGCGATTTTCGGCAGCTTCTCCTTGAATTCGTTCTCATCAATACCGAACTCTTTCAGGGTTGCGGGAATGTTCAGCTTCCGGTTGAACTCCTGGATTTTCTCTCTCAGGCTGTTGATGAGCGCTTTTTCGGAGGTTCCTGCCAGTCCCATTCTTCTGGCAATCTCTGCGTAACGGCTGGCAGCCACCGGATCCTTGGCATTATATTCGATAACGTAAGGAAGATAAATGGCGTTGGCGCAGCCATGCGGAATATGTCCGGTGGAGAAAGCGGCGCCGGTCTTGTGTGCCATGGAGTGTACGATGCCCAGCAGTGCGTTGGAGAATGCCATTCCGGCCAGGCACTGTGCGTAATGCATCTGCTCTCTGGCTTCCATGTTGCCGTTATAGGAGGCCGGCAGGTAATCCAGAACCATCTCGATGGCCTGCAGTGCCAGCGGATCGGTAAACGGTCCGTTCAGAGTGGACACATAAGCCTCGATGGCATGGGTCAGGGCGTCCATACCGGTGTAAGCCACCTGTTTTGCGGGCAGGCCGGATACCAGATCCGGATCCACGATGGCCACATCCGGGGTGATGTTGAAGTCAGCCAGCGGATATTTCACACCGGTCTGATAGTTGGTGATCACGGAGAAAGCGGTTACCTCGGTGGCTGTTCCGGAAGTGGAGGGGATGGCTGCGAATTTTGCCTTCTGTCTCAGTTCCGGGAAGTTGAAGGGCGTGCACAGATCCTCGAAAGAGGTATCCGGGTACTCATAGAACGCCCACATGGCCTTGGCCGCGTCGATGGGGGATCCGCCGCCCATGGCAACGATCCAGTCAGGCTCAAATTCCTGCATGGCCTTGGCGCCTTTCATGACAGTTTCCACAGAGGGATCCGGCTCGACACCTTCGAATACCTGAACCTCCATGCCTGCTTCCTTCAGATAGCCAACCGCTTTGTCAAGGAATCCCTGGCGCTTCATGGAGCCGCCGCCCACTACCAGCATGGCCTTTTTTCCTTTCAGATTTTTCAGCTCTTCCAGACAGCCTTTTCCATGATAAATATCTCTCGGTAAACAAAATCTGCTCATTACACATCTTCCTTTCCAAGTATTGTTATTTTTTTAACATAATGTATTATAGTCCTGTGGAAAGGAAAATGCAAGCATCATTTTGTTAAATTTTTCACGTTTATTTTCCGGAATCCATGCATTTTACACATGCATCATCAGAAGCGCCGCCGCGCCGAATATGGCGTAGACCAGATTTATGGCCAGACAGATTTTCATTGCCGTATGCCTCACCCTCAGCTTCCCATAGCAGATGCCGGAGAAAATGCCGCCCAGGATCATCGCCGCCGCGTACAGGAAAATAATGACGCGGGCGGCGGGCATTTCCAGGGCCCACTGGTGGGTGCGCAGCGGAAGGATGGTCCACGGGAGAAGGATGAAAACTGCGCTGATGAAGGGGCAGAGAATTTGTTTTTCGTTTTTCATATGCGGAAACCTCCTATGTTTACTGAATTTCTTTTTTCCCGAACCGGATGCAGGATGCCGCCAGGCAGGCCACCGTAAATGCCGCCGCAGACAGGATCCAGGGCGCCAGCGGGAGTTCATCGGGTGTCATGGTGGAGGCCAGCTTGCTGTACTCATGGATCAGGTAATAAAAGGGATAGCATACCGGGTACAGAAACCAGATTTTTGTGTTGATCAGCAGCACCGAGGGCACAATGAGGGCCAGACCGGCGGCCGCGGAAAATACGGAGGTGCGGATGCAGGTGGAAATCATCCAGAACAGAGCCGCCATGGGAATGCAGGTCAGCCAAAGAAAGAACGCGAACCGGCCCACAAACAGGGGACTCACCAGAAAATCATAATCGTTGAGCCGGGATGCGGCGAAGGCGGCCCCATAGTAGCACACCACGGAGAAGAAAACCTGTATGGCTGACAGTCCCAGAAGCAGCAGAAATTTCACCAGGCTGAAGGCAGAGGGACTGGCGGGCAGGGAGAGCATTTTGACGATGCCCCGGCCGCTTCGCTCGGTCTGCCACAGCATCACCGTCAGGACCACCAGAAAGGCGGGGTACAGAAACCAGGCCAGACCCATAAAGCCCTGAATCAGAAAGCTGTTTTCCGGTGAAATGCCGATATCATCCATCTGGAAATTCAGGCTGGAATTCATCACGTTGGGAATCCACAGGATGAGGGAGGGAAGTATCAGCAGAAGCAGTATTTTGGAGCGGCGGATTTTCGTAAGTTCCACCTGAAAAAGTGTTGTCCATTTCATTCGGCAATCCTCCTTACACGAGGGGACGTAAGCAGCAGCATGGCCAGTCCCGGAATCAGCAGTTCTCCGGCGGCAGTTCCCAGACAGATCCCCGTCTGCGCGCCGGATAGTTCGGAAAGAATATGGTAGGGCAGGGAAAAGGGCAGCAGCCGGAGGACAAAGCTTCCGGAGCGGAAGAGGGTTTCCGCAAATACCAGAAGTACTCCCACACCCAGCGGCACCCACATGTTGGCACAGCAGGAAGCAATCAGCAGCATCAGCGCCGCAAAGGGGAACAGAAGCGCTGAGGAAAATACGCCCTGCAGAAGAAGCTCCTGTACCGGCAGCGTCCGCTCCGGAAACCAGTAAAGACTGCATCCCAGGCAGGAAAGGCACCCTGCCAGAACGGCTGCCGCGCAAAACAGTTCCAGCAGCACACATTTCGCCAGAAACATGGAGATGCCGGAAATGGGCAGGGAGGCCATTTTCAGCAGCGCCCGGTCGCTGTATTCGGCGTGGTACATCACACAGGCGCCCACCACCGCAAAGAGAAGATACAGCATGGCCATGATTTCCCAGTTGGCGTCCAGCAGGATGGCGGTCGGGGAGCCGGAAAGGGCGGTGAAGGTTTCCGGTCGGACACCGGTGTTGACGGCCGGAATCAGCGCGGCGAAGAAGGCACAGCCGGCGAAAACAGGATAGAAACCGGTTCGCTTCAGCTTTTTCCGTTCCAGTGAAAAGATCATTTCAGCACACCCCGCTTTCTGTTGTCGTCATCGATGAGGGCCAGGAAGGTATCCTCCAGATTGTCGGTGGGATAGCCCAACTGGGCGGCCTGACTCCGGAGATCCTCCAGGGTACCCTCAAACAGCAGGCGGCCCCGGTTCAGAATACCCACATCGTCGGCCATCAGCTCCATTTCCGACAGCAGATGGGAGGACACCAGAACCGTGCAGTCGTACCGCTGGGGGAGGGAGCGGATCAGGGAACGGATTTCATGGATTCCCACCGGGTCCAGGCCGTTGGTGGGTTCGTCAAGAATCAGCACGGGAGGCCGTCCGATCAGCGCTTCCGCCAGTCCCAGCCGCTGTTTCATGCCCAGGGAATATTTCTTTGCCAGTTTGTTTCCGTGTTCCGTAAGCCCCACCAGCTGGAGCGCCTGGTCCACGGAAGAGGCGGGCAGCCCCAGGATTTTCCGGATGATATCCAGATTCTCCGCGCCGGTGAGATTCCCGTAGAAGGAGGGCGCTTCGATGAGGGAACCGATACTGCCCAAAAGCTCTCTGCGGTGGGCCAGGAAAGATTTTCCTCCAATGGAAAAAGTTCCGCCGGAGGGAGCGATCAGGCCCAGAAACATTTTCATGGTGGTGGATTTTCCCGCCCCGTTGGGCCCCAGAAATCCATAGACGCTGCCCCGCTTCACATGGAGATTCAGCCGGGATACCGCCACAAAATTACCGTATGCTTTTGTGAGATCCTTCGTTTCAATCATATTCATCGTGAGATGCTCCTTTCCTTATTACTGGCCGAATGGCCATAAAGGTATCCTTCAGGGTTTCCTTATTGTTGGCCGAATGGCCTGCTCTATGGTGAAAAGTATAAAGATCCATGTTTACATCAGCCTTCCCGCTGCCTTACATTTACCTTACTTTTTGACTCCCACCCTCCGCCCCCGCAGAAATCTGTGATACAATGAGCGAAATGATACCCGTGATCCCATCACAGGACAATGAGCGAAAGCGAGTCAAAGCAGGCCGCAATAACCGCATGAACAGGAGGGCAATCGATGAATCATCAATATCTGAAAAATAAACGGATTCTTCTCGTGGATGATGAACCCGAGCTTCTTCATATGGTGGAGAATATTCTGCAGGAGGAGGGCTTTACCAGTATTTACCCGGCAGCCAGTGTCCGGGAGGCGCTGGAAACGGCAGCGCGCGTACATCCGGAGATGGCAGTGCTGGATGTGATGCTGCCGGACGGGGACGGATTTTCCCTGATGAAAAAGCTGAGAGAGCAGGGGGATTATCCGGTTCTGTTTCTCACCGCCCGGGGAGAGGATGAGGATAAATTCACCGGTTTCGGTCTGGGGGCGGACGATTATCTGGTGAAGCCTTTTCTCCCCAGGGAACTGCTGTTCCGCATCGGGGCCATTCTCTACCGTAGCTACAAAGGAGAAAATCCGCTGGTACAGCTGGCGGCCAGCCAGGTGGATTTTGACCGGGCCCAGGTGATCCGGAACGGGGAAATCATCCCGCTGACCGCCAAGGAGTATGAACTGTTGTCCGCTCTTTACCGGAATGAGGGGAGAATCGTTACCATCGACGCTCTGTGCGAGGCGGCATGGGGAGACAATCCTTTCGGCTATGAGAATTCCCTGATGGCCCACATTCGCCGGATCCGGGAGAAAATTGAGGAAAATCCCTCGCATCCTCAATCCCTTCTGACAGTGAAGGGGCTGGGCTATAAGCTGGTGACGGAGGACAGGCGATGAAAACAGTTCCCAAATTAATCCGCAGATTTGTGGAAACCCTGATCGTCAGCTCCGTGGTTCTGGTGGTGGTCAATATTGTCCTTTTTCTTTTTATGGTAACCCGTTTTGAACCCAACGCCCACCCGTATTCCTCCGCGGAGAATGTGGCGGCGGCACTTACGAAACAGGAGGACGGCTATCGTCTGTCAAAGGAGGGAGCCGGGATCCTTGCGGAAACCGGAGCCTGGGCCATATTGATTGCGGATGGCTCCGGGCAGGTGGTGTGGAGCCAGGGGCCGCTGCCGGAGGGGATTCCTCAGACATACAGTCTGGCGCAGGTGGCGTCCCTTACCAGAGGCTATCTGGAGGACTGCCCCACCTATCCGGCGGCGGCAGAGGGCGGTCTGCTGGTGCTGGGATTTCCTGCGGGAAGTTACTGGAAGCACCAGTGGCCCAGCTGGAATGTGGAACTGATCGCCTCTGTCCCCAGGATACTGCTCACCTGGATCATCTGCAATATTCTGGTGATTTTTCTGATTTATCTGGCGGCCAACGGAAAGATCGTGAAATCCGTGGGCCCTCTGGTCTCCGGTATCCAGGCGCTGGCCAGAGGAGAACAGGTGCATGTGCCGGAGCGGGGGCTGCTGTCGGAGATCGCCGCCAGCGTCAACCGGACTTCCGATATCCTGCTGTCAAAGAACCGGGAGATCCGCCGCAAGGATCTGGCCAGAGCCAACTGGATTGCGGGGGTGTCCCACGATATCCGCACGCCGCTTTCCATGGTGATGGGATACGCGGCGGGGATGGAGAAGGAAGAGGGCCTGCCGGAAAAATTCCGGCGGCAGGCGGCAGCCATCCGGCGGCAGAGCCAGCGGATGAAAAACCTGATCAATGATCTGAATCTGGCCTCCAAAATGGAATACAACATGCAGCAGGTGAAAACGGAACCGGTAAATGCGGTGGCGCTTCTCAGAAGAGCGGTGGTGGATTTTATCAATACGGATCCGGAGGAGAAGTATCCGGTGGAGTGGGAGACGCCCGATGCGTTGTCCGTCTGCAGGATTATGGGGGATCCGGATCTTCTGTCCCGGGCCATTTTTAATCTGATCCAGAACTGCGTCAACCACAACGAACAGGGCTGTACCATCTACGCAGGGGTGGAAGAAAAGGAGGGAAACTGCCGGATTCGCATTGATGATGACGGCGTGGGAGCCACCAGGGAGGAGCTGGAGCGTCTTGCCGGCGTCCCCCATTATATGGTGTGCGATCAGAATACCAGAGAGCAGCGCCACGGGCTGGGGCTTTTGATTGTACGGCAGATCGCCAGAGCCCATCAGGGCAGCGTGGAAATCGGAGCCAGCGTCCACGGCGGATTCTCCGTGACGATTGTTCTTCCTCTGGGGCTTTCCTGACAAAAGGATTACAGAAAACTCCCCGGTACCGGTCATTTTCTGGACCGGGTACCGGGGAGTTTTTCCGATTATTTCTTTTTCCCGG
Source organism: Candidatus Pullilachnospira intestinigallinarum (assembly GCA_018711275.1). Taxonomy (GTDB): domain Bacteria; phylum Bacillota; class Clostridia; order Lachnospirales; family Lachnospiraceae; genus Pullilachnospira; species Pullilachnospira intestinigallinarum. Next base: position 18,248 of record DVIN01000008.1, read on the forward strand.
AAGTTCGCCTTCTGTTTTTCTTTTTCCGGGATTTTTTCCTGCGTTTCCGTCTGGCTGCCAACACCAGCTCCATGATGATCAGAATCAGGAGAAGCCCGGAAAGCAGGTATACGGGCAGCGGTACGGACCGTATCAGGGAAGCGGTATCCCGCACGGCCGGAGTCTTGGAAATCTGTGACAGCAGGGAGGGCGAATAGGTCCCCAGGGAGACGCCGGCCTCCCCGGGCGTGCAGGTAAGCAGCGTATGAATGGCGTCTGTGGACAGCTGTTCCGTGGCTACGGTGTAACCGGAAAACTGATAGGATTTCATCAGCTGATTTTCACTTTGGGAGGCAGTGGCAGTCAGCTGGGAGACATCTGTATTCAGCGGAATGGTTACTGTGCAGGCAGAAAGCAGTTCATCCGGTGTGCAGGCCCGTCCAAAGTACAGAGAGGGATACAGAAAATGCGCCGCCGGGCAGGTGGCGGGGGAAAACAGAGTCACGTTCTGAAAATTCTGAAATCCGTAATCCAGCATGGAAGCGGTATCCGCGTAGATCTGCGCTCCGTTGGTGCGCAGAGAAACGCATACCAGCCTGCGGCCGTCCCGCTCCGCAAAGGTAACCAGCGTGTTTAACGCCGCCTGGGTAAATCCGGTTTTTCCTCCGGTGCAGCCCTCGTAGGCATAAATGCCATCCGGAAGCATTTTGTGATGATTGTTCAGCCAGCGCTGCTCCCCGCACATGTTGGTTTTGGGAATTACATAGGTCTGCGTCTGGCAGATCTGGCGGAACAGCGGAAGTCTGTAAGCGGCCTGTGCGATCAGCGCCATATCATGGGCTGTGGTATAGTGATTTTCATCCGGCAGGCCGTTGGGGTTGGTGAAATGGGTGTTGGTGCAGCCCAGCTGCGCGGCCCGTTCATTCATCAGATCCACAAAAGCATCCACGCTGCCGCTGATATGTTCTGCCACCGCAAGACATACTTCATTGGCGGACTCCAGCATCATGCCGTAGAGACATTCCTCCATGGAAAGAATTTCGCCCACCCGGATACCGATATGGGAACTGTCCCGCTCAATGCCGTAGATGGCGTTTTCCGAGAAGGTAACCCGTTCATTCAGAGAAGAATTCTCTATGGCCAGCAGAGTGGTCATGATTTTGGTGATGCTGGCGGGATATTTGACGGCATCCATATTTTTGGAATAGAGGATCGTACCGCTGTCGATATCCATCACCACTGCGGATTCCGCCCATACCGCGGGACCCTGGGGCCAGCCTTCCACCTGGTTGGTCTGTACGGGCTCAAAGTAAGCGTCCGGCTCCGGCCGCTCTGCCTCCTGGCTTTCGCCGTTGTCTGTCGGTTCCCCGTCCGCGGCGGTTTCTCCGCTGTCTGTCTGTCCGGCCCCGTCATCAGGAGAACTTTGGGCGTTTTCCTCTGTCAGTGTCTGGGAGGAATCTTCCTGAGAGGCCGGAACTGTCAGGGGCATACCTGCCAGCAGAAGTACCGTACAGAGGGTGCACAGCAGCCTGCGCAGGTTCCGTGTTCTGTTCATAATTAATAAATCTCCTTTTCATTTCGTAAGCGGGTGTCCATACCGTCACAGATTCCGTATTGTGAGGGTATGTGCCTCGGGCTGGATGTGCAGCGACGTTCTGCGGTTTGGCAGAAATCGCTTATGCACAGATATAATGGCCACTTTGCGGCTATTATATCATAACCTGACAAAAAATGACAATAAAACGGGTGGCCTGAAGGGATTTTGACGGTGTTATCCCGTGGCAGGGAAGCCGGAAGACGGAACTGTTACGTTATCCCGAACTTGGCAGGGATAATTTCTTGAAAACCGGCTGACGCTGTGGTATCATCAGAAAAGACGGGCGCGCCGGGACGCGTGCCTGAGACGGAAAGATATGGGCAGCGGCCGGCTTTTTCCTGCCCCGGCCCAGGCTGCTTTTACAAATACTGGTTACAAGGGAGGAACGGAAATGGGAAAAATTATTCTGACAGGGGACCGTCCCACCGGACGGCTTCATGTGGGACATTATGTGGGATCTCTGCGGCGGAGAGTGGAGCTGCAGAATTCCGGTGAATATGAGAAAATTTTTATTATGATCGCCGATGCGCAGGCATTGACGGACAATTTTGAAAACCCGGAAAAGGTACGGCAGAATATTATCGAGGTGGCGCTGGATTACCTGTCCGTGGGCCTGGATCCGGCAAAATCCAACCTGTTTATTCAGTCACAGATTCCGGAGCTGACAGAACTGACATTTTATTATATGAATCTGGTGACGCTTTCCAGACTGGAGAGAAACCCCACGGTGAAAACAGAGATTAAGCTGCGGAACTTTGAGACCAGTATTCCGGTGGGATTCCTCTGCTATCCCATCAGCCAGGCGGCGGATATCACGGCGTTTAAGGCGACCACCGTTCCGGTAGGTGAGGATCAGCTGCCCATGCTGGAACAGACCAAGGAGATTGTCAGAAAGTTCAATTCCATTTACGATGAGGTGCTGGTGGAGCCGGAGGTGCTGCTGCCGGACAACGCCGCCTGCCTGCGTCTTCCGGGAACAGACGGAAAAGCAAAGATGAGTAAATCTCTGGGGAACTGTATTTACCTGGCGGACGATCCCGGGGAAGTGCAGAAAAAGATCATGAGCATGTATACCGATCCTCTGCATCTGCGCATTGAAGATCCGGGCCATCTGGAGGGGAACGCGGTGTTCACTTATCTGGATGCTTTCTGCAAACCGGAGCATTTTGAACGGTATCTGCCGGAGTATGCGGGGCTGGATGAATTGAAGGCCCATTATCAGAGAGGCGGTCTGGGAGATGTGAAGATCAAAAAATTCCTCAACAAGATTATTCAGGAGGAACTGGAGCCCATCCGTGCCAGAAGAAAAGAATATGAGAAGGATATCGCTGCGGTATACGATATTCTGAAGGCAGGTACGGAAGCTGCCAGAGAGACGGCGACTCAGACCATGGACGAAGTAAAGAAGGCCATGAAGATCGATTATTTCAATGACAAGAGTCTGCTGGAGGGCCAGGAGCAGAAATATCACGGATGACGGACCGCGAAAACGTCGTCGGAGGAAGGCGGATCTGGTGGTATCTGCGGCTGACTCATAAAAATGCCTGTGAAAACCGCAGAATTTTCAGGACTTTGTCTTGACAAGGGCTTTTGCTTTTCATTATAATGGATTTTAGCAAAAACAAAGACGGAGACAGTAGTCTGTACTTCAAAGCTTCAGAGAGCCGGGGAGGGTGGAAGCCCGGTGCGAGTAGAGACGGATGAACATCACTCCCGAGTTGCAATCTGAAGATTACCGCGAAGGAAACTGTCCCAGGGGAGTTCCCGAAGGATGCCGCGGCGGTGATACCCAGTAGGAGAAGCCGGTTTTCCTCCGTTAAAGGGAACGTGTATCGGCCGGATGGCCCGTACGCCGTAAGAGGTGGTTAGCGAAGGTTTATACCCTCGTCCTGTTACAGGACGGGGGTTTTTATGTATATGGAATTTCTATTTCGTATACAGGCCGCTTTTATTTATGACAATGGAAGGTGTGGTCATGACAGGGAAGCCGGATGGCGGAACGGTGATACGCTTTCCTTGTATATTCCGGCAGGAAATCAGACAGAAAACAGGAGGTTATGCGATGTACCAGAAAGTTTCGACAGACCTGAACTTTGTGGAAAGAGAAAAAAAGGTAGAAAAGTTCTGGAAAGACAACCAGATCTTTGAGAAAAGCATGGAGCAGAGAAAGGACGGGGAGATCTATACCTTTTATGACGGACCGCCCACGGCCAACGGAAAGCCCCATATCGGCCATGTGCTGACCCGCGTCATCAAGGATATGATTCCCCGTTACCGTACCATGAAGGGGTATATGGTACCCCGGAAGGCCGGATGGGATACCCATGGACTTCCGGTGGAGCTGGAAGTGGAGAAACAGCTGGGGCTGGACGGAAAGGATCAGATTGAGGAATACGGTCTGGAGCCCTTCATCAACAAGTGCAAGGAAAGCGTATGGAAATACAAAGGAATGTGGGAGGATTTCTCCGCCACTGTGGGCTTCTGGGCCGACATGGAGCATCCCTATGTAACCTATCATGACGATTATATCGAGTCCGAGTGGTGGGCGCTGAAGCAGATCTGGGATAAGGGACTTCTGTACAAGGGATTTAAGATCGTTCCCTACTGCCCCCGCTGCGGAACGCCGCTGTCCGCCCAGGAGGTGGCTCAGGGTTATAAAGATGTAAAAGAACGTTCCGCCATCGCCCGGTTTAAAGTGGTGGGTGAGGATGCCTATATTCTGGCATGGACCACCACCCCCTGGACGCTGCCCTCCAACGTGGCGCTCTGCGTGCATCCGGACGAGACCTACGCCAAGGTAAAAGCCGCGGACGGCTACACCTACTATATGGCCGAGGCTCTGCTGGATACGGTACTGGGTAATCTGCCGAGAGAAGAAGGGACGCCGGCTTATGAAGTGCTGGAAACCTATGTGGGAAAGGATCTGGAGTACAAGGAATATGAGCCTCTCTACAGCTTCCGCCCGCTGAACAAAAAAGCCCATTATGTGGTTTGCGATACCTATGTAACGCTCACCGACGGTACCGGCGTGGTTCACATCGCGCCTGCATTTGGTGAGGACGACAGCAAGGTGGGTAAAAAATACGATCTGCCCTTCCTGCAGCTGGTAAATGAAAAAGGCGAGATGACCGAGGATACCGCATGGCCGGGCGTATTTGTGAAGAAGGCCGATCCGATGGTTCTGGAAGATCTGGACAAGAGGGGACTTCTGTTTTCCGCTCCCAAGTTTGAGCACAGCTATCCCCACTGCTGGAGATGCGATACGCCGCTGATCTATTACGCGAGAGAGTCCTGGTTCATCAAGATGACGGCGGTAAAAGACGACCTGATCCGCAACAACAATACCATCAACTGGATCCCGGAGAGCATCGGAAAAGGCCGGTTCGGCGACTGGCTGGAAAACGTGCAGGACTGGGGAATTTCCAGAAACCGTTACTGGGGAACTCCTCTGAATATCTGGGAATGTGAGTGCGGTCATATGCATTCCGTGGGAAGCCGCCAGGAGCTGTATGAGATGAGCGGCGACGAGCGGGCAAAGACGGTGGAGCTGCATCGTCCCTATATCGATGAAATCACCATCAAGTGTCCCAAGTGCGGAAAGCCCATGCACCGGGTGCCGGAGGTGATTGACTGCTGGTTCGATTCCGGAGCCATGCCTTTTGCGCAGCATCACTATCCCTTTGAAAATCAGGATGTCTTTAAAAAGCAGTTCCCGGCGCAGTTTATTTCCGAGGCAGTGGATCAGACCAGAGGCTGGTTCTACTCTCTGCTGGCGGAGTCCACGCTGCTGTTTAACCGGGCCGCCTATGAAAATGTAATCGTTCTGGGCCATGTGCAGGATGAAAATGGCCAGAAGATGAGTAAATCCAAAGGAAACGCGGTGGATCCCTTCGAGGCCCTGGCCACCTACGGCGCCGACGCCATCCGCTGGTATTTCTATATCAACAGCGCCCCCTGGCTGCCCAACCGTTTCCACGGAAAAGCGGTGCAGGAGGGACAGAGAAAGTTCATGGGTACTCTTTGGAATACTTATGCGTTCTTTGTGCTGTACGCCAATATCGATAATTTTGACGCCACAAAATACGAGCTGGAATATGACAAGCTGTCTGTGATGGACAAATGGCTGCTGTCCAAGCTGAATACGGTGGTGACCGAGGTGGATACCAATCTGGAGAACTACCGGATCCCGGAGGCGGCCAGAGCGCTGCAGGCTTTTGTGGATGACATGAGCAACTGGTATGTGAGAAGAAGCCGTGAGAGATTCTGGGCCAAGGGAATGGAGCAGGACAAGATCAATGCCTACATGACCCTGTACACGGCTCTGGTGACGGTGGCCAAAGCCGCTGCCCCCATGATTCCCTTCATGACAGAGGATATCTACCAGAATCTGGTGAGAAGCCTGGATCCGGAAGCGCCGGAGAGCATTCATCTGTGCGATTTCCCCAAGGCCAACCCTGCCTGGACAGACAAGGAGCTGGAGGAAGCCATGGATCATCTGCTGGAGGTAGTGGTGATGGGACGTGCCTGCAGAAATACCGCCGGCATCAAGAACCGTCAGCCCATCGCGAAAATGTTCGTGAAAGCCCCCTGGCAGCTGTCCGAATTCTATACGGATATCATCGCGGACGAGCTGAATGTCAAGAGCGTGGAGTTCACGGATGACATCGAGAGCTTTATCTCCTACACCTTCAAACCGCAGCTGAAGACGGTGGGACCCAAATACGGCAAGCTTCTGAACGGCATCCGTCAGGCGCTTACAGAGCTGGACGGCAACCGCGCCATGGCCCAACTGAAGGCTTCCGGCGAATTGAAACTTGACATCAACGGCAGTGAGGTTGTATTATCAGAAGGGGATCTGCTGATCGACACCGCCCAGATGGAGGGCTATGTGACCGAATCAGACAACGACATCGCCGTTGTCCTGGACACCAATCTTACGCCGGAACTGGTGGAAGAGGGATTTGTCCGCGAGATTGTCAGCAAGATCCAGACCATGAGAAAAGAAGCAGGATTTGAGGTAACTGACAGGATCCGCGTGTATGTGAAAGACAATCAGACGATTCAGAGCATCATGGAAACGCATGCCGGCGAGATCCGGTCAGAGGTTCTGGCAGAGGAGATCGTAACCGATCAGCTCTGCGGCTATGAAAAAGAGTGGAATATCAACTCCCAGAAGGTAACGCTGGCGGTTGAAAAGCTGTAAAACCGAAGTGGCAGCCGGGCCGGAAAGCCTGACTGCGGAAGATCGAAAACTAAAAAGGGCGGGAGGCAGTATGGCGTCCCGCCCAAATCAGGTAATCCCGTCCGGGATGAGGAGGTTAGGATGTTAGATCGTCATTTTAAGAAAGATGAGTTCAAAAAGAGTGTCAGAGACAATGTAAAGATGCTGTACCGCAAAACCCTGGAGGAAGCCAGCCAGGAGCAGGTATTTCAGGCGGTATCCCTGGCAGTGAAGGATGTCATCATCGACAACTGGCTGCTGACACAGAAGCAGTATGAGAAGGATGATCCGAAGATTGTTTACTACATGTCCATGGAGTTCCTGATGGGCCGTGCGCTGGGAAACAACCTGATCAACCTGTGTGCCTATGATGAGGTGCGCGAGGCGCTGGATGAGCTGGGCTTTGATCTGAACGTGATCGAGGATCAGGAGCCGGATCCTGCTCTGGGAAATGGCGGTCTGGGACGTCTGGCCGCATGTTTCCTGGATTCCCTGTCCACCCTGGGCTACTGTGCGTATGGCTGCGGTATCCGCTACCATTACGGTCTGTTCAAACAGAAGATTGAGAACGGCTACCAGGTGGAGGTGCCGGATAACTGGCTGGAGAATGGATATCCCTTCGAGATGCGCCGTCCGGAGTATGCCAAGGAAGTGAAGTTCGGCGGTTATGTGAAAGTGGTTTATGACCCCGCCACCGGAAAGAACAATTTCGTGCAGGAAGGCTATCAGTCTGTGCGCGCCATTCCCTACGATATGCCCATCGTGGGTTACAACAACAAGATTGTCAACACCCTGAGAATCTGGGATGCGGAAGCCATCAATGATTTCCGTCTGGATCTGTTTGACAAGGGCGAGTACCATAAAGCCGTGGAGCAGGAGAACCTGGCAAAGAACATCGTGGATGTGCTGTACCCCAACGACAACCACTATGCCGGAAAAGAGCTGCGTCTGAAACAGCAGTATTTCTTTATCTCCGCCAGCATTCAGGCTGCCATTGCCAAGTTTAAGAAAAAACACAGCAATCTGAAAGACATTCCCAGGAAGATGACCTTCCAGATGAACGATACCCATCCCACCATGGCGGTGGCGGAGCTGATGCGTATCCTGGTGGACGAAGAGGGCCTGTCCTGGGAGGAGGCATGGGACATCACCACCCATACCTGCGCTTATACCAACCATACGATTATGTCCGAGGCCCTGGAAAAATGGCCCATCGAGCTGTTTTCCAAGCTGCTGCCCCGTATTTATCAGATTATTGAGGAGATCAACCGCCGGTTTATCCTGGATATTCAGAACAAATATCCCGGAAATCAGGAGAAGATCCGCAAGATGGCCATTATTTATGACGGCCAGGTGAAGATGGCGCATCTGGCCATCGTGGGCGGATACTCCATCAACGGTGTGGCAAGACTGCACACAGAGATTCTGGAGAAACAGGAGCTGAAGGATTTCTACGAGATGTACCCGGAGAAATTCAGCAACAAGACCAACGGTATCACCCAGAGACGTTTCCTGCTGCACGCCAATCCGCTGCTGGCCAACTGGATCACCGATCACATCGGCGACGAGTGGATCACCGATCTGCCCCAGCTGTCCAAGCTGAAGGTTTATGCGGATGATGAGAAAGCACAGCAGGAATTCATGAACATCAAGTACCAGAACAAGGTACGTCTGGCAAAATACATCCTGGAGCACAACGGCATCGAGGTGAATCCGCACTCCATTTTCGACGTGCAGGTGAAGCGGCTTCATGAGTACAAACGTCAGCTGCTGAACATTCTGCATGTGATGTATCTGTACAACCAGATTAAAGAGCATCCGGAGATGGATTTCTATCCCAGAACCTTTATCTTCGGAGCAAAGGCTGCCGCAGGCTACCGCCGGGCGAAGCTGACCATCAAGCTGATCAATTCCGTGGCTGATGTGATCAACAACGATCCTTCCATCAACGGAAAGATCAAGGTGGTATTTATCGAGAACTACCGGGTATCCAACGCGGAGATTATCTTCGCGGCGGCCGATGTTTCCGAGCAGATTTCCACTGCCAGCAAGGAGGCGTCCGGTACCGGAAATATGAAGTTCATGCTGAACGGAGCGCCTACCCTGGGAACCATGGACGGCGCCAACGTGGAGATTGTGGAAGAGGTAGGCCAGGAGAATGCCTTTATCTTCGGTCTGACCGCCGAGCAGGTAATCAATTATGAGAACAACGGCGGCTACGATCCCATGCAGTATTTCAACAATGATCCGGACATCCGCCATGTGCTGATGCAGCTGATCAACGGTACTTACTCCAACGGAGATTTCGACATGTTCCGCGATATCTACGATTCCCTGCTGAATACCCACAGCAGCGACAGAGCCGATACCTACTTTATTCTGGCAGACTTCAAGTCCTATGCGGAAGCTCAGAAGAAGGTGGAAGAGGCTTACAGAGATACCCGCAGATGGGCGAAGATGGCCCTGCTGAACACCGCCTGCTCCGGAAAATTCTCTTCCGACAGAACGATTCAGCAGTATGTGGATGAAATCTGGCATCTGGATAAGGTGACGATTAAATAAAAAGTGATATTCGGGCTTTAAGGCGGAAACAGAAACGCGGATAGAATCTGCGGAAATTTTCCGCCTTTTCCGTGTTCATTCCGCTTTACGACTGTATAAAGGATCTGTTTGATGGAGAAAAGACACAGGAGAGAGCCCGATTGTGATTTGACAGAATAGAGATATCGATTTACAATATACTTAACAAGACAGCCGGAAGGTGACTACACCTCACCCACCCCGGCGAAAGAATTGTTATTAAAAATAGCCGTTCACTTTCTCAGGGTTGGACGGCTATTTTCTATGGTCATTTTTAGAGTAATTCAGTATCGCAATGATCAGTAATGTTACTGATATAATGAGCTGAAATTCTTCATATGTACTCATAGATCCCACCCCTTTCCGACAAGACTCAGAATGGGTGGGAGCACGTCCTCCGGCTGCCCTGGTAAATAAATTGTTTAATCCAATATGGATACTACGGATACATGTTTATATTCCAGTTTGGAGTTATGTTTGGATTATACTTAGCTCTATTGGATAAAATCAATAAAAAATTAAAATCAGAAAATGCAGGAAACGGAGAAATTCCCTCTTGACAGAATGGCCGAAAGGCACTAATCTATATACCGTAAATTGAATACCAACGCTTTTCTCTTATTCAGAGTGATGGAGATACATAGGATCTGTGAAGTCACGGCAACCCCGGAAACGGAAGGTGCCTACCTGAGCGAGCAATCGAACAATAAGGGGATTTGATAGAAAATATTAAGTCCGCCTTGCGCGGACTTTTTAATTTCCGGGAAAATGTTTTCCCGGAAATTAAAAACGCTCCGCGAGGATCGCACTGCGGCGGAGAGGATGGTGTCGCCTACGCGACCCGCCGCAGGCGGAGAATCCTGCAAAGCAGGATTCTTTCCTGAGAAGAAAAGCACAACCAAAAAGGAGAGACTTATGGAGAAAATTTTATTTACTTCCGAATCGGTAACCGAGGGACATCCGGATAAGATCTGTGATCAGATTTCCGACGCAATTCTGGACGCGCTGATGGAGCAGGATCCCATGAGCCGTGTGGCCTGCGAGACGGCGATCACCACCGGTCTGGTACTGGTGATGGGCGAGATCACCACTAAGGCTTATGTGGATATTCAGAAAATTGTCCGGGATACCATCCGGGAAATCGGATATACCCGGGGAAAATATGGATTTGACGCGGACAACTGCGGCGTGATCACCGCCATTGACGAGCAGTCCGCGGATATTGCCCTGGGCGTGGACAAGGCGCTGGAGGCCAAGGAGCATCAGATGACGGATTCCGAGCTGGATGCCATCGGAGCCGGGGATCAGGGTATGATGTTCGGATTCGCCTCCAATGAGACGGAGGAGTATATGCCGTATCCCATCGCGCTGGCTCACAAGCTGGCCAGACAGCTGGCAAAGGTGCGCAAGGACGGCACCCTGACTTATCTGCGTCCCGACGGAAAATCTCAGGTGACGGTGGAGTACGACAAGGAAGGAAAACCGGTGCGTCTGGACGCGGTGGTACTCTCCACCCAGCATGATCCGGATGTGACACAGGAGCAGATCCATGAGGATATCAAAAAGTATGTATTTGATCCTGTGCTTCCGAAGGAGATGATTGATGAGGATACCAAGTTTTTCATCAATCCCACCGGAAGATTTGTGATCGGAGGTCCCCACGGAGACAGCGGACTTACCGGACGGAAGATTATCGTGGATTCCTATGGCGGATACGGACGTCACGGCGGCGGAGCTTTCTCCGGAAAGGACTGCACGAAGGTGGATCGTTCTGCGGCTTACGCTGCCCGGTATGTGGCCAAAAACATTGTGGCGGCAGGTCTGGCGGATAAATGTGAGATCCAGCTGTCCTACGCCATCGGCGTGGCACATCCCACCTCTGTGCGTGTGGATACCTTCGGGACCGGAAAACTGGAGGACACCAGATTAACGGAGATTATTCGGGAGAACTTTGATCTGAGACCGGCGGGAATTATCAAAATGCTGGATCTGAGACGTCCCATTTACAAACAGACGGCAGCCTACGGCCATTTCGGAAGAAATGATCTGGATCTGCCCTGGGAGAAGCTGGACCGGGTGGATATGCTGAAAAAGTATTTATAATTTCCTGGGCGGACCGGCCTGCCCTCCGGGGCGGCGGATTTGGGAAACACGGCAAACAATATCTGTAAGTTACGGGAAAGAAAAACAATGATGCTATATACGGAGCGTGTGGAACGAATAATGCAGCAGCTTCAGCTGCAGTCGACGGTGAAGGTAGGGGAACTGAGCCGTATCCTGGGTGTGTCGGTGGACACCATACGCAGGGATCTGAAAACCATGGAGCAGAACGGCCTGATACGGTATGTCAGGGGCGGAGCCTGCCTGCCGGATTCCATGGCCTCCTTTCTGAATTTCACGGGAAGAGAGATTGTGAACAGCGATCTGAAACGGGAAGCCTGCCGGAAGGCGCTTTCCTTTGTGAAGGATGGCGATGTGATCGCCCTGAATTCCGGCACCACAAACACGATCCTCTCCCAGGAACTGGCGACGCTGGACAAAAAGGTGACGGTGGTCACCAACAATTACGCGGCGGTCAGCGCTCTGATGCAGAATTCACAGATCCATCTGATTGCCATTGGAGGCGATGTGGATCCGCTGGAGCGCTCCACTTATGGAAGCGTCTGCGAGCAGGAATTTGGTCAGTACTACCCGGATCTGGCGTTTCTGTCCATCAATGCGGTCAGTTACAGCGACGGATTCACGGATTTTCGCTTCCATGAAATCGGAGTGATCCAGCTGCTGGCAAAAACTGCCAGAAAGGTGATCGCGGTGATGGATTCCAGCAAACTGGGGAAATGCTCCAAAAAGAAAGTGCTTTCCAGAACCCAGGTGGACTCCGTGGTGATGGACGATCATGTTTCGGAGGAAATCCGGGAGAAATACAGGAAAAAAGGGATTGTAATCATCTGACGCCTCTCATGGCGCCGGATACGGGAAGAGATTCGCTTTGTCAGAGAAGCGGTCTCTTTTTTTAGCCCGTAGGACGGAATCACGGCGATACATTACCTAAATTTTACAGACAGTTCACGGAAGCTTGCTTGTTTATGCTGTTGATTGCGGTATATAATGCAGAAAAGAAAGCAAAAAACAGCAAAACAAAGCAAAAACAAGCAAGAGGTAGGAATGAAATGAACAAGACAGATACAGGAAAAATTCAGATGGTAGTCTTTGACTGGGCAGGTACTACCGTGGATTATGCTTCCAGCGCCCCCAGCGTGGTGTTTGACCGTGTGTTTTCCGAGGCGGGGATTCATCTCACAAAGGAAGAGATCAACCGGCCCATGGGTATGGAAAAAAGAGCGCATATCCGCCAGCTGCTTTCCTGCGAATCCGGGAGCAGTCAGTGGATGCAGGTATATGGCCGTCCCTGGAGTGAGGAGGATGTGGACCGGCTGTATGAGAAATTTGAGAAAACCCTGTACCGCGTGGTGGCGGATTACAGCGAGCCGATTCCGGGCGTGGTGGAGACGGTGGAAAAGCTGAGAGAGCAGGGACTGAAAATCGGGTCCACCACCGGCTATACGTCAAAAATGATGGAGCAGGTGATTCCCCGGGCGGCGCAGCTGGGATATCAGGCGGACTGTGTGGTGACGCCCGATGTCACGGGAGCCGGACGGCCCACCCCCTTTATGCTGCTGGAATGTATGCGGCAGATGAACTGCTATCCGCCCCGCACCGTGGTTAAGGTGGGAGATACCGTGGTTGATATCGCGGAGGGAAAAAACGCCGGAGCCTGGAGCATCGGAATCCTGGCGGGCTCCAATCTTCTGGGACTGTCCAGAGAAGAGTATGAAAAGATGGGATCCGAAGAGCTGGAAAAACGGAAAAGCGAGACGGCGGAAATTTACCGCCAGGCAGGCGCGGACATTGTGATCGAGTCCATCTATGACCTGCCGGCAGCCGTCAGAGAGCTGAATCACCGGCTGGAGATGCTCGAGAAGGAGGAGATCGCATGAATCGGTATTACAATCCTGTCAGAACGGTACTGGGAAGAGGCTGTGTAAGCCGCCTGCCGGAGATTCTGGAAGAGATGGAACCGGAAAAGGGAAGAATCCTGTTTCTGATGTGGAATGAAAAGGCGCTGCCTGAGGAAATCTTCTTCCGGCTGAAGGATTTTCAGGTAAAAACCATGACCTTTGAGGTCTCCAATCCCACGGTGGAGCAGCTGTATCAAACGTATGAGCAGACTCGCGGCTTTTCCCCGGATGTGGTGGTGGCTGTGGGAGGAGGAAGCATCATGGATGTGGGAAAATCTCTGTGCTGCCTGTACGGAAAGGAAATCCCGGACGCGGATGCTCTCCGGGCGCTGATTCAAAGTGGCAGCTACGGCACGCCCCATACGCGCTGGATCGGAATTCCCACCACGGCGGGAACCGGCAGCGAGGTGACCTGCTGGGCCACCATCTGGGATCCGGAAAAGGACGCCAAACGTTCAGTGGAAAACCATGAAAATTACGCCTGCGCGGCGCTGGTGGATCCCCAGCTGGCCGCGGGGATGCCTCTCAGGCTGGCCGTGTCATCGGCGCTGGACGCGGCGGCTCACGCGGTGGAGAGCTACTGGGCCAGAGGAAGCAATGCCGTGTCCAGAGCGCTGGCGCTGCAGGCGGTCCGGGTGATCATGGATCATATGGAGGATCTGCTGCAGGGAAAACAGGAGGCCCATGACGCCATGGCTCAGGGAAGTATGCTGGCTGGTATGGCTTTCAGCAACACAAAGACCACGGCCTGCCACTCTATCTCCTATCCCCTGACCATGCATTACGGGATTCCCCACGGGGCGGCCGTCAGCATGCTTCTGGCACCGGTACTGCAGATGAATACCCCCGGCACAAAGAATATGGACCGGATGCTGGATGCCCTGCAGGTGCGGAACGCGCAGGAACTGAAAAGCCGCATCGGCAGCTTCCTGAGACGTTCGGGACAGCCGGACACCCTTGTGGGCTGGGGCGCGAAGAAGGAGGACCTGCCGCAGCTGGCCAGCCAGGGAATGACGAAGGGACGGGCGGACAATAACCCGGTGGAACTCACATCGGATAAGATAGAGAACATTTTACAATCCATTTATGCTTAAAAAGAAGAGGAGATTATTATGAAAAACCGTAAAATCACAGGAATCGCTTTTACTGCATTGACAATGGTATCCCTGGTAGTTTCCGGCTGCGGCGCCCAGAAGACCGCTGCCGCCGGCGGGCCGGGAGGAGAGGACGGCGTATTTACCATCGCCTATGCCCCCAATGAGTCCACCACGGAGAGCGCGGACGCCCGCAACGGCCTGGCAGAGGATCTCTCAGAGGAGCTGGGCTGCCCGGTGGAGGAGATTCAGGCCAGCGATTACAACGCCATCATCGAAGCGCTGCGTACCGGAAAAGCCGACATGGCCTACATGGGTTCCCAGGCGCTGGCGCTGGGTGTGGAGCGGACGGATCTGGAGCCCATTGTGATGAAGGCGGAAGAGGGAGATCCCGAAAAGGCCATCTATCACTCCGTGCTGATCACCAGCAGCTCCAACGATGAGATCAACTCCATTGAGGATATCAAGGGAAAGACCATGGCCTTTGTGGATCCCGATTCCACTTCCGGAAACCTGGTGCCCACCGCGGAGATCATCCAGGCATTTCCCGATGAGGAGCTGAACTCCGACAACCTTCACACCAACGGAGACTTCTTTGAGGCAGTGAGCTTTTCCGGTTCCCATCAGGCGGGACTGCAGGCGGTGATCAAGGGAGACGTGGATGTGGTTCCCATTTCCGACCAGATCCTGGAATCGGAGATTGCCCACGGAAATGCCGCTGAGGGAGACGTGAAGATCATCCATGAATCCGGCGCCATCCCGGCGGAAGCCATGGTGGTGGGCGAGCATGTGGATGACACCACCCGCGCCCAGCTGAAAGAGTTTCTGACTTCCTATGACAACGAGGATTACTTTACCGATGTGATCAAGGTGCCCGGCGCTCGGTTTGTGGAGTGCAGCATGAGCGACTACGAGGAGATCATCGAGCTGAACAAGATTATCAACGAATTCTGATAAGGCAAGCCCTTTCGGAGAGCCCCGGCGGGATCGGACCGGAAAGGGTGGAATACAGGAGGAATATTATGAAGCCTATTTTGAAATTTGATCATGTGTCCAAGGATTATCCCAACGGAGTCCATGCGCTCCGGGATGTTTCCCTGGAAGTGGCGGAGGGGGAATTTGTGTCTGTGATCGGCCCCTCCGGTTCCGGAAAATCCACCCTTCTGCGGGCCGTCAATCAGCTGATCCCGGTCAGCGGGGGAACTGTGTGGCTGGATGGGGAGGCCGTCTCCGGCCAGCACGGAAAAGGTCTGCGCCGCCAGAGGAGGAAAGTGGGAATGATTTTCCAGAATTACAATCTGGTGTACAGTCTGTCGGTGCTGCAGAACGTGTTGCATGGACGGCTGGGGTACATGAGTGGCCTGAAGGGTGTGTTCGGCATGTACAGCCAGCAGGACAGGCAGGAGGCGCTGGATCTTCTGGGAGAGCTGGGGCTGAAAGCCTTTGCCTATAACCGGGCGTCGGACCTGTCCGGCGGACAGAAGCAGCGGGTGGGCATCGCCCGGGCCGTCATGCAGAATCCCCGGCTGCTGCTGTGCGACGAGCCCATCGCTTCGCTGGATCCCTCCAGCGCCAAGACGATTATAGAGCTGCTGCACGAGATGTCCCGGAAACGGAACATCGCCTGCATTGTCAACCTGCACCAGCTGGATGTGGCATTGAAATACTCCACCCGGATTATCGGGCTGTCCAAAGGGGAGATCGTATTTGACGGAACACCGGAGGAACTGGATGACAGGATGATTGAGAGAATTTACGGAACTTCCCGGGAAAATCTGATGATTGGAGGAAATGGGGATGAAGAGAGGGATACCGCTGATTGCGCGTGATTTCAAGCGGGTGTATACAGGATTTCTGGCGGCGGCGCTGATTCTGTTTGTTCTGTGCAGCTGGCTGACGAATTTTAATGTGATGACGCTGATTGCCAACGGGAACGCCTTCTGGGAATTTATCACCGAGGATTTTCTTCCCCCGGCACTTCCCAGGTCCAGCCGGATTCCGGGCGTGCTCTCCAGTGTGCTGGTGACATTGGCGCTGGCCATGTCCGCCACCACCATCGCGGCTATTCTGGCATTTTTCGTGTCCCTGTTCGGAAGTGAGAAAGTATCCCCCTTCCCCAGGGCGGCCAAATTTGTCAGAGGATTCGCCACTTTCCTGAGAAATATCCCGGCGTTGGTGTGGGCTTTTATTCTGTTTTCCTCCCTGGGAATCGGAACGGGCGTGGGATTCGTGGCGCTGTGCATCACCAGTTTCGCGTTCATGGTGAGGGCATTTGTGGAGACCATGGAGGACGTGTCCCAGGACTGCGTGGAAAGCCTTCAGGCGGTGGGAGCCACCTTCCCCCAGCGGGTTTCCCAGGCGATTCTCCCCTCCTGCCTTTCCGGATTTCTCTCCTGGTTCCTCTACTGCGTGGAGGTGAATATCCGGGCGTCCACCATCGTGGGAATGGTGGGAGGCGGCGGCGTAGGACTGACGCTGTTTTCCTACATCAAAAGCTTCCAGTATGATATTGCTCTGAGTATTATTTTGTTGATAGCTGCCATGGTCATTGTGGTGGACCAGATTACCGGCAGGCTCCGAAAGGAGATTCGGAGAAACAGTTTTATTCCGGGATTCCTGGCGGGTGTGGCGGTGCTGTCCGTGCTCAGCCTGCTTTATCTGAATATCGACTGGTTGAAAATGGCTTCCCGTATCCCGGATGTGGGTATGGTGTTCTGGGAGTTGGGGCACCTGGATTTTACGGAGATGGGGCTGATTTTCTCCTCTCTGGTGGAGACCATTTCCATTGCCGTGCTGTCCCTGTTGTACAGTCTCATTCTGGGAATTGTGTTCGGAATGCTGGCGGCCCGGAACGTATTCCGTATACCGGTGCTCTCGGTGGTCACCCAGTCCTTCTTCACCTTTCTGCGGGCGGTTCCCACTCCCGTATGGGTGCTGCTGATGCTGGTGTGTCTGGGCATGGGGCCGGAAGCCGGCGTGGCGGGCCTCTGTGTCCACACCACCGCCTTCTTTACCAAATCCTTTGCCCAGAGCTTTGAGAGTATTCCGGATGAAACCATAGAGGCTCTGGAGGCCACGGGAACCGGAAAATTGTCCATCTTCACCAACGCCATTCTTCCGGCGGCCCTGTCCCAGATCGTGGCATGGGCGGGCATGCGGCTGGAGACCAATTTCTCCGAATGTGCCATTCTGGGAATGGTGGGCGCCGGAGGAATCGGCTATGTGATTTCCAACAGCCTTCAGGGGTACGATTACGGCACCGCAGGCGTGGCGATCCTGCTGGTTTTCCTGGTGGCTTACTGTATTGAACGTGTATTTGTCCGGATCAAAAGAAAATTTGCCTGAGAAATGAATCTGAGGGCGGCAAAAACCTCCCGGGCCTTTTGGGGCAGGGAGGTTTTTGCCGCCCTTGGATTCTTCAGGGAAAAGGGGCTTTTTTATAGAAACTTTAGAATTGTCCCGCTTTGTTTAGGTGAAAATATGGAAAATCTATGTTATACTTTTAAAAAGAAGATATATGCGGCGAAACGTGCTTTCCACGTATTGTCTGTAACAGGAGAAGACCCCGAAAAGAGCGTCTTCTCCTGTTTACGGAAACAGGCAGCCTGCAGAGAAGGTGTGCTGTGAGAGATGATGATCTGTGGAGCATGATTTCCGGCCGGTTATACAGACAAAGGGTGAGAATATGAAATTAAAAACACGGATTATTATTTCTTTCTTTGTGATCATCCTTTTTCCTCTGGCGTTGACGGGGATTGCGCTGATGGGATTTACATCTTATCAGATGCGGGCCATCGAGGATCAGTATGGGATTGACGGCGTGACGTATCAGAGTCTTTCCAATAACACGTTGATTCTGGATAAAATAACCCACAAGGCCTTTTCCAGTCTGGAGGAGACTGCCAGAGTTTCACCGGGGCAATTTGAAGATTCCGCCTACCTGGATTCCATCAACAGCGAGTTGACCGGGAAGAATGCGTTTCTTCTGGTGAGAAAGGATAGGAGTCTGGTCTATAACGGATCCGGCGATGATGTGGATCTGCTGTTTGAGGAGCTTCCCGAGTATGGAGAGGCTATGGAAGAATCGGATCGGGGAGTTTATATCGCGGCAGATGTACAGGCACTGGTGAAACAGGTGGATTTTCAGTTTCCTGACAGTGGAAACGGAAGCGCCTTTATCATTATCCGGGCAGATGCGGTGATCCCTCAGATGAAACAGCTGATGACGGATATGGTGCTGGTGATTGTGCTGATTTTGATTGTAACCAGCGCCGGCCTGTGTATGTGGACCTACAGAGGCGTGATTACTCCGCTGAACCAGCTGAAGGATGCCACCAGAAAAATCAAGGAGGGTGATCTGGATTTTTCCATTGAGAGAAGCGGAGTGGATGAAATCGGGGATCTCTGTGAGGATTTTGAGGATATGCGTCAGAGGCTGAAGGCTTCCGCGGAGGAGAAAGTGGCTTTTGACAAGGAGAACAAGGAGCTGATCAGCAATATTTCCCATGACCTGAAGACGCCCATCACGGCGGTGAAAGGGTATGTGGAAGGTATCATGGACGGGGTGGCGGATACGCCGGAGAAGATGGACAAGTATATCCGTACCATCTATAACAAAGCCAATGAGATGGACCGGCTGATCAATGAGCTGACATTCTACTCCAAGATCGATACCAACCGGATTCCCTATACCTTCAACAAGATTCACATCAGCGACTATTTTGAGGACTGTGTGGATGAACTGAGTATGGAGCTGGAGTCCAGCGGCGTGTCGCTGACTTATTTTAATTATCTGGAGGATGATCCGGTGGTGATCGCCGACGCGGAGCAGATCAAACGGGTGATCAACAACATTATCAGCAATTCCATGAAGTATATGGATAAGCCCAAGAAAGCCATCAATATCCGGCTGCGGGATGTGGGTGATTTTATCCAGATTGAGATTGAGGACAACGGGAAGGGAATCGCGCAGAAAGATCTGGCCAATATTTTTGACCGTTTTTACCGGACGGACGCGTCCCGTAATTCCTCCAAGGGGGGCAGCGGCATCGGCCTGTCCATTGTGAAAAAGATTATGGAAGATCACGGAGGCCAGGTGTGGGCCACCAGTAAAGAAGGCACCGGCACCATCATGTACCTGGCTCTGAGAAAATATCAGGAGGTACCCATTCATGAGTAAGATTTTGATTGTGGAAGATGAAGAAGCCATTGCGGATCTGGAGAAGGATTATCTGGAACTGAGCGGCTTTGAGGTGGAGATCGAGCACCGGGGAGATGTGGGCCTGAAGCGGGCGCTGACGGAGGATTTTAATCTGATCATTCTGGATCTGATGCTGCCAGAGATGGACGGATTTGATATCTGCCGGGAGATCCGGGCCCAGAAAAATACGCCCATTATCATGGTATCCGCCAAAAAGGATGATATTGACAAGATCCGCGGGCTGGGTCTGGGAGCAGATGATTATATGACAAAACCTTTCAGCCCCAGCGAGCTGGTGGCCAGGGTGAAAGCCCATCTGGCCCGGTACGAGCGTCTGATCGGCACCGGTGTGCAGTCCAATGACATCATTGAGATCCGGGGCATCAAGATAGACAAGACGGCCCGCCGGGTGTGGGTGAACGGGGAGGAGAAGAATTTCACCACAAAGGAATTTGATCTTCTCACCTTCCTGGCGGAGAATCCTAACCGGGTGTTCACCAAAGACGAACTGTTCCATGAGATCTGGAACATGGAATCCATCGGTGATATCGCCACGGTCACGGTGCATATCAAGAAGATCCGGGAGAAGATTGAGCTTAATACGGCGAAACCCCAGTATATAGAAACTATATGGGGGGTTGGTTATCGGTTTAAGATGTGACGGTCGGGCGGGCCGGCAAAGAACCGGTGCCTGCAGAAAACGGCAGATAAAGAATCTGCCGTTTTACAGCTGAGGAAAGCATCAGCGGAGGTGCGGGACGCCGGTTTTTCTGTCACATAAATTATCCGAGGGGAAAGAGAATGTGGAAAAATGGGTAAAATATTTTATATTATGGGGAAAAGTTCATCCGGGAAAGATTCCTTTTACCGGGCGCTGCTGAAGAAAAATCCATGGGATCTGAAGAAAATAGTGATTTATACCACCCGCCCCATCCGGGACGGAGAAAAGGACGGGAGGGAATATCATTTTGTCAGTGAAGACCGGTATCAGCAGCTGAAAGCGGAGGGAAAGATTATTGAAGAACGGTGCTACGATACCGTATATGGCTTGTGGAGATATTTTACAGCGGATGACGGCACCGTGGATCCGGAACAGTATAATTATCTGGCCATCGGGACACTGGAATCCTATCGGCGTCTGAAAGCGTATTATGGGAGCCGCTTTCTCTGCCCCATTTATCTGGAGGTGGAGGACGGGGAACGGCTGAAGCGGGCCATTGCCCGGGAGGAAACCCAGGAGGTTCCCAAGTATGAGGAAATGTGCAGAAGATTTCTGGCGGACAGCCGGGATTTTTCAGAGGATAAGATCCGGGAAGCGGGAATTGATCACCGTTTTCTGAATACAGATTTCAATACTTGTCTTGGGAACATTGAAAAGTACATAATTTCTGTGTTATACTGAAACCAGTCCAGAGGTATCATCCTCTGAAAACTGTCAGATATGGGAGGTGGAAGGTATGCCAGGATTTGAAGAAATTGTGGGACATAAAGAGGTGATCCGGCATTTGCAGAATGCGATCCGACTGGGAAAGGTTTCGCATGCGTATATTTTCAGCGGGGAGACCGGCTGCGGGAAAAAGCTTCTGGCCACCGCTTTTGCCATGACGCTGCAGTGTGAGCAGCGGGGTGTGGATCCCTGCCTTACCTGCAGTTCCTGTAAGAAAGCGATGAGCAAGAACCACCCGGACATCATCCATATCACCCATGAAAAGCCCAATTCCATCGGGATTGAGGATATTCGTTCACAGCTGATTGATGATGTGGCCATCAAGCCTTACTGCAGCTCTTATAAGATTTACATTATCAGTGAAGCGGAAAAGCTGACGCTGCAGGCCCAGAACGCGCTGCTGAAAACCATTGAGGAGCCTCCGGCCTACGCGGTGATTCTGCTGCTCACCAATAATATGGACGCGCTGCTGCCGACCATCACATCCCGCTGTGTGAAACTGGCGCTGCGGCCGGTAAAAGAAAGTATGGTAAAGGAGTATCTGATGGAAAAGCTTCATATACCGGATTATCAGGCAAAGATGGATGCGTCTCTTGCCCAGGGAAATATCGGAAAGGCAAAGCAGCTGGCACAGTCGGAGGATTTTGCGCAGATTACGGAGAATGCGCTTCGGCTTCTCCGGCGTTCCAACGACATGGAGCTTTACGAGCTGGTGGATGCGGTAAAGACCCTTTCCGCGGACAAACAGAACATCTACGATTATCTGGATCTGTTTACCATGTGGTTCCGGGATGTGCTGCTTTTCAAAGCCACCCGGGAGGTGGACGGACTGGTGTTCAAGGATCAGTTCAACGATATTAAAGAACGGGCAGGAAAGAGTTCCTACGAGGGACTGGAAACGATCATTGATGCCATCGAAAAGGCGCGCACACGCCTACATGCCAATGTCAATTTTGATCTCGTGATGGAACTTCTGTTCCTGACGATCAAGGAGAATTAGAATGGTAAAAATTATAGGAGTCCGTTTTCGGAACGTAGGAAAGATTTATTATTTCAACCCGAAGAATTTTCAGATAAAACCGCAGGATCATGTGATTGTGGAGACGGCCCGGGGTGTGGAGTACGGAACCGTGGTTCTGGGACCCAAGGACGTGGATGAGGAGACGGTGGTGCAGCCGCTGAAGGATGTGATCCGTCTTGCCACGCCCAAGGATGACGCCAGGGAGCAGAGCAACCGGAAAAAGGAGCGGGAAGCCTATCAGATCTGTGTAAAAAAGATCAGAGATCACAAACTGGATATGAAGCTGATCGATGTGGAATACACCTTTGACAATAACAAGGTGCTGTTTTATTTCACTGCCGATGGAAGAATTGATTTCCGGGAACTGGTGAAGGATCTGGCCGCAGTGTTCAAGACGAGAATCGAGCTTCGGCAGATCGGCGTCCGGGATGAGACAAAGATCCTGGGAGGCATCGGAATCTGTGGGCGGCCGCTGTGCTGTCACACATATCTGTCAGAGTTTGCTCCGGTTTCCATCAAGATGGCCAAGGAACAGAATCTGTCCCTGAATCCGGCCAAGATTTCGGGAGTCTGCGGACGGCTGATGTGCTGTCTGAAGAACGAGCAGGATACCTATGAGTATCTCAACCGGAAGCTGCCGGCTGTGGGAGAGACGGTGACGATGCCTGACGGAATCAAAGGGGAAGTGCAGAGTGTGAATGTGCTGCGGCAGCTGGTGAAGGTGGTGGTGACTGTCAACGATGAGAAGGAGCTCCGGGAGTATCCGGTGGATGAACTGAAGTTCCGTCCCGGCGGGAAAAAGGGAAAAGGAAAGCCGGCAAAAAAGGAACCGAAAGAGCAAAAGGAGCAGTCCAGGCATGAGTAATACGCTGGTTTTGGGAGAAGATGAGCGGCTGGATGATCTGCAGAACGGTTACTTCATTATTCAGAACACGAAGAATTTCTGCTATGGCATCGATGCGGTGCTGCTGTCGGGATTTGCCAGGGTGAAGCCCGGGGAGCGGGTGCTGGATCTGGGGACGGGCACCGGGATTATTCCCATTCTTCTGAAAGCAAAGACGCCGGGGAAACATTTTACCGGGCTGGAGATTCAGGAGGAGAGCGCTGATATGGCCAGGCGCAGCGTTTTATACAACGGGCTGGAGAAGGATATTGAGATCCGGACGGGAGATATCAGGGAAGCTGCTGCTGTATTCGGCAGAGCTTCTTTTTCTGTGGTCACCTGCAATCCCCCGTACATGACCGGCAGCCATGGGCTGGTGAATCCCCATCTGCCAAAGGCCATTGCCCGGCATGAGGTGCTCTGCACCCTGGAGGATGTGATTTCTCAGGCGGCGCAGGTGCTGGAGCCCAGAGGGAGATTTTACATGGTGCATCGTCCCTTCCGGCTGGCGGAGATTATGGGGCTGATGATGAAGTATCAGCTGGAGCCCAAACGGATGCGGCTGGTGTATCCCTATGTGGACAAGGAGCCCAATATGGTGCTGATCGAGGGACTTCTGGGAGGAAATCCCAGAATTACGGTGGAAAAACCGTTGATCGTTTATGAACGGCCCGGGATTTATACGGATGAGATCCGCGAGATTTACGGAGACGGGCGGTAGAGAAGTGCCGCCGGAGATCGGCTGCGGTACGGCGGGACAGGAACGGTTTGCGCTTCCGGTTCTGCCGTAGCACACACAGTATAGAAAGAGAATTTCTGCAGACAGAAGCGGCAGAGCTGTGCCGGGAGAAGAGGAGAAGAGTATGGCAGGGACATTGTATTTGTGCGCGACGCCCATCGGCAATCTGGAGGATATTACCTTCCGGGTGTTGCGGACGCTGAAGGAAGTGGATCTGATCGCCGCGGAGGATACCAGGAACAGTATCCGTCTGTTGAATCATTTTGAGATTCATACCCCCATGACCAGCTATCATGAGTATAACAAGATCGAGAAGGGACGGGATCTGGTACGGCAGCTTCTGGAGGGCAGACAGATCGCTCTGATTACAGACGCGGGGACGCCGGGAATCTCCGATCCGGGGGAAGAACTGGTGGCCATGTGCCAGGAGGCCGGTATCCGGGTAACTTCTCTGCCGGGACCGGCGGCCTGTATCACGGCGCTGACCATGTCAGGGCTTCCCACCCGGCGGTTTGCTTTTGAGGCGTTTCTCCCGTCGGATAAGAAGGAGAAGCAGGCGGTGCTGGAGGAGTTGAAGACGGAGACCAGAACCGTGGTGCTGTACGAGGCGCCCCACCGGCTGGTGAGAACGCTGGAAGAGTTGTATGCCGCGCTGGGAAACCGGAGGATTTCCGTGTGCCGGGAACTGACCAAGAAGCATGAGACGGTGTTTGGGACGACCCTGGAAGAAGCGCTGGCGTATTACCGGGAGCAGGAGCCCAGGGGCGAGTGCGTGATTATCATGGAGGGCCGCAGCCGGCGGCAGATGGAAGAGGAGAAGCAGAAGGCCTGGGAGCGCATGAGTCTTGCGGAGCATATGCGGTACTATGAAGAACAGGGGATTGGCCGGAAGGAGGCCATGAAGCTGGTGGCAAAGGACCGGGGCGTGGGAAAACGGGAGGTGTATCAGGGGCTTCTGGAGGAAGAAAAACAGGCGGGAGAATAGCTGCAAAAAAAGGCAGCTGTTCTCCCGCTTTTCTGTGTTTTGTAAAGAATTTGAAAATTAAATCGTATCTATCAGGCAGCATCCGCTGACAATATAATGCCACCGGTTTTCCAGCATGGATTCTTCCACCGGATGATTTTTGGATTCCTTCACCGCGAAGTAGGGCATCCGCTCCTGCTCCAGTTCTTCCAGGCGGGTGACAGAACCGTTCAGATAGGACTCGATTCTCCGTTTGTGGCTGGCCAGACGGGTCAGCGCGCCGCCCAGTTTGATGTCTACCAGCTCATATCCGAAGGGTTTGGCGTCCCGCAGCCACAGCTGTTCCCGGATCAGTTTCATTTTCCACAGGTGATCGATGATATTGGGGATAACCTGATCGTAGATTGTCCGCAGTGTGGATAAGTCGTTGCTGTCATAGGCGTCTTTGATCCGGATGCCCAGATCCGTTTTCTGTGCCAGCACCTGCGCGAATTCTTCGTAGAAATGGAAGAGATCCGCATAGGCCGGTGAGGTCTGGGCGCAGGAAGCCATCCGGAGGGCCAGATCCCGGTAGTAGGTCTGTGTATCGATTCCCTTCAGGTGATAGTCGAACATTCCCAGCATATTGTCCTGGTACAGATAGTATTTGGAGGGGTTGTCGGAGCCCATATTGTTGCCCATGCCGGTGAAAAGGGAGTCGAAGGCTTCCAGCTGCCAGAAATCCTCCAGGCGGCCGCCGGTGCAGGCCTCAAATTCCTCTTTCAGATCCTCTTTGCATACGGTTTCGTGGAATCCCAGATGGGCGAAAAGTACCAGACCCGGATATACGGCGTCCAGGGGCGTCTCAGAGCCGTTGTCCATCCAGGCGGTGCAGAAAATCTCCGGCACCTGATATTCCCGGCAGGCATCCAGAGCGCTGACGGTGCAGCGGAAAGCCCGGCCGTAATTGGGAGCGATGCCGTTCCACATCCAGACACCGCCTGCGAAGGTCAGATGGTTGGTGAGTTCCTGATGGACCCGCAGCATATTCCGGTACAGAGGGCCGTTTTCGTTGTAGTAATCCCAGTACACCAGGCCCAGCTCCCGGTCCGGTTTTTCCCAGCCGGAGGTGTCGGTGGATTCATCCACATCGTAGTAACCGCCGCCGGTGTTGGCGGTGATGTACATATCGCTCCAGATCATGGGGGTGAGCCCCAGCTTCTGGCAGATTTCAAATACCCGGGCGCTGTGCTCCTTCATCAGCTTCGCGCTTTCCCGGTAGCCGTTTTTCTTCAGGTAGTTGCCCAATCCCAGCTGTGCGGCCTCATCCATGCCCAGATGTACCCGGCGGGTGGAGAAGGAATCCTTCACTGCGGCAAGCAGCTCTTCGATAAAATCATATACCTTCTCTTCGCCCACCATCAGAATATCTTCCGTATCCTTGAGGTCAGCTGCATAGGGCCATTTCAGCGTATTCCGCAGATGAGCCAGTGTCTGGATGCAGGGCACCAGTTCAATGCCGAAAATCTGCGCGTAAGCGTCCATTTCCCGGATTTCCTCTCTGGAATAGCGTCCCCGGTAGATGCCGAAATAGGGCTCTCCGGGCACTTCATAGGTCTCTTCTGTGTAAAGCATCAGCAGGTTCATGCCGATCCTGGCCAGTTTGCGGATGATGCCTTTTACGGTTTCCACGGTAAATACAGAGTTCCTGGAGCAGTCCAGCATGAAGCCGTCCCTGGGGAAGCAGACGGTTTCGGTTTTTTCAGAAACCGCATTCGCCGGACGATGCAGAGCCCAGCTCAACCCGCGGAAGTAGTGCGCAGGTTCCTTGCAGCGGATGGTGATGACGTTCCCGTCCCTTTTCGCGTAAAGCTCTTCTTTATCCTGAAATGTGACGGAGACGGAAAGGGATTCCCCATCGGGTGCACCGGGGGTTTCCTGAAGAAGAATATCAGTACCCTGCTGGATGCGCCGGGTCACGGTGGGGTCACCGGTCAGTAGAAATTTCATTATATAGTTCCTCCCATGTCAGAAATTTGTGGCGCAGAGGCCGTCTGTATCCATATTTTACTGAATGTTGGCGGAAATGTAAATACGGCAGGTGGAATCCTGTGAGATTTAAGTTACAGTTTGCCCCTCCTCCGTCCCGCGAGGGCGCTGTGCGCCAGTGGCACACGTTTCGCACCGATCGAAATGAAGTGCAGCCGGAAAGCCGAACTGTTACAGATTTAGAACGGCGGAGAGGGAAACTGCCATGCATGGAAAAATATTCACACGAAAAAGGGATTGAGAATATAATGGATAAGTGTTAAACTGGAAAGAATGAAAAATCCGGAATATCCGGCCGGAGGGCAGGATATCAGAAAAAGTGAGAGGGTGCAGTATGACAGAATTTCTCGTAAAACGGTTTGTGAAAAATTATCAGGATACAGAGGATCTGCAGGTGCGTACCGCTTATGGCGTACTTTCCAGTTTTGTGGGGATCTGCTGTAATGTGCTTTTATTTATCGCCAAGGTGATAATCGGCATGGTGATGAACAGTATTTCCGTAACAGCAGATGCCTTCAACAATCTTTCCGATGCGGCTTCTTCCGTAATCAGCTTCGTGGGAGTGAAGATGGCGGATAAGCCGGCGGATGAGGAACATCCCTTCGGCCATGGGCGGATGGAGTATATTGCGGCTCTGATCGTTTCCTTTCTGGTAATTGAAGTGGGATTTACCTTTTTCAAGAGCAGTATTGGGAAAATCGGCGATCCGGAGACTATGAATTTTGATCTGGTTCCTTTTCTGATTCTTCTGTTGTCGGTGGCTGTGAAGCTGTGGATGGGAATGTTCAACAGAAAGCTGGGGAAACGCATCGATTCCAAGGTGCTGCTGGCCACTTCCACAGATTCTCTGGGAGATGTGGTGACCACCAGCGTGACAATCCTGTCCATTCTGGTGTACCGTTTTCTGGGATGGAATATCGATGCTATCATGGGAATCCTTGTTTCACTGGTGGTAATGTGGGCTGGTATCGGCATTGCCCGGGATACCCTGGAGCCGCTGATCGGCCAGGCGGGGGATCCGGAACTGGCAGCCAGGATCCGCAGGGAAGTGGAGTCCTATGACGGAATTGTGGGAACCCACGACATGATCCTTCACAGCTATGGGCCGGGCAGAACCATGGCTTCGCTTCACGCGGAGGTTCCCAGAGACCGGGATATCGAGGATTCCCATGAGATCATTGATCAGGCGGAACGGGAAGTGTCCAGAAAACTGGGCGTCTTTCTGGTGATCCATATGGATCCGGTGGAGATGAAGGACGAAGAAGTGCTGGAGTGCCGGAAGAAACTGGTGGATTATCTGCGGCAACTGAATCCGGAACTGAAGTTTCATGATTTTCGGATGGTAAAGGGAAAGCATCACATCAACCTGATTTTCGATGTGGTGGTTCCTTATTCTTATACCGATGAAATGGAGCAGGAACTGAAACAAAAGATACAGGACCATATGAGCAGTATCGACAAACGGTACGCCTGTG
Source organism: Candidatus Pullilachnospira intestinigallinarum (assembly GCA_018711275.1). Taxonomy (GTDB): domain Bacteria; phylum Bacillota; class Clostridia; order Lachnospirales; family Lachnospiraceae; genus Pullilachnospira; species Pullilachnospira intestinigallinarum. The sequence goes on from DVIN01000008.1 coordinate 46,495, forward strand.
TGATAACAGTGGATAAAAGCTATATCGGATCCCTTTCCGGGAATTCCTGATGAATATGCGGCTGCTGACAGGAAGGAGGAGGATGGATGAAACTTGCGGTATTATTTCCCGGTATCGGGTATCATGTGGATAAACCGCTTATGTATTATGGAAGAAAGCTGGCGGTTCAGAGAGGTTATGAGGTGATCGGAGTTCCTTACGGAAATTTTCCTGATGGGGTAAAGGGTTCTCCGGAAAAAATGAAGCAGGCTTTTCTCAGTGCGCTGGGGCAGGCGGAAGAGATCCTTGGAAAAGTGGATTTTGGAAAATATGAGGAAATCCTGTTTATCTCCAAAAGCGTGGGTACCGCGGTGGCCTCAGCCTATGGAGCAAAGCATGGATTGCGGACCAGGAACCTCTATTTTACGCCGGTGGAGGAATCCTTTTCTTTTATGGAACAGCCGGGAGTGGTCTTTCATGGAACCAGTGATCCCTGGGCCCGGACAGAGGCGGTAAAGAGCGGATGTCTGGAAAAGAAACTTCCGCTGATTCTGGTGAAAAACGGAAACCATTCTCTGGAAACCGGGAAGACCATGCGGGATCTGAAGATTCTGAAAAAGGTAATGCGGATTTCGGGGCATTATCTGGACGGTAAAAGAACAGAGGAAAAAATTATTTAGAAAACACACCCATTGCTGTGGGCCGGGATTTGTCAGGTATCGCCGTCCGGGAGGACGGAAGAAACTTCTGGCATATCCGGCGGCCATGAGAAGCGATGGGTGTGTTTTTATGTGGATTCGCTGCCGGATCCGCACTTTCCATTCCGGTGATCAGAGAACGTATTTTTTGTACAGGCTTCGGCAGTTTCTTCAGATATGGTATTCCTGGTAAAGCTGCTCACGGTATTCGGAATCGGAAGCGCTTCTTATAATCAGATCCTGGCGGCCCTCCTTGTCGAGAATCAGAATCAGCCGGCCATACCGTTCGCTTCCGATACGTTCGCCCTCTTTTTTCCCCTCAGCGCGGCCTTTCTCCATCGCATCATCCCAGATCATCTGTCCCAGTATTGTCATCTTCATTTCCTCCTTTATCCGTTCTAATTCATCCTTCGTCAGAAATTTCATAGCCGGCAGATACAGTATGGCCTCCATCTTCTGTACCTCTTCCTTGGAAAACATCCCTTCCGCTTTTCTCAGAGCCCGGATACTCTTTCGGATTCGTTCTTCCTTTCCTGACTTCCCGCCCATCAGCGGCGCAAGCAGCAACGGAAAGAAATCCTCTCTCCGGATGTTTTTCTTCTCTTTCGCAAGTTTCTCCAGGATCCGGTCCGCATCCGCGTCCTTCAGGCGGATCACCTTCACCCGGTAGGTGTTGATCCCTTCCCGGATGAAATACCTTACCTTTCTCACCTTCGACGAACAGATCACATAGGTGATCACCGGCGCTCCCAG
>DVIN01000078.1 GCA_018711275.1 Candidatus Pullilachnospira intestinigallinarum
CAGCACCATCAACAAAATTCTCCGCAACGAGAAGTATATGGGCGATGCGCTTCTTCAAAAGACTTATACCACCGACTTTCTAACAAAGAAGCGGATCAAAAACAACGGCACTGTTCCTCAATACTACGTCGAGGACGACCACGAAGCAATCATTCCAAAGGAGCTCTTCATGCAGGTGCAGGCGGAGCTTGTCCGTCGCCGGACAGTTCACGTAAGCCCGACAGGCAAGAAACGCAGCTTCTCCTGCAATCACTGCTTTGCACAGATGATTTTATGCGGAGACTGCGGCGAGCTTTACCGGCGCGTTCACTGGAATAACCACGGCTGCAAGTCCATCGTCTGGCGCTGCATCAGTCGTTTGGAGCCTATCTCCGCCGAAAAAAGCTGTACCAATCGAACGGTAAACGAGCTCCTACTGCAGGAGATCACGGTCAAGGCCATCAACCAGATTCTTACCGAGCAAGATTTTTTCCTTAAAGCTTTACAGCAGAATATCGCCAAGGCCGTAGTGGGTGCTGACACCCTCTCTCCGGACGGCATTCAGGCAAGGCTTGAAGAACTGCAAAAAGAGCTCATCAAGAAAGCAAATAACAAACAAGACTACGATGCCATCGCTGACGAAATTTTCCGGCTCCGCGACCAGAAGGAAAAGTCCGAGCTCGACAGCCATCACCGAGCAGAAGCCATGAGCCGGATTAAGGAACTGCAGAACTTCATCACCGGGCAGGAAACCGGTATCACAGAGTTTGATGAGGCTCTGGTCAAAAAGCTCATTGAGAAGATTACCGTTTTCGCCGACCACTTCATCGTGGAATTCAAGTCCGGGATCACAATCGACATCGAAGCATAAAAAGACTCCTCGCCGCCGACACATTTGCCGGTAGTGAGGAGTCCTCTTTATATTGTTGAACATGATATTATTTGATCAGGTGGAACAATCAACTCATCCTTAATATACAAAAATAGTTCCGTTATATTATCATTTGCTCTATCAATAGCATGAGAAAGCATCCATTTTTTAGTCTTCATATCATCATCAAGATCATACCAACCTTCGTATGGTGGATCTCGATGCTCATCTAATTCAAAATTAAATCGATGAACTTGCTCTTTGTTAACAAAAAAGTCTACTCTGTAACTCTCAGCATGTGTTTCCCAGCACTGTTCTATTTTTTTCGCATCGGGGAGAAGGTCGCTTAATGCCATTAGGAACTCTGGCCTTTCATGAATTCGCGTGCCGTAGTTAAAAACATCATCATTAACAAGAAATCCATTGACACAATAGTCATAAAATACTCTATGTGCGATTCTATCAAGCACTTTATCAGCTCCGGTCAAAAAATGCTTACCCCTATAATGCTCATAATCTATATCATATTTTTTTGAACCCGCATAAAGCAACTTATTTGTGATATCGAAACGAATGCCGTGTTCTTTCAGAATCCTCGATAATATAGTATCTCCACTCAGTACCATTTGAAGATTCCAAAGACCGTTCTTTTTAATTTCTTCACAACAGTCCAATGAACCCAGAACATGAAAAGCTAAAATTCTAAGTTGCGAAATGTCGATGGTTTGTATTCTTTGGATGTTTCTCTCCCAAAAAAATTCAAAATTACTTTCACTTTCTATCGCAAATTCTGTTATGAACTCATCTGGCATCATATTCAAGCAATCCAGAATAAATCTGTATGCTGAATCACATGTTCTTAAATCAAAAAACATCCTATTTAATTTCCCCTCCTGACATCTATCTCACAGCCACAACTTTCCGACATCTAACTCGGCTACTCAACATAGTGGCATCTATCTTGGTAACTCAACTTTCACACTTTTCGACCCGATCTGTCCTTGGATAAGTTACCGAGAAGTGTTTTGTCTGCCCGACGCCAAATATGCTCGATCACCCAGAACCACTGTATTACAGGGCTTTCGCGGTTATTTTCCTTCCACTCTTGACATCAAACAGACCGTCTCCACATGCACCGTATGCACAAACTGATCCACGCACACCGCTCTCTCCAGCCTGTACCCCTTCGCCAAAAACATCTCCAAATCCCTCGCCAGACTCGTAGGCTTACAGGAAATATAAACCATCCTCTCCACCCCATAATCCAGTATCTTCGGCAGCGCCTTCGGATGAATCCCATCCCTGGGCGGATCCAGCACGATCAGATCCGGCTCACCTTCCATCTCATCCAGCACCTTCAGCACATCCCCGGCGATAAACCGGCAATTGCTAATCCCATTCTCCCGCGCATTCTCCCTGGCCGCCTCCACGGCCTCTTCCACAATCTCCACTCCCGTGACGCTCTCTGCCACCGGAGCCAGAATCTGGGAAATGGTCCCCGTTCCGCTGTACAGATCAAAAATCTTCCGGTCCTTTGTCTCCCCAATATACTCTCTCACCGTCCGGTACAGCACCTCTGCCCCCAGCGTATTGGGCTGAAAGAAGGAAAACGGCGTCACCTTAAACCGAAGCCCCAGAAGCTCTTCGTAGAAATAATCCTTCCCGTACAGGATCCTGGTCTCGTCGCTCTTCACCGTATCCGCCAGCGAGTCATTAATAATATGAAGAATTCCCACGATCTTCCCTTCCAGCTCCAGGCTGCGAAGCGCCTCCGTAAGCGGCGACAAATCCGGCTCCAGCTGGCTGGTGGTCACCAGATTCACCAGAATCTCCCCGGTGGCATGGGCCCTGCGCAGCAGCAGATGCCGGAGAAATCCCTCATGGCTCATTTTATGATAATAGGGAAATCCTTCCTGCCGGCAGTAATCCAGCACGCACCGGAGAATCCGGGTCATATCCTCATGCACCAGTCGGCAGTCCACTGCGTCCAGCACATCATAGGTACTTCCCTTTTTATGTAAACCCAAAGTCAGCGGGCCGTCCTTCTGGGCGTCTCCGAAGGAAAATTCCATCTTATTCCGATATCCGAACTCCAGCGGGCTGCGGCGGATTCCCTCAAACTCATAGTCCGGATTACCCTGGGCATCCACCTGGCCGCCCTTCATCAGCGCCTGATCCAACAGGCGGCGGATCTGCGCGGCCTTCATATCCAGCTGCGCCTCATAGTCCATGGTCTGATACATACAGCCGCCGCAGGCGGGAAATACGGAGCAGACCGGTTTTCTGGTTTCCAGAGGCGAAGCCTCCAGCACTTCCAGCAGCCGTCCCTCTGCCCGGCCATGTTTCTTCTTATTGATCCGGAAACGTACCTTCTGGCCGGGGATTCCATTTTTCACAATCACATCCTCCCCGTCCACCGTCACATGTCCCTTATTGGGAAAATCCACCCTGCCAATTTCGCCTTCAAAAATATCGCCCTTTTTCAATCTGCTTCTCCTTATCCTGATGAAAAAAGCTCCGGGGATACTCTCCGAAGCTTTTTCTCGTTTTTCTTTTTTCAAAACTTTCTCTGCCTGACCTTTTTGGCCTGGCCGCGGCAATTACTCGCCGTCCTCTTCTCCGTCTTCGTCGTCAAAATAATCGTCGAAATCGTCGTCAAAATCATCTTCAAAGTCTTCCAGATAATCCGGTGTGAAGAAACGGTATACGGCATACGCGATACCTGCCACTGCCGCTACGGCTCCCAGAATAGCCAGAACCCATACGATGACGTTCTTGCACTTCTCTTCTTCTCTTTCGTTTCTTTTCAGGATATCTACCAACTCATCAATTTTATTCATGGTGAACACCGTCCTCTCTTAAAACTTAAAGATATTATACCACCCTTTGTCTGAATTTACCACTAAAAACATAAAATATCATATTTTCTTTAGTTTTGCGAAGGAAGCGAACATTTTCTTTGTGCCCACCCGGTCAAAATCCACCGTCACCTCGTAGTCCTTGCCGCCCTCCACAATGGCGGTCACCGTGCCGGTGCCGAATTTGATGTGGCGCACCGTGTCGCCCACGCCGTAATCCAGCGCCTCCGCCTTCTTCACCTCAAATTTCTTCGGGGCAAAGGTTTCCTTCCGGTAGACCTGCCGCATCCTGGCGTAAGAACTTCCCGCCTGGGGCATTTCCACCGTCTTTTTCGGGGCGGTCTCTCTTCCCAGCTCCACCAGCTCCCTGGGAATTTCCCGGATAAACCGGGACACCTTGCTGTACTGGGTCTCTCCCCGGATCATCCGCTGCTGGGCCGCCGTCAGGGTCAGCTCCTTCATGGCCCTGGTGATTCCCACATAGCAGAGCCGGCGCTCCTCCTCCAGCTCGGAAGCGTCTCCCTCCGTGATGGTCATATAGCTGGGGAAAATCCCGTCCTCCATACCGGCCAGATACACATTGGGGAACTCCAGTCCCTTGGCGGAATGCAGCGTCATCAGCAGCACCCGGTTGTCGCTCTCCTCCACGGAATCGATATCCGCGATCAGCGCCACCTCCGACAGAAATCCGTCTAGAGACGGCTCCTCGGCATCCTGCTCATAGGAAACCACTTTGGAAATCAGCTCGTCGATGTTCTCGATTCTAGCCCGGGATTCCTCCGTGTCCTCCGCCTTCAGTTCTTCCACATAGCCGGTCTCCTCGATGACCTTGTTCAAAAGCTCCGTCACCGACAGATATTCCAGCTGGCTGCGGAATTTCTGCACAAAATCCACAAACGGCCGGATCTTCGCGGCGCCCCTTCCCAAAGTGGGAATCTGATCCGCCTCCTTCAACGCGTCGTAAAAGCTGATCCCCTGCTCCTGGGCGTAGTCCTGCACCCGGTTCAGGGTGGTGGCGCCGATTCCCCGCTTCGGCACATTGATAATCCTGCGGACCGCCACATCGTCTCTGGCGTTGTCGATGGTTTTCAGATATGCCAGCAGATCCTTGATCTCCTTTCTGGCATAGAAATTCACGCCGCCCACTATCTTGTAGGGGATATTCGCCAGGAGAAATTTCTCCTCGAAAAGACGCGACTGGGCGTTGGTCCGGTACAGAATCGCGCAGTCCCGGTACGCGTACGTCCCCTCCCGCACCTTTTTGGAAATGTCCCCGGCGATATACTCCGCCTCCTCATATCCGGTGAGGAACTGGCGGAAATGCAGCGGCTCTCCCACTTCATTGTCCGTCCACAGAGTCTTCTCCTTCCGGCCCAGGTTATGGCGGATCACCTCGTTGGCAGCATTGAGGATATTCTGAGTGGACCGGTAATTCTGCTCCAGCTTGATCACTTTTGCGTCGGGAAATACCTTCTCATATCCCAGAATATTTCCGATGTTGGCTCCCCGGAATTTGTAAATAGACTGGTCATCGTCACCCACCACGCAGAGATTCCGGTATTTGGAGGCCAGAAGGCTCACAAACCGGAACTGGGCCGTGTTGGTGTCCTGATACTCGTCCACCATGATATAGCGGAACCGCTGCTGATAATAGTCCAGCACCTCCGGCGAAGCCTCCAGAAGCTCCACCGTTTTGGCAATCAGATCATCGAAATCCAGCGCATTGTTCATGGCCAGCTGTTTCTGGTAGGCCTCGTAAACTCTGGCCACCGTCTGCAGGGACCAGTCCTGCCCCGCATCTCGCTTGAAAGCCTCCGGGGAAATCAGTTCATCCTTGGCGGAGGAAATGGCCGCCATCAGCGACCGCTCCTTGAACATCTTGGTATCAATGTTCAGCCGTTTGCACACTTCCTTGATCACCGTCTTCTGATCGTCCGTGTCATAGATGGTAAAATTGTTCTCGTAGCCGATCCGGTCGATAAACCGGCGGAGCATCCGCACACAGCTGGAATGGAAGGTGCTGACCCAGATACTCTCCGATCCGAAGCCCACAATCTGATCCACCCGCTCCCGCATCTCCTGCGCCGCCTTATTGGTAAAGGTGATGGCCATGATATTCCACGGATTCACACCCTTTTCTTCTATCAGATAGGCAATCCTGTGCGTCAGAACCCTGGTTTTTCCGGAACCGGCTCCGGCAAGAATCAGCACCGGCCCCTCCGTGTGGTAGACGGCCTCCTGCTGCATGGGATTCAGCCCTTCATATTTGCTCATAAACTCCTCCATCCGTGCCCTTGTCTGCGGCAACACTTTCTTCTTCCATTTTTTCGTACATGTGTTCATCATATCATGAGGGGCATGGGAAGTCAAAACATTATTGCCGGATCATCCCTATTTAATCATCCCTATTGCTGCTTTTTTTCTCCTGTATCTTGCAATTTTCCCCGATTCCTCATATAATACAGATAAGCAAATGGCTTGCCGGTCATCACGGCCAGAATATGATGAACGTGTATGTTTAACTTCCGAAAGCGACGGGGTGCCTAGCAGCGCAGAATATCGCTTACATGTCAGGCGGAACCTCCCCCAAAGGGTGGTTCCGTTCTTAAATCATATCTCTAACTTTACCAGTCCACATCATTTCTTAATATTACAAGGTTGTGTTCATCAGATGAAACTTGTTACAATCCATTGCTCACTTCTTGAGAAATACCGCAAAGATCCGGAAATCACCCTGCCTATTCCACAGACATCGATCTTCTCCTATCCCTTCTCCACGAAAAATAATGGGAAAATAATGGGAATTTCATTTTTACATTTACAAATAGTTTTAAAAACTATATAATAAGGCATAAAGAGGTGATGAAATGACTATCGACACAAAAGATATGCTGAACAGTATCCTGGAGAGTATTTCCCGGATTGATTACATCAAACCGGAGAGCATCCCCAACATTCCCTTATATATGGATCAGGTAACCACCTTCATGGACGCCCAGCTGGCTTCTTCCAAACGGTATGCGGAGGACAAGATCCTCACAAAGACCATGATCAATAACTACGCGAAGAACGACCTGCTCCCGCCGCCCCAGAAGAAGAAATATTCCAAGGAACATCTGCTGACCCTGATTTTTATCTATTACTTCAAAAATTTCCTGTCCATCACGGACATTCAGGCGCTGCTGGGGCCCATCACGGACAAATACTTTTCCGGCGATGGGGAACTGACGCTGACCGATATCTATAATGAAGTGTTCCATCTGGAAAAAGAGCAGATCGAGGTACTGAAACAGGATGTGATTCAGCGCTATGAGCTTTCCCAGGACACCTTCGCCGACGCCGGAGAGGAAGACCGGGAATTCCTGAAGACATTTTCCTTTATCTGTATGCTGAGCTTCGATGTGTATGTGAAGAAACAGATTATCGAAAAACTGGTCGATCAGCTTCCGAAACGGGAGAAATCGAGTAGGAGGTAGGCGATTATTTCGCCTACCGACCTCTCAGTCGAGTAAGTAAGAGGACTTTCACCTCAAACTTCTCACGGAACCGTACGTGAAAGTCTCCCTTCATACGGCTCTTATCATTTAACAATACGAGTACATCCTGCTCCAATGAGCAAACAGCTTCGGCTCTCGTTTCCTGATAGACGAGAGCCATTTCTCAGCTCTCTGCCTGCGTCCACGAAAAC
>DVIN01000001.1 GCA_018711275.1 Candidatus Pullilachnospira intestinigallinarum
AAGAAAAGGCGGTACGCTACCCCTCCACGGGGCGCATACCGCCTTTTCTTGTTATCCAGCCCTCCGGCTGTATCGGTTGAGCAAAAGTCAGCGTGGGATTGATGTGGTATCTTTATCTAAGTGAACCCCCCCTTTCCCATTTTGATACAGCTTTATCAGTTATTTTGAGTTTATCCGCAAGTTCTTGTTGTGTCATACCTTTTTCCTTACGGAGCTTAGAGATTAAAGCACCAATATTTTCAGTATTCATACAATTCCCTCCTTCTACCATTACCATAGCTAATCTTTTAGTTTACTTCAATGAATAGCCAGTCGAATTGACTAAACCAATGGTTTACCTGCTAATTATTTTAGAAATATGTCCTTGAAGCCGATATGAACCCCCGATTATTCCATACTTTTGCGGTATTCCGATTAAATCCAGCATCTATTTCCTGTTTCTCCTTTTTGACCTTGAATAGGGATATTTTAAAGCATATAGTACCAATGTATCAGCCAATACCTGCTGTCCAATAATAATATTCGTATAGATGTACATTTCACTCACTTCGCTGATTGCCCGATATTCCCATTGAAGTACAAGCACGAAAAGAATCATGGATACGATCCATGCTATCCAACTGACCTGGGTATGCTTTCGGAAGAATATCCACGTCCAAAATCCACCGACAACAGCTCCTCCGCCAAGACATAAAAAGAAAACCAGCAATATGGCTAAAATCCATACCCCTGACGATGTAGCATCCAAATATGTTGAAAGAAAACTCGCGAAAAAAAAGTTTACGATTCCTAACCCTACAATTCTCAGTAGAACTATTCTGAAGAAGTCAGTCAGCCATTTATTTATCATATGATTTCACCCGCCATCTGACAGTTCTGCCGATCCTCTCACGGAATCAGCAACAACACCGCCAGAAACAGAAGATTCCAACCGGTAAACTCCAGCAGATACCGTTTTTTCGCCCCCGGATACCAGGAGGCAATCTGTTTCCAGGAAATCAGGCTTGCCATGGAGGCGATCAGGGTGCCCAGGCCTCCCAGATTCGTTCCCACAATCAGCTCCCGCACCTGATCCGTATAGCCTGACAGCAGCATGGCCGCCGGGACATTGCTGATGATCTGGCTGACCGCCACACTGATCAGCCGCTCATGTCCCTCCAGCAATCCGCCGATCAGCAGCTGCAGCTGTTCCACCTGGCGGATATTTCCTACAAAGATAAAAAAGAAGGTAAAGGTAAACAACAGTGAATAATCCACCCGAACAAAGGAGGCGGGATTTTTCCAGCAGATGCCAGCCACCGTCAGGATCAGCAGCAGAATGTGCGGCAGCACGCCCGCCACTGTCAGCAGGCAGCAGACAAACAGCAGCAGATACCAGAGAATGGTTCCCCGATCCCCCAGCTGTACGGTCTGGGGTTTTACGGTCAGATTCTCCCGTCCCGCTCCAAACCAGATGATGATAAAAAGCAGCACGGCCGCAGCCACGGTATAAGGAAGCATCAGCAGCAGGAACTGCGGCAGTGTCATGCCTGACAGGGAATACAGATAAAGGTTCTGGGGATTTCCCACCGGCGTAAACATACTGCCCAGATTGGCGGCTATAGTCATCAGCGTCACGGTCCGGCAGAGCTTTCCGTGAAGATCTGCCATCTCCAGTATCATGATTCCAAAGGGTACAAAGGTGATCAATGCCACATCATTGGTAATCAGCATGCTGCACAGAAAGCACAGGAACACCAGTGTGAAAATGACGCCCCGTCGGGTGGAAACCCGGGACAGCATCCCGTTTCCCAGAGCAAGAAATACCTTCTGCTCCCGCAGTCCTTCCATGATCAGCATCAGACAAAACAATAGAATCAGTGTGTCAAAGTCTATGTAGGACAGATATTCCGGTCCCGGCGGCGTCAGAAAACAGGACAGCACCGCCAGCACAAAGGAGGCACACAGTACCACATCCCCCTTTGCCAGATTCCATAGTTTCTTCATTAATTAGTTCCTCCCCTCATGTACTGCGTATCTTTCTTAATCTATATACAACGGAAAGCATGCCGTGCGAACTTTCCCTTGTCATGAATAATGGAAAGCACGCCACACGGACTTTCCCTTGTTCATGAAGAAGAGAGAAGTGCGGCTGTCTGGCTGTCACTTCTCTCTTTTTTACAGATCACGAAACGGTCAGCCCCTCCCTGGGGTTCCTGTCACTGATTTACCGCTCCGATCAGTTCGCTGATATCCTTTACACCGTAGGTTCTCATGTATTCCCCGATGCCGTCCACGATTTCCACCGTGGCAGTGGGATTATAGAAATTCGCGGTTCCCACGGAAACTGCCGTGGCGCCTGCCAGGATAAACTCCAGGGCGTCCTCCGCCGTAGCGATACCTCCCATGCCGATGATGGGAAGATCCACCGCCTGGGCCACCTGATAGACCATTCGAACTGCCACCGGCTTCACTGCCGGGCCGGACATACCTCCGGTCTTATTGGCCAGCGCAAAGGTTCTCCGATGGATATCGATCTTCATACCGGTGAGAGTATTGATCAGAGAGAGGGCGTCCGCGCCGCCCGCCTGGGCCGCCCGTGCCATCTCCGCGATATCCGTCACGTTGGGGCTCAGCTTCATGATCACCGGCTGTTTTGCCAGACGTTTGATCCGGGAGGTAATGTCCTCCACTGCTCTGGGATCCTGACCGAAGGCAATGCCGCCTTCCTTGACGTTGGGGCAGGATATATTGATCTCCAGCATGTCCACCGGTTCCCCGGCCAGACGTTCCACCACCTGACAGTAATCCTCTGCCGTTTTTCCGCAGACATTGACAATGATTTTCGTGTCATACTTTTTCAGGAACGGGATATCCCTTTCGCAGAAAACATCAATGCCGGGATTCTGAAGGCCGATGGCATTGAGCATACCGCCGTACACCTCCGCGATGCGGGGGGTGGGATTTCCCGGCCAGGGAACATTAGCCACACCTTTCGTCACCACCGCGCCCAGACGGTTCAGATCCACCAGCTCGCTGTATTCCTCCCCGCTTCCGAAGGTGCCGGAGGCGGTCATCACCGGATTCTTCAGTTCCACACCGGCAAGATTTACTTTCATATTCATCACAGTTCCACCTCCGATGCAGGAAATACCGGACCGTCCTTACAGATCCGTTTGTTATGTACATGAGAATGTCCGTCCACCTCCGTGGATTTGCATACACAGGCAAGACAGGCGCCGATCCCGCAGGCCATCCGTTCCTCCATGGAAATCCAGCAGGGAATGTTCTGCTCACCGGCATAGGTTTTGATGGCTCTCAGCATCGGAGCGGGACCGCAGGCGAAAATCACATCCGCCGTAAGGCCATTCTCCCGGATGGCGTCCATAACATTTCCTCTGGTTCCGGCGCTTCCATCCTCCGTAGCCACCACCAGCCGGCCGCAATCTGCCAGCTCCTGCTGCAGAAACAGCTGGTCCCGGTATCCGGCAATCACCGTCACCTGTGCCTTCCCGGAAAGCTGACGGGCAGTCTCCACCAGCGGCGGAATACCGATCCCCCCTCCCATGAGGAAGATTCGTTTTCCTTGTGCCTCTTCCAGAAGGAAACCATTTCCCAGAGGCCCCAGTACTTCCAGCGTATCCCCTTTCTTCATCCGGGAAAGAATCTCCGTTCCCGTATTCTTTCCTGTTACCCGGTACACCAGGCGCAGTCTGCCCCCCATGGCGTCAATCTCGCAGAGACTGATGGGACGGGGCAAAAGCCGACTGGGATCTCCCGTGTACAGAGAGACAAACTGTCCCGGTACTGCCCCGGCAGCAATCTGGTCTGTCTGGATCCACATACTGTAAATATCATTGGCGATGCACTCCTGGGAGATCACCGTACAAATTTCCTTTTTTTTCATCTGTTCCCCATTCTCCTCGTTTTTATTTTGCCGCCTGAAGGGCGCCGTCGATATCAGCGATCATATCCTTCACTGCCTGACGGGATGCCTCCGCAAAATTCTCCGGTCCGAATTTTTTATAGGCCTCCTGCTTGTAGGCGGCAATAATTCCTCTGGAGGAATTGATGATAGCGCCCAGTCCATCGTCGTTGAAGAAATGAACCAGATCCTTGCCGCGGCCTCCCTGCGCTCCGTAACCGGGTACCAGAATAAAAGTTTTCGGCATGATTTTCCGCAGTGCCTTTCCCTGCGCAGGATAGGTGGCTCCCACCACCGCGCCCACATAGCTGTAGGTCTCTCCCATATGTTCTCTTCCCCAGGCGGCCACCTGCTCGCCCACCCATTCGTACAGCGGACGTCCGTCAATCAGCCGGTCCTGGAATTCTCCGCTGGAAGGATTGGAAGTTTTTACCAGGATAAACAGGCCTTTTTTCTCCTCTTTTGCCACCTTGATAAACGGTTTGATGCCGTCAGAGCCCAGATAAGGATTCACCGTCACAAAATCTTCATTGAAGCCATAATACTGTCTGGATCCCACCTGGACTTTTCCCAGATGTCCCACCGCATAAGCCTCGGAGGTGGAACCGATATCTCCTCTTTTGACATCGCCCAGCACGATCAGCCCTTTTTCATGGCAGTAATCCACCGTCCGTTTGAAGGTTTTCATGCCTTCCAAGCCAAACTGTTCATACATGGCAATCTGGGGCTTCACCGCGGGAATCAGATCATAGGTGGCGTCCACGATTTCCTTGTTGAACTGCCAGACAGCCTCGGCTGCCCCCTCCAGTGTCTCCCCGAACTCGGCATACGCCCGTTTCTGAATGTGGTCCGGAACATAGTTCAGCATCGGATCCAGCCCCACTACAATGGGAGCGTGTGTCTTCTTTATCTTTTCAATCAGCTTCTGAATCATTCTTTAATCTCCTTTTTCCTCAATTTTCCTGATCTTCATATACCACCAGACCGCCGCAGATGGTCATCTTTACTTTTCCCTTCACCCTTCTGCCATGGAACGGTGAATTTTTCCCTTTGGATACAAATTTATTCACATCGATGGTGTATTCTTCTTCCGGATTAATAATAACCACATCCGCGTCTTTTCCCGGACGGAGGGAACCCTTATTGTCCAGGTGAACGATACGGGCCGGATTGCCGCTCATTTTCTCAGCCATCTGCATGGGGGTGATCCAGCCTTTGTCCACCAGCTCCGTGATGGTCAGCGCAACGCTGGTTTCCAGTCCCACGATCCCAAAGGGGGCTTCCCGCATGGATCGGCTCTTTTCTTCTTCCGAATGGGGCGCATGGTCTGTACTGATCACCTCAATCACATCGTCCCGAAGCGCCTCCAGAAGCGCCTGACGGTCCTTTTCCGTTCTCAGAGGGGGATTCATCTTGTAGTTGGCATCTCCCTCCACCATATCGGAAGAGGTCAGGGTAAAATGATGAGGGCAGACTTCCGCGGACACAGGCAGTCCATACTCCTTTGATGCCCGCATCATCATGGCCGCTCCCTCTGTAGAACAATGGCACAGATGCAGATGGCATCCCGTATCCCGGGCAAGGATAATATCCCTGGCCACAATGCAGTCCTCCACCGCATTGCTGATTCCCGGCAGAGAAAACTCTCTGGCCTTTTCATCATCATTCATACAGCCGCCTCTGACCATATCAATATCCTCGCAATGTGCCAGCACCGGAATATTCAGCCGCCGGGCCATCTGCATGGCCTCCCGGTACAGCTGACTGTTCATCACAGATTTTCCATCCTCGCTGATGGCGGGAATTCCTTCCTTTACCATGGCTTCAATGTCCGCCAGTTCTTCTCCCTTCATTCCCCGGGTGATGGCTCCCACCTGAAGCACGTTTACCTTGGCAAATTCTCTGGCTTTATTTTTTACATAGGCCACCCGGCTGGCATCGTCCATCACCGGTTTTGTATTCGGCATGGCCAGGATCGTGGTGACGCCGCCATGGGCCGCCGCATCTGCTCCCGTAATAATATCCTCTTTATAGGTCAGACCGGGATCTCTGAGATGTACATGCATATCAATCAGACCTGGCATCACATAACAGCCGGATGCGTCCACCACCCGATCCGCTTCCTCCTCCAGATGATCCTCAACCGCTGAAATTCTGTCGTCCTCAATGAGAAGATCACCCACCTGATCTCTCCGGGTATCCGGATCAATGATCCGTCCGTTTTTAATTAAAATTCGCATATGTTTTCCTTTCCTGCCCCATATTCAGGGGGCTTTGCATGGATTCTCATCATGGTACTATCATACACGAATTTCTCTCCGAAATAAAGCCCTTTTTCCGCTTGACTTTTATGAATATTCACTCTATAATGGCGATAAGAAGAGAAATTCTATGTATCTAATATTAGCCCATGCGGTATGCGGGATTATATTATTTATATTGATGTAATCTCCAGACTCAGGGCTTTTTTTAGCGCCTCTTCTTTATCAACATTCTATTTTCTATTTTTCTATTTTTATGGAGGTAACATCATGAACAAAGGAACTGTGAAGTGGTTCAACGCGGAAAAAGGGTATGGCTTCATTACAGGAGAAGACGGTGCTGACGTTTTTGTTCATTTCTCCGCGATTCAGGGAGAAGGCTTCAAATCGCTGGATGAAGGTCAGGCTGTGACTTATGATTTGACAGAGGGCGCGCGTGGCATGCAGGCCGCCAACGTTGTAAAATTATAATAAATCCATAAGCAACCGTTCGAAAACGGCATACCGGGCGTTTTTGAACCGCTACGATAGAGCAACGTTTTACTTGAAACAGGCCAAAATCCCCCTGGGTATCCAACTGGATACCCAGGGGGATTTTTCTGTCGGTCCGCTCTGAACGGTTCTTTTATCAGATACGAGCCACTCCTGTTTTTCTTGCAGCCTCTGCCACTGCCTTGGCAACGGCCTCTGCCACTCTCTTATCGAAGGGATTGGGGATAATGTAATCCGGTGTCAGATCCTTCTCGTCAATCAGGTTTGCGATTGCGTAAGCGGCGGCTACTTTCATCTCGTCATTGATGTCCTTCGCGCGCACATCCAGCGCACCGCGGAAGATTCCCGGGAATGCCAGAACGTTGTTGATCTGATTGGGGAAATCGCTTCTTCCGGTACCGATAACAGCTGCTCCGGCTTTCTTTGCCAGATCCGGCATAATCTCGGGAACGGGATTTGCCATGGGGAACAGAATGGGATCCTTGGCCATGCTCTGTACCATCTCTTCCGTTACAGTTCCGGGAGCGGAAACTCCGATAAATACATCTGCGCCCTTCAGCATATCAGCCAGAGAACCTTTTTCCATATTTCTGTTGGAGATCTTTGCCATCTCCTCTTTCTCCGGATTCAGGTTGTCTCTTCCCTCATAGATCGCGCCGTGACGGTCGCACATAATAACGTTCTTCAGGCCCAGGCTCACCAGCAGTTTGATGATGGCGATTCCTGCAGCGCCTGCGCCGGAGGTTACCACCTTGATCTCATCCAGTTTCTTTCCGGTCAGTTTCAGGGCATTGATCATGGCGGCAGCGGTTACCACTGCTGTTCCGTGCTGATCATCATGGAAAATCGGGATATCACAGCACTCTTTCAGCTTTCTCTCGATCTCGAAACAGCGGGGAGCGGAAATATCCTCCAGATTCACTCCGCCGAAGCTTCCTGCCAGCAGGCTTACGGTCTTTACGATTTCATCCACGTCTTTGCTGCGAACGCACAGAGGGAAAGCATCTACGCCGCCGAACTCTTTGAACAGCACACATTTTCCTTCCATAACCGGCATACCGGCTTCCGGACCGATATCCCCCAGTCCCAGTACGGCTGTTCCGTCGGTGACAACCGCCACCAGATTATGACGTCTGGTATATTTGTAGGAGTCATTCACATCCTTGGAAATTGCCAGACAGGGCTCCGCAACGCCCGGCGTATAAGCTACCGCCAGATCCTCCGGAGTCTCAAGTTTCGCACGGCTCTTGATCTCCAGCTTACCGGCCCACTCTTCATGCTGCTTCAGTGCAAATTCTTTCTTATCCATTTGTCTGTTCTCCCTTTCTTTTCCTGTTCTTACTGATTCTTAACCTGCTCCCAGAAATCCTTCAGAATCTCAGCGGAACGATCCATAGCCGCCTTCTCTTCGTCGTTCATGGGGATCATGAGAGTCTTCTCAATTCCCTCCCATCCCAAACGACATGGGATGGAAAGCGCTACTCCAGCCCAATCTCCGAACTTTTCATCCAGCACATGAGCAACCGGAAGAATGGCGCTGTCATCTCTGATAATGGCTTCCACCAGGTTGGACACCGCCATGGCGATTCCATAGAAAGTCGCCCCCTTCAGACCGATAACCTCCGCGCCGCCGTTCTTGGTGCGCTCTGCTACCGCTGCTTTGTCAATCTTATGATGAACCTGCGCCGCAAAATCATCCAGCGGGAATCCGGCGATGTTTGCAGAACTCCAGATGGGAACCTGGCTGTCACCATGCTCACCCAGAACATAAGCGTTTACATCTTCTACATTCACATGCATCCGTGCGCTGATGGCATAACGGAAACGCGCGGTGTCAAGAGAAGTTCCGCTTCCGATAACGCGGCAGGCCGGAAGTCCGGAAGTCTCTGTCACGGCTTTTGTGATAATATCTGCCGGGTTGGAAACCACCAGAATCAGCGGATTGTCCGCATATTTAATAATGTTCTTTGTGATGTCTCTGGCGATATTTACATTGATCTTTGCCAGATCCAGACGGGTCTGTCCGGGTTTTCTCGCAACGCCGGCCGTAATGATGATCAAACGGGCATCCGCACATTCTTCATATCCGCCCTGACGTACCCAGATCTGTTTGTAGAAGCTGGTACCATGAGCAATATCCAGTGCCGCGCCTTTTGCTCTGGCCTCATTCACATCCACCAGAACAATATCATTGGCCTGATCTCTCACCATAAGCGTATAGGCAATCGCTTCACCTACATTGCCGGCGCCAACCACAACAATTTTGTCTTTCTTATGTGTCTTTCCCATCTTAATCTCCCTTTCTTGGTTTCTATTGCCGGGGACAGCACTTCATCCCCTGAAAATGGTATCCAGAACAAAGTTTCCTCAACCTGTTATTTTTTTGACACACCATTTTTAAACCTATTGTATCATTACTTGCCTGTAAGTGCAAGTGTACTTTTATGTTTTACATTTTTTCATCCCTTCAGCGGAAAAGCAACCGCCGCCGCACAGCTTTTTTGCAAACCGGGCATTGTCATTTCACGGGAAATTGCTTCCCTGTAGAACAAAAAAAGTCCCGGCAGAATACTGCCGGGAGTCCGTTGCTTTTCTTATGCTTCCTGAGAAATGATCTCTCTCTTATTATAGGAACCGCAAGCTTTGCATACTCTGTGGGGCATCATCAGTGCTCCGCATTTGCTGCACTTTACAAGGTTGGGAGCGCTCATTTTCCAGTTTGCTCTTCTCTTGTCTCTTCTTGCTTTGGATGTTTTATTCTTCGGACAGATGGACATTGATTACACCTCCTTAAAATTCTTGAATATATCACTGATCACAGCCATCCTGGGGTCTAATTCTGCTGTATCGCAGTCACAGGTTCCCTTATTCAGGTTCTTCCCACAACAGCTGCAGATTCCTTTACAGTCCTCTTTACAGAGCACCCGTATTGGCCATTGAATCAGAATCTCATTATGAAGCAGCTGTTCGGTATCCAGCTGTCTGCCGCTGATGCAGCTGTCATCATCCGTTTCCCCGCCTTCCCGAAAAGTGCCGGACTTTATGTCCGCCTCCGCATCGATGGATATGGTGAAAGGAACCTTCACCGGTTCCAGACAGCGTCCGCAGGGAATCCAGATGGAAATCTCTCCCTGTCCTTCCAGCGTCACTACCTGATTCTCCGTATGGGTAATCGTAAGCTCCACCGGATTTTTCTCCGCATAGGCATAACTGCCCAGCTGACAGGAAAAATTGTCTCCTTCAGGATAGATGGAAAAGGTTTTCTGTTCCCCTTCCCGGGCCAGTATTCCGGATAAATCAATCAACATAATGTTCTCCTAACCACACTCAACCAATTATACAGAAACAGTTGCTGTTTGTCAACCAATTTTTCTTGACAAATTTTATTTGCCATGTTCTTTCGGCATTATTCTCCAATTACCCGTACACTGTCATGAAATTCCCGCCGGAATCCTCTGAAAACAGGAAAACTTCCGGCGGGTTTTCTTTTCCGTATACGCTGTTATTTTACCAGAGCAACCGTCTCACGGCAGATTGCCAGCTCCTCGTTGGTGGGAATCACTGCCACTTTCACTTTGGAATCCGGTGTGGAGATCACAATCTCCTCGCCTCTCTTACTGTTGGCCTCTTTGTCCAGAGTAATTCCCAGATAGCCCAGATAGCTGACCACTTTTTCACGAACCGGGCAGGCATTCTCGCCGATTCCCGCGGTAAACACGATGGCGTCCACGCCGTTCATGGCGGCCACGTAACCGCCCACAAATTTGGCGATGCCGTAGGACAGCACTTCGATGGCATTGGCCGCATCCTGATTGCCGTTCTCCGCTGCTTCGTTCAGGTCACGGAAATCGCTGGACAGTCCGCCGGACAGTCCCAGCAGACCGGATTTTTTATTCAGAATATTCATCACGCCAGCGATATCCAGGTTCTCTTTCTTTGCCAGGAACTCCATAATAGCCGGGTCAATATTTCCGGAACGGGTTCCCATCACAACACCCTCCAGCGGGGTCAGGCCCATGGTGGTATCCACACATTTTCCGTTCATCACGGCGCTGATGGAGGAGCCGTTGCCAAGATGGCAGACGATCACTTTTGAGTTGTCTTTGTCCAGTCCCAGGAAATCCACTGCTCTTTTGGATACGAAGCTGTGGCTGGTTCCATGGAATCCGTATCTTCTTACTTTGTAATTTTTGTAATACTCCAGCGGCAGACCATACAGATATGCTTTGGGAGGCATGGTCTGATGGAAAGCGGTATCAAATACTGCCACCTGCGGTACGCCGGGCATCAGCTCCGCGCATACGTTGATTCCGATCAGGTTTGCCGGGTTATGAAGAGGCGCCAGATCGTTGCACTCCTCCACTGCTTTCACCACTTCGTCATCGATGATGACGGAGGAGGCAAACTTCTCACCGCCGTGTACCACCCGGTGTCCGATGGCGTTTACTTCCTTCAGGCTGGCAATGGCTCCGGTCTTCTCATTGGTCAGCGCATGCAGAACCATCTGAATGGCCTCTTTGTGAGTAGGCATGGCCGCCTCGGTGATTTCCTTATCGCAGCCTTCCTTCTGGTAAACCAGTCTTCCGTCAATGCCGATTCTCTCACAGAGTCCTTTTGCAAGAACCTCCTCGGAATCGGAATTGATTAACTGATATTTCAGAGAAGAGCTTCCGCAGTTGATAACTAATACATTCATCTTCTTATCCTCCAAATTCTGTTTGCTTCCAATACCGTATTATTCAGCCTGGCACTGTACCGCAGTGATCGCCACAACGCCCACGATATCCTCTGCGGAGCATCCGCGGGACAGATCGTTTACGGGTTTTGCGATACCCTGGGTAATGGGGCCATAGGCCTCTGCCTTAGCCAGTCTCTGTACCAGCTTGTATCCGATATTTCCGGCATCCAGATCCGGGAAAATCAGGGTGTTGGCTTTTCCTGCCACGTCGCTGCCCGGTGCCTTGGAAGCTCCCACGCTGGGAACGATGGCGGCATCCAGCTGGAATTCGCCGTCCAGTTTCAGATCCGGATACTGCTCTTTGGCAAGTCTGGTAGCCTCAACAACCTTATCCACATCCGCGTGCTTTGCACTGCCCTTGGTAGAATGGGACAGCATGGCAACAACCGGCTCTTTTTCCACCAGCAGACGGAAGGAATCCGCGGAGGATCCTGCGATGGCTGCCAGCTCTTCCGGGTTGGGGTTCTGGTTCAGACCGGAATCCGCGAAAATGAAGGTGCCATCCGCGCCGTACTCGCAGTTGGGAACCACCATCAGGAAGAAAGCGGAAACCAGTTTGGTTCCCGGTTTTGTCTTCAGAATCTGCAGGCAGGGACGCAGGGTATCCGCGGTGGAGTGGCAGGCGCCGGATACCATACCGTCCGCATCGCCCATCTTTACCATCATCACGCCGTAATACAGGTACTGATTCAGCAGAATCTCTTTCGCCTGCTCCGGGGTCATGCCCTTTTTGCTTCTCAGTTCCACCAGTTTGTCAATATATGCCTGCGTTTTGTCAGAGGTGGCAGGATCCACGATCTTCGCACCGGAAATATCCAGGCCCTCGCTTCCTTTTTTAACCGCTTCCTCGCTTCCCACCAGGACAATGTCCGCGATCCCCTCTTTCAGGATCTGGGCAGCTGCCTCGTAGGTTCTTCTGTCTTCGGTCTCCGGAAGAACGATTACTTTTTTGTTTGCTTTTGCTCTTGCTTTGATTACGTCAATAAATCCCATGATTCTATGACTCCTTTCGTTGTTTCCCCCGCCTCCGGGCAGGTTTTGATAGCATTACCCCTTGAGTGGTTTTTGGCCCGAAAAAGGCATAAAAACCGGATATACTCACTATCAGAAATTATAACTCCAATACTATGCGCTTACAAGGTTAGTTATTTTTTTAACAGTATTTTATCGCGTACATTTCTGTAGAAAAACACGGGATTCTCTCAGGAATCCTCCTTGTATTTTGACTCTTTCCCTGCTAAAATAGGAAAACCGGCGGAATGTTTTTCAGCTTTCCGCCCGTAAAAAAAGAATCGTTTTTGAGGTGGCCGATTTATGAAAATTGCAGGCGTCATTGCGGAATACAATCCGTTTCACCTGGGACATGCCTATCAGCTTGAAGAAACCCGGCGGCAGACAGGCGCAGATCTTGTGGTGGCTGTTATCAGCAGTTCTTTTGTACAGCGGGGCGCTCCTGCCCTGTTTGACGTTCACGTCCGGGCACATCTGGCTCTTCTGGGCGGCGCGGATCTGGTATTTGCCCTTCCGGCGGCCAATGCCTGCCAGAGTGCGGAGTTTTTTGCCGAGGCGGGCGTCCGGCTGCTGGATGGGCTGGGCTGTGTGGATCTTCTGTCTTTTGGCAGTGAGTGCGGAGATCTCGACGCGCTGGAACGGATTGCCGGGATTCTGTGCGAGGAACCGGCTGCCTACCGGGAAGAACTGAAAGCCCGGCTGCGGACAGGTATCTCCTTCCCGGCGGCGCGTCAGGAGGCGCTGTCCGCTTATCTGAACGGGAAAGGGGCTTCCTTTCCGGAGGATGCGCTGCTTCTGAGATCTCCAAATAACATTCTGGGTGTGGAGTACCTGAAAGCGCTCCGCCGACTGAACAGTTCCATGGTTCCCTTTACCATCCCCCGCAAAGGAAGCGGCTACCATGACGCCGGTCTTTCCGGAACCTTTCCCTCTGCCTGCGCCATACGACGGGCTCTGAAGACGGGCGGGGAAGAGGAACAGCTTCTGGCCGGTCTCCCTTTTGCGGGAAGAGAAGCTTTTTCAGAGGCCGTCCGGCAGGAAGGCTGCCTGTGGGAAGATGACTTTTCTCAGATCCTCCGCTGGATGCTTTACCGCTGCGGCCGCAGAGAGCTCGTCTCCGTCCCGGAGCTGTCCCCTCAGCTGGCAGACCGGATTCTCAGGCTGCGGGATTCCTTTGAATCCGTATCGCAGTTTACTTCCCTCCTGAAAACCAGGGAACTGACCTTTACCCGGATTCAGCGGGCGCTGTTTCATCTGCTTTTGGACATCCGCCGCGTGCCTCCCGTCTCCTTTGCCCGACTTGTGGGATTTCGCCGGGAAGCCGCCGGTGCTTTGCGGAAAATCAAAGAGGCAAAAACGCTCCCTGTACTGACAAGTCTGGCCGACGCTCCTTCCATTCTCTCTGCGCAGGCCCTGAAGGATCTGGAACAGGAAGTTACCATCTGCCATCTGTACGAGTCTCTCCGTTGCTCCCGCTATCACCGGCCTTTCCGTCACGAGTACACCCGGCAGCTGGTTGTCCTTTGACGGCGTCCCGCAGCCTTGTCATCCTTCCGTTTCATGAATCCCGCAGTTCTTCCAGAACCCGCCCCAGTTTTTCATCTTCCTGTCTGCCGTTCCTGCGGGGCAGCGCCAGATAAAACCGGCGTTTTGTCTCAATCTGGGGAAGTTTCAGCATCCGGATACCGGAGGGGATTCTGGAGGAGCGGCAGGCCAGCACCGATACGCCGAATCCTTCTTTCACAAATGCCAGAATGGCATCCTCCGTGGAAGCCCGATACCGGATCCTGGGAACAAATCCCAGTTCTGCCAGAATCGGATCCAGCAGTTTCCCCGCCGTCGAGCTTCTCTCATAAGCCACAAAAGGCTCCTCCTGTATCTCTTCCAGAAGAATCCTTTCTTTTGCCGCCAGCGGATGTCTCTCATACACGGCGGCCATATATTCCATTTCTTCCAAAAGCAGAAAATGAAGTTTCCCTTCCTCCTCCCGCTCGGAGACAATCCCCAGATCACAGCGGCCTTCCTTCAGATCCTTCAGAATCTCCCCCGTGGGAGCGCTCTGCGTATCCACCAGAATCCGGCCGCGTCCGGCTTTCTCCTGAATCTTCCGGATCCATCCCGGCACCTGATCCTCCACCACATCCACATAGCTGATCCGCAGCCGCCCGCTGATTTTTTCCTTCTGCCAGGCAGCCTCCTGGCAGAACCGTTCCGCATCAGCCAGCACCTTCCTGGCATAAGGCAGCAGACGGCAGCCCGCTTCTGTCTGCTCCAGAATCCTTCCCCGCCGGGCAAAAAGCGACAGTCCCAGCTCCTCCTCCAGATTTTTCAGGGCAACGCTGAGACTAGGCTGGGCAACATGAAGCACTGCCGCCGCGCGGCTGACGGTTCCCTCACGGCAGACTGCCTCAAAATAGCGCAGCTGAAGTAGCGTCATATTGTTTTCCTCCTGTGTTTTCAAAATGTGCTTTCTGTTGTGATCTTTGTACGATTTATAAAATTATTCTATATTTCTATTGAAATTATATATTAGATCAATAGAAAAAGAAAGCATATAATTTTGACAGAAAAACGGATCCGGCATTCTCAGAAAAAAGGCCGGATCCTGAAAGGAAGTTCTCAATATGAAACAGGAAAAAAAAACGAATTTTTCTCTCCTACGCACTGCTGCTTGTCACTTTTGTCATCTGGGGCAGCCTGTATGTCGCAAGCAAAACCGCGCTGGCGGATCTTTCCCCGATATCTCTTCTTTTCTTTCGCTATCTCCTGGGGCTGCTGCCGTTATTCCTGCTCTGGCGACAGGAAAAAAGCCATCAGAAAATTCGCCGGGGTGACTGGAAATATTTTCTTTTTATCGGAGGCGTGGGGTATTTTGCCGCTATTATGCTGCAGACCATGGGGACCAGCCTGGCCAGCGCTTCCATGGCTTCCCTGATTAACTCTATGAATCCTGTAGCCGTCACCTTCCTGGCAGCAGTGCTTCTGAAAGAATCACTGAGCGTAAGAAAACTGGCGGCGGTGGTTCTGGCAGTGGCAGGCGTCCTGATTATCTTCGGTCAGGGCAGTCAGAATGCCGGCGTCCCCGGTATCCTCTGCTCCATTTTCTCCGTGATTCTCTGGTCCCTCACCATGATTGCTGTCCGAAAGATTTCCTCCCGGTATTCTCCTGTTCAAATCACCTTCTGGAGCATGACGGTGGGACTGGCATTTACTTCTCCTTTTTTTGCCTGGGAGACGGTATCGCATCCTGTCCGGCTGCACCTTTCCTCCGCGGCGGCGGTAATATATATCGCTTTCGTCTGCACGGGACTGGCACAGCTTCTGTGGAACCGCAGTCTCGCGTCTCTGAGTGCGGGCACCTGCTCCATGTTCTATCCGCTGCAGCCGGTGACCTCCACACTGTTCGGGATTCTTTTTCTTGGAGAACATCTGACGGAAAACTTTCTTCTGGGCGGCGTTGTCATCATCTGCGGAATCCTGATTTCCCAGCTGCCGTCAGGGAAGCGGAAAAACCATTCCGGGAGATTATCGTTTCACTTTCCCCATACGGCCTGACGGCGGAAATCGACGCGCAAGCACGGCGCAGACGGGGCCTTCCTTCTGTTTTCGTCAGTTCTTAAAGCTGTGAATCGGCGCCGGAATTCTTCCGCCCCGGTTTACAAATGCGTCACAGCCAAACCGGTTCACCGGCATCACCGGCGCATAGCCCAGAAGGCCGCCAAATTCCACCGTATCTCCCACATCTTTCCCTATCACGGGAATCACCCGGACAGCCGTGGTTTTCTGGTTTACCATGCCGATAGCCATCTCATCGGCAATCAGCCCGGCAATGGTGGTGGCTTTGGTGGAACCGGGAATGGCGATCATATCCAGGCCCACAGAACATACACAGGTCATGGCCTCCAGCTTCTCCAGCGTCAGAGCCCCTGCATTCACCGCGTCAATCATTCCCTGATCCTCGCTGACCGGAATAAAGGCTCCGCTCAATCCTCCCACATAGGAGGAGGCCATCACTCCGCCCTTCTTCACCTGATCATTCAGCAGCGCCAGCGCCGCGGTGGTTCCGGGCGCCCCCACAGAATCCAGACCGATCTCCTCCAGAATCTCCGCCACGGAATCTCCGATGGCCGGTGTGGGGGCCAGTGACAGATCCACAATGCCGAAAGGAACACCCAGGCGTCTGGACGCCTCCTGTGCCACCAGCTGGCCCACCCGGGTGATCTTGAAGGCGGTTTTCTTGATCGTCTCGCAAAGCACCTCAAAATTTTCTCCCCGCACTTTCTCCAGCGCATGTTTTACCACGCCGGGACCGCTGACACCCACATTGATCACCGCATCCGCCTCAGTAACTCCATGGAACGCGCCGGCCATAAAGGGGTTATCATCGGGAGCATTACAGAACACCACCAGTTTGGCACATCCCAGGGAATCCTTCTCACTGGTGGCCCGGGCAGTCTCCAGCACCACCTCGCCCATCAGTTTTACCGCGTCCATATTGATGCCGGTCTTGGTGGAACCCAGATTCACCGAACTGCATACCCGCTCCGTCACAGCCAGGGCACGGGGAATGGAGCGGATCAGCAGTTCATCGGCTTTCGTCATTCCCTTGGAGACCAGAGCGGAATATCCTCCGATAAAATTCACGCCCACTGTCCGGGCTGCCCGGTCAAGCGTTTCCGCCAGTTTCACAAAATCCTCTTCCGTTTTGCAGGCCGCTCCCCCCACCAATGCCATGGGGGTAACGGAAATCCGCTTGTTGACAATGGGAATACCGTATTCACGGGAAATATCCTCTCCTGTTTTCACCAGATTTTCTCCCAGACGGGTGATCTTTTCATATACCCTGCGGTTTACCTCCTCCAAATCGGAAGAAATGCAGTCCAGCAGACTGATTCCCAGGGTGATGGTCCGGACGTCCAGATTTTCCTGCTGGATCATCTCATTGGTTTCATTTACCTCAAACATATTAATCATGGTTTCATCCTCCTGCCTGACGATCCGTCAAATCCGGTGCATCTTGTTGAAAATATCCTCGTGCTGGCAGCGGATCGACACGCCGATCTCAGCCCCCACCTGATCCAGTTCTTCAGCGATCTGCCCGGTGGTCTTCTGGCTGGCAGAGGCGTCTGTGATCATCATCATGTTGAAAAATCCGTCTACGATCGTCTGGGAAATGTCCAGGATATTGATCTTGTTGTCAGCCAGATAGGTGCAGACTCTGGCGATGATTCCCACGGTATCTTTTCCTACTACGGTAATTATTGTCTTTTTCATCTTATTCATTCTCCATTCTGCCGTCCAAAGACGGCACATTTTTGTGTCTTATCAAAGTACCACAACCCGGGAAGCCTGTTCCCGATGTGCCACTGAGATATCGAAATCCCCGGCTTTATACGGGTTGTCGCCCATGGTCACCTCGGCGCATACCGTCTCATAAGCCAGCGCCTCATAATTGTTCTCTCTGCTCAGATGGCCCAGAAGCACCGCCTGCATGTGGTCGTTAAGCAGTCTTCCCAGAAGCTGTCCCGCCGTCTCATTGGACAGGTGCCCCTTCTCCCCCAGAATCCTCCGTTTCAAAGGATACGGGTACTTTCCCACCTGCAACATATTCACGTCATGGTTGGCTTCCAGCAGGAGGGCATTCAGCCCGGACAGCTGCCTTACGATATACTCGTCGTAAATTCCCATATCCGTGGCGATTCCCACACAGTGTTCCCCCTGTTCCAGCCGAAATCCCACCGGCTGCGCCGCATCATGGGAAATGGCAAAGGGTTTCACCGTCAAATCTCCCACTCCAAACGCCTCGTCCTCCCGGATCTTGTGAAAAATATTTTCCGGTAATTTTCCCAGACTTCCGGAAGCACATATGGCATCAATGGTTCCTTCGGTGGCATAGATGGGAATCTGATATTTTCTGGCAATCACTCCCAGTCCCCGGATATGATCCGAGTGCTCGTGGGTGATAAGAATACCGGTAAGATCCCGGGTGGAAAGATCCAGCTCGTTAAGCCCGAACTCCACCCGCTTTCCGCTGATCCCCGTATCCACCAGCACATGGGTGCTGTCGCTGCCGACATAGATACAGTTTCCGCTGCTGCCGCTCGCTATACTACATAATCTCATACATCCGCATCCTTTGTTCAATCTGCCGCACAGTGTCCTGAAAATCACCGCTGTTGTCTATCTCAAAATCGCAGTGGCTTTCAAACGCTTCTTCACTGAGCTGGTTGGCGAGAATCCCCCGGATTTTCTCCACCGAATACCCTCTGTTTTTCATCAGCCGGTGCATCCGAACATTCTCGTCCGCATAAATATACCACAATTCGTCACAAATTTCATCATATTTATCTTCAATCAGCAAAGCGGCCTCCACCACAAAGACTTCTGTTCCCGCTTCCCGCTCCGTCTGAATGGCCCGACAGATGTAACGCTTCACCGCCGGATGCACAATCGCGTTTAATTTTTCCAGGAGCCGGCGGTCTTCAAAGACGATTCCGGCGATCTTTTCCCGGTCAAGCGTCCCGTCTTGCTTCACCGCTGACGGGCCGAACAAAGCGACTGTCGGCGCGTAAGCTTCCTGTCCCGGCTGCATCACCAGATATCCCACCTGATCTGCCTCCACCACCGTCGCGTCATACCGTCCGGCGATATAATTCAGCACTTCGCTTTTTCCGGCGCCCACTCCGCCGGTGATTCCGATAATCTTCATATCCGTATTTCCCCCTGCTATTTTGCTTCATACCAGTTGTTTCCGGTATGCATATCCACCTCCAGCGGCACAGCCAGATCGGCGGCCCCCCGCATCTCTTCCTCCAGAATACGGGATACCTCATCCAGTTCTTCTCTGGCGGTTTCAATCAACAGTTCATCATGCACCTGCAGAATCAGCCGGGAGCGCAGTCCTTCCCGGTGCAGTCGGTTATTCACCCGCACCATGGCGATTTTGATGATATCCGCTGCCGTTCCCTGGATGGGAGAATTCATGGCCACCCGTTCTCCAAAAGATCGTTGCATAAAGTTGGAGGATTTCAGTTCCGGCACCGGCCTTCTTCTGCCGAACATGGTGGAGACATAACCGTCTCTCCTGGCCTTTTCCACCTCGCCGTCCAGAAAGCCTTTAATCTTCGGATACGTTTCAAAGTATTTTTCAATATAATCCGCAGCCTCTTTTCTGGTAATACTCAGATCCTGACTGAGACCAAAAGAACTGATCCCGTAGACAATCCCGAAATTCACCGCCTTGGCATTTCTTCTCTGCAGATCCGTCACCTGATCAAAGGGGACATGGAAAACCTGGGAGGCTGTGATTCTGTGAATATCCTGGGCCTCCCGGTATGCCTCGATCAGTTTTTCATCCCCGGACATATGGGCGAGTACTCTCAGTTCAATCTGGGAATAGTCCGCATCGAGAAAGACAAATCCCTCCTCCGGCACAAAGACTTTCCGGATCAGTCGGCCCAGTTCCATCCGGATGGGAATATTCTGCAGATTGGGTTCCGTGCTGCTGATCCTTCCGGTGGCCGTAATGGTCTGGTTAAAGGTGGAATGAATCCGCCCGTCCTTGCCGATATAACCGGCCAGCCCGTCGGCATAGGTGGATTTCAGTTTGGCCAGCTGCCGGTATTCCAGAATATCCGCCACAAAAGGATAGTCCGGCGCCAGCTTGTCCAGCACATCCGCGGCGGTGGAATATCCGGTCTTGGTTTTCTTTCCCCCCGGCATTCCCATCTTTTCAAACAGAATGACCCCCAGCTGTTTGGGGGAATTGATATTGAATTTTTCGCCTGCCTGTTCCCAGATGGAGTTCTCCAGTTCTTCAATCCGCACCTGAAGCTGATCACCGTACGCCTTCAGTTCCCTGGCTTCCGCCCGGATCCCCGCCTTTTCCATATCGTCCAGCGTAAACAACAGCGGCATTTCAATCTCGTCAAAAAGCTTCTGCATGCCCGCATCTGCCAGCGCCCGGCGCATAGGTTCCCTGGCCGCCCAGGCCACATAGGCCTGAACAGCTCCATAGGCCGCCGCTTTCTCCATCTCCGTCCCGGACAGATCCGGCAGTCTGGGTACGCCGAAAATTTCCGCCGCAGAAGGTACCGTCTCACCCAGATACTCGCTGGCGGCGTCATCGTAGGTATAGGAATTTTTCAGAGGATTCAGAAGATAGGCCGCCACTCCCAGATCAAAGACGCTGCCATCCGAAGGAATCCGCACCCGCTTGCGCATGGTTTTTACATCCGGGGCTCCAACCCAGCCTTCTTTCGCGAACAGATCCCCGGCCCAGCCGGCAAGCTCCTCCTGAGAAAAAGATGTTCCTGCCGGGAAATAATACACCTGTTTCTTTCCAAAAGCCAGACCCAGACCCACGATACCGCCGCTTCCTTCCAGCAGCGCCAGCCCGCATCCGTCCGCCGCTTCCGCCTGTTTACGGATCTTCGCGGCCTGAACCGGATCGGTAACTGTCTGATATTCCATTCCCCGTTCAGCGGTATCCCGTCCGAAGCGGGACAGCAGATTTTTAAAATCCAGTTTCCGGAACAGCTCATAGGCTTTTGGCGTGTACAGATTATTCAGCCGGGCTTCCTCCCAGGAAAAATCGATGGCGGCATCTGTGTCAATGGTGGCCAGCTTCTTACTGAGCACCGCCAGATCGTAATGATCTCTCAGAGAATTTTGGGCCTTGTTGGGTTTGATTTCCTCCAGATGCGCATAGGCATTTTCAATGGAACCGTAGGCTCCGATGATTTTCGCGGCAGTTTTCTCTCCCACTCCGGGGATTCCGGGAATATTATCCGCCGTATCCCCCATCAGGGCTTTCAGTTCAATAATCTGAGGAGGCGTTACCTGATAAGTCTCCAGCACCTGGGCGGTATGGTAATCCTCGATCACCGTTTTCCCGCCTCTGGTTTTGGGAATCCGCACCAGAATCCTGTCTGTGGCCAGCTGAAGAAGGTCCCGGTCTCCGGATACCACCGTCACATCCATCCCCCGGGCCTCACTGCGCCGGGCTACCGTCCCCAGAAGATCATCCGCTTCATATCCCTCGCGGGAAATGATACAGACACCCATGGCTTCCAGCACCTGGCGAATCAGCGGTACCTGTTCCCGCAGTTCCTCCGGCATGGGCTTTCTGGTTCCTTTATAGGCCTCATACATCTTATGGCGGAAGGTGGGCGCATGAACGTCAAAAGCCACCGTCAGATACTGTGGCTTTTCCTCTTCCAGAATTCTGGTCATAATATTCAGGAAACCGTACACCGCATTGGTATGCACTCCCTCCGAATTGGTCAGATCCGGCAGTCCGTAGAATGCCCGGTTCAAAATGCTGTGTCCGTCAATCAGTACAATCTTTTCACTCATAAAACAGATATCCTTTCCTTCAGAGAATCCGGTCAAACGAAAAACCGCCCCACTGCACAGCCACCCAGAGCAATCCGGCCGCCACAACAAATACCGCCGCGACCATCAGCATCCACCGGATGGCTCTGCGCCGCTGCAGCCGTTCTTTTCTCTGTCTCAGATCCTTTTTCAGCATCTGCGGGATATTGTAGGCATCCTGACGGTCCTGTTCCAGATAGTTGATGCCTACCTTTATAGTATAATAGGTTTCCAGCTCATCATAACACTCCGGACAGTGTTCCACATGGTCAATAAATTCCTCCAGTTCCCGCCCGGACAAGGTATGATTGATATATGCGCTGATCTTCGCAAGGGCTTCTTCACACTTCATATTCGTTCTCCGTATTCTGCCTTCCGCGCCGTTCCGCAGGAGCATCCTGCCTGTAAAAAACGCGGATTTTTCCTGGATATAGTATAAAATAGATTTCCCCGATTGTAAAGGCCGCGCAAAAAGCCCGTTTTGCGCAGGGAGAACCGGAAAAGCTCCCCCTGTTTTCTTTTGGCGTCGGTACCGCCGTTCAGATCACCCGGAAGCGTTTCCAGATACCGGAGCGGAATCGGAACCAGAAGAGCACCCCTCTGGCCATCCAGTCCAGACACATGGCAAATGCAACGCCGATAACTCCCATATGAAGCCAGATGCCCAATATCACAGAAAACAGTACCCGACAGCAGATGGTGGAAAAGATACTGACATACATGATGAATTTCACATCTCCCGCCGCCCGCAGGCCGCTGGAGAGCGCACCCGAAAACGGATAGACAAAGGCATTGAACACATTATGGATCAGGATCAGCCACAGCACCAGGTCTGCCGCCTCCTGTGACAGGGCGTAGCCTTTCAGCACCAGCGGGGATACCAGAAGGATCAGACCGTTCCAGACCACAGAGGCCGCCAGCGTAATTCGAAGAAGTTTCCGCATATAATACTCCGCCGCCTCCTGATCTCCCGCTCCCATACAGCGCCCGATCACCGTCACGAAGGCCAGTCCCATAGCTGTTCCCATCAGCGCCGCCACCGACCAGAAGCTCTGGGCCACGCCGTTGGCAGCAATCTGCGCCGTTCCAAACAGTGCCGTGATACTGCTCAAAGCCACTTTTACCAGCTGGAACAGACCGTTTTCAATGCCGTTGGGTACAGCGATTCCAAGAATTCTGCGGATCATGGTGCTCTTCCAGGCAAAAATCTGTTTTCCCCGCAGATATACCGTATTTTTCTTCCGGAAGCAGAGCGCCACGATCACCACCGCCACAATGCTTCTGGAAATCAGCGAAGGGTAAGCCACCCCGGCCACGCCGGCATGAAATACGAACACACCGACGGCATTTCCCACGATGTTTATCACATTGGCGGCTGCTGACAGATACATGGTTACACCGGTTTTTCCCATACTCCGGTAAATGGCAGCACCCGCATTGTACACGGCAATGGCCGGATAGGAATAGGCGGATATGCGCAGATAGGTCTGGCAGGCTTCCATCACTGCCGGTTCCACTTCTCCGAAAAGAAGACGCAGCAAAGACCGGTTCCATACCAGCACCGCTGCCGACATCACCAGAGAAAATACCAGGGAGATCATCACCAGCTGACTGGCGGACAGACAGCCGTTTTTGCGGTCACGGCTTCCGATATACTGGCTGACCACCACCGCGCCTCCCGACGCCAGGGCGGAAAACAGAAAAATAAACACTGTATTGAACATATTCACCAGAGAAACGCCGGATACTGCAGCCTCTCCGGCGTAACTGACCATGAAAGTATCCGCCACCCCCACCAGCACTTCCAGAAGCTGTTCGAAAAACAACGGAAGAATCATCACCTTCAGCGCCGTATTGGTAAAAAGTTTCCTCTCCTCTGAAATCGTCACCGCCGGTTCCAGAAGACGGCTGATTTTATTTTTCATCTGATACACACCTTTCCCTTTCTCTTCGCGCAGCCTTTTTCCTGTATTTTACGGCTGTCAAAAAGCAATCCCTGAATAAGATTATAAGGGTTCCGGTTCTTAAAGGCCAATACCTGCTTTCAATTTCCGACAATGTCTTTCGGGCATGAAAAAACCAGGCAATCCCCGACTGCTATCGGAAAATGTCTGGTTTTATCGCCTGCCTGTTCAAACAAGGAAAGGCACGCGGCGCCCACCTTCCATTGTCAGGAACAAACGCCGGCATCGCATAGGGAATCCGCTCAGCTGGCCTCCGAACTGGTCTGCGCCTCCTCTGCCTCGGCTTCCTGTGTTTTCCCATTCTGCGGCTGCTGGCGAATATTCATTACCAGCATCTGCAGACGGTTCTCAATGTTTGCAAAGCTCACATCCGGATCGTAATCCAGCGGCAGAATCTGCGCGTCCGGATACATTTCCTTCAGCTTTCTGGCAATGCCTCTTCCTACCACATGGTTGGGCAGACAGCCGAAAGGCTGCAGAATCACGAAGGTCCGGCATCCTTTTTTGGCATTGTGGATGATTTCCCCCGGAATCAGTACGCCCTCGCCCGCGTCAAAGGTATGGTGGATGATGGGATCACTGTCCTTCACCAGATCCTCCATCCGGCAGGCCTTTTCGTACAGGGGATGACGGCTGGCGATGGCGTCCGTCACACTGTGGGCCATATCAAACGCCTGGTCCGCAGTGCGAAGCCATACTTTCTGTGCCAGCGGCTTTTTCAGATGATACTCCCGCACCTGGCTGTCCTGATAGAAATACGTCTTCCGGATCACATCCGTCATCTTTGCCTCGATAATCTCAAATCCGTTTTTCTCCAGATATGCCTCAATATCATGGTTGGCTCCGGGATGGAAATTCAGCAGATATTCTCCCACAATCAGCACCTGAGGCCGGGGATTGGTCCGGTCATATTTCACCTGGCACATCAGATCAATGGCTTTTTTCAGTCCCTTTCTTGCTCCGGAGATTCCGTTTTTCTCCAGGCCCTCCGCCACCGCGTCCAGCCCTTCCTCAAAGGCCCGGTCGGCGCTTCCCGGCTCCAGCTCATAAGGCCGGATTTTCCGGAGCAGTTCCTCCAGCGCGTCGATCATGGGGAAGCCGAAGGCCAGCCGTACGGAAGTCAGCAGGTTCATCTTGAAGCCCGGATGGATATTGTGGTAATCCACATCATCGTTGGTGAGAATGGGGATCTGGGTATATCCCGCGTCATCCAGCGCCTTCCGAAGCAGGGCGCTGTAATGGGTCAGACGGCAGTCTCCCACATATTTGGCCATGGCCACGGCCGTGTTGTCCAGATCGTATTTGCCGCTTTCCAGAGCTGCCAGAATTTCACCGATGACAATCTGGGCCGGAAAGCAGATGTCGTTATGGACATATTTCTTTCCCAGCCGGATGGCTTCCTCCCGCCCCACCGGCAGAGCCACCGCGCGAATGCCCTGGGAGGCAAACGCAGCGGACATAATCCGGCTGAAAGCATGGGAGGTGTTGGGCACCAGCACCGTCTTCTGCCGGTCTTTTTTCTCGAACTTCACCGGATAGGGATCCGCAAGCGCATGGACCGGATGCTGGATATTATGTTCCCGTCCCATGGCCACCGTCTCCAGGAAGGAACGGACACGGATGCGCAGGGGACCCTGAATATCACTCTCGTCCAGCTTCAGCACCAGCGGCGTCTTCCCGGAAATCTCCTTCATCAGCCGGATAATCTCATCGGACAGATAGGCGTCGTGGCCGCAGCCGAAGCTGACGATCTGGATATATTCCAGATGCGGGTTCTCCGCCGCCAGGATGGCAGTGGACAGCATCCGGGCATGGAAATTGTTCACCACATCCAGACGGCTGCGGGACAGATCCACCCGGGAAGCCCCCGGGACAGAATCCGCGGTCAACACCGGAATTCCCATGCCGCACAGCATCTCCGGCAGGTCGTGATTCACCAGAGAATCGTTCTGATAAGGCCGGGAAGCCAGCACCACCGCAAAGCGGTCCTCCTTTTCCACCGCATCCAGCACCGTAGCGCCCTCCGAAAGCAGGCTGTCACGGAACATTTCCTGGGCCCTGTCGCCGGCCTTCATAGCCCGCCGGGTCTCCCCCGGTAAAATCCGGAAGGTTTCCTCCATCCAGGCGGTCAGCTGACGGCCGCGGTCCTCCGGAGACGGCCAGTGAAACAGCGGCGCGTCAAAGGGAATGTTCCACATCCGGGTGGGATTGTCGGAATTTCTCACCACGATGGGATATCCCTTTACCACCGCGCACATGGACTGGCTGGTTTTCTCCGTGTTTTCCGAGGGAACCGTGGTGACGGAAGGCATGAAAATCCGGTCCACGCCCTTTTTCGCCAGGTTCCGCAGATGGCCGTGCACCAGCTTGGCCGGGAAGCAGACGGTATCGGAAGTGACGGCTGCCAGACCGTCTTCGTAGATGGCTCTGCTGCTGAAATCCGACAGCTTCACCGTAAATCCCAGCTCCCGCCAGAAGGTACTCCAAAATGGCATGGTTTCCCAGAAATACAGCACTCTCGGCATTCCGATGGTGCAGTGCCGGTCCGGTGACGGATGATCCAGGGGATATTCCTGAAACAGCAGCTTTTTGCGGACTTCAAACAGGTTGGGCGTCCGCCCTGCTTCCTGCTGCTTTTCCTTCAGCTGTTTTCTCACCGCCTCATCCTTCGGGTCTCCCAGAATCTCCCCCCGCTCACAGCGGTTGTTGGTGATCCAGGAATTGCCGTTGGAGAAGGAAAGGATGGTCCTGCGGCAATGGTTGGCGCAGAAAGGACAGGGCACGTTGGCCTCCTGTTTCCAGGTGAAATCCTCCAGCCGCTCCAGATCCAGGAAGGTCTGCACCTGGGGCTCCTTCTGATGTTTTTCTCTGGCAATCAGCGCGGCTCCCACCGCTCCCATCAGGCCCGGATAAGGCGCGCGGATCACCTGGCGGCCGGTATACTCCTCCATGGCCCGCAGCACCGCGTTGTTCTCAAAGGTTCCGCCCTGCACCACAATCCGGTCTCCCAGGGAGTCCAGATTGGACAGACGGACCACCTTGGTGAACACATTTTCAATAATGGACCGGCACAGGCCCGCCATCAGATCCTCCGCTTTTCTTCCGTTCCGCTGCTCGGTGATGATACTGCTGTTCATGAACACGGTACAACGGCTTCCCAGCTTTGCCGGCTGACGGGAGGAAAACGCCGCATTCGCGATTTCCTGCACCGAAATGTTCAGGGAATGGGCAAAATTCTCCAGGAAAGAACCGCAGCCGGAAGAACAGGCCTCATTCACCAGGATGTTGGTGATGATCCCGTGATCCAGCCAGATGGCCTTCATATCCTGCCCGCCGATATCCAGCAGGAACGTGGCGTCCTTCACATATTTCTCGGCGGCCCGGGCATGGGCCACGGTCTCCACCGTGTGATACTCCGCCTGAAACGCCCTGGCAAACAGCAGCTCCCCGTATCCGGTGGAAGCGGCGGCCAGGATATGCAGCCGGGCGCCTGCCTTTTTATACTTATCCCGGATTTCCATCAGCGCCCGCTTGGCAACCAGCAGCGGCTCTCCTTCATTGGGCGCATAGAAGGTCTCCAGAATGTTCTCCTGCTCATCCATCAGCACCAGTTTGGTGGTGGTGCTTCCGGAATCCAGTCCCAGATAGGCCCATACCTCTTCCCCGCTCTGGGGAACATGGGCGGGCGCCGCCGTCCTGGCATGGCGTTTTTCAAACGCTTTTCTCTCTTCCTCCGAAGAAAAGAACGGCTCTGCCATCTGACCTGCGGCTTCGGAAATTCGGATATCCCCCTGCTCCAGCTGCGCCAGCAGTCTGGCACAGGAAGTTTCCTCCCCCTCATAGGGCATTCCCAGCAGGGACACGGCAGCTCCACAGGCCACCATCATCTCCGGGTGCGGGGGAATCAGAACCTCCTCGTCGGAAAGATGAAGACGCTGGGCAAACACGTTCACCAGTGTGGGATTGAAGGTGAGAGGTCCGCCCTCAAAAGCCACCGGTTTCCGGATCTCCAGTCCCTGAGCCAGTCCTCCAATGGTCTGTTTGGCAATGGCGTGAAAGGCGGAAAGCGCCAGATCTGCCCGGGCCACCCCCTGATTCAACAGCGGCTGGATATCCGTTTTGGCGTACACGCCACAGCGGCCGGAGATATCATAGACACAGGAACCCTGAGAAGCCAGATCGTTAAATTCTTCTACCGGAACCTTCAGCACGGAGGCAATTTCATCAATAAATGCTCCCGTTCCTCCGGCACAGCTGCCGTTCATCCGCATATCCGCCACCTGCAGCGCCCCGGTATTTTCATCCTTCCGGAAGAAAATCATCTTGGCGTCCTGGCCGCCCAGCTCAATGGCGCAGCCCACGTCCCGGTACCGCATCTTCAGTGCTTCCGCATTGGCGGCCACCTCCTGAATAAAGGGAAGCTTCAGTTTCTCCGCCACCGGTCTGGCGCCGGAACCGGTCAGGGCAAAACGGAAAGCCTTTCCGGGGAATCTTCGAATCAACTGCCGCAGCGCAATGCCGATGCTCCGGACCTGATCCGCGTGATGCCGACGGTAATCACTGTAAATCATGCTTTTGGTGTCCGGATTGATCACCGCAATCTTCGTCGTGGTACTCCCCACATCGATTCCCGCCAGCAGACGGCGTCCCCCCATATGGTTATTCTCATTATTTCTCATTCAATCATCTGCCTTTTCTTGTCTTTTCATATATCTTCTTATTTATATGTATCTCTGCTTAACACTCCATTTTATAACACTTTTCGACATAATTCGCAACAGTCAATGTGACGAATTTGTCTATTTTCAATTTTTTCTATACTTTTATGACTTTCTGACCGCAAAATGGGTCTGCTTTTGGGACAGCAAAACAGAACTTCCTCCACTTCACAGGAAATCCCGGAATTCACATCCGCGGCCAACGGAAACTTTATAGAATTTTCATTTTTGCTCACTTGTATTTTACATTTTTCTGTTTTATAATAATAAAAAGCATTATTTTTCTCATACAGAAGTTCCTGTCTGATATCCAGTCTGAACTCACATCAAGCCGGGATTCATTTCTATTACCGTCCGGCGTCTGACAGAAATCTCAATGCTTGCAAATCACCACACAACTGCAGAGAGATTTCGCAGAAATGTTTTGGGCTGTCTGCATACTTTTGCGGACAAACCAGAGAAAACAAAGGCATTTGCCGGATCTCCTGCACCCTAAAGAAAGGAGGCCTTGCCTGTGCCTAATGCTGTAACTCCTGACAGATATGCTGTCAACCGGCAGTACAAGTCCAGTATTTTCGCCATGCTCTTCGGTGGAGAAAAAGAGCTGCTGGAGCTGTACAACGCCATCAACGGCACCAGCTATACCGACCCGTCGCTGCTTCGCATCAATACGCTGGAAAATGCCATCTATCTGGGGCTGAAAAATGATGTGTCGTTTCTGATTGATGTCAGACTTCATCTGTATGAACACCAGTCCACCTGGAATCCCAATATGCCCCTGCGAAATCTGTTCTACGTCTCGGATCTTTATTCTGAGATGACTGTCAAAAAGAACCTGTACGGATCCGCGAAAGTAAACATCCCGGCGCCGCGTTTCTTTGTCTTTTACAACGGAGGCGCCCGCTGCCCGGACCGGGTCGTACTGAAACTGTCGGATCTGTACTGGAAAGAAGAAGCGCATCCATCGCTGGATCTGGAAGTGACAGTGCTGAACATCAACAAAGGGCATAACGAAACATTGATGAAATCCTGCAGAGCACTGCGGGAATATGCGGAATATACCGCAAGAGTCAGGAAAAATGCCGCCAGTCTGCCTCTCCATGAGGCAGTGGAATCTGCGGTGACCTCCTGTATCAGAGACGGGATTCCGGAAGATTTTCTGTTGAAAAACCGTGCGGAGGTGATGAAAGTGAGCATTTACGAGTACAACGCGGAGGAACATCTCAGGATGGAGCGGGAGGCCGCTCTGGAGGAGGGCCGTGAAAAGGGGCGTCAGATGGGCCTTGCGGAAGGCCGTGAGGAGGGCCGTAAAGTGGGCCGTGAAGAACTTCTGCTCCGTCTGATAAAGAACTGGATAGAAGATGGAAAAACCCCTTCGCAGATTGCGGGGGATCTGAGAGAAAGCGAGGAGACAGTCCAGAAACTGATCGCCAAAGTCAACCGCCAGCAGATCTGAAGTATCAGATAAAAGTAACCGTTCAGCCCATACACATGTCTTTGTGACAGTGAAGCCGGAACTCTGAACTGCTGCGGATAAAACTGCCGGGAAATAAGGCTGGTCTGAGAGATGGCCTTATTTCCCGGCTTTTTCATCCGCATTGCTTCTTTCCTATTCGGAATAATAAATCTCCAGATAATCCCGGAATGCCTCCAGGCACGCCTCCACCGCCTTTTTCCCTTCATAATACGGCTGCATGGCCTCGCTGTAATTTTTGCCGATTTCATATCCGATGGGAAAATACAGTCTGGCATGCAGTACTGCCTCCTTTGCCGCGTCCACCTGTTCTCTGGAAACGCCGGGACAGTTGACGCCGCCCACCAGCACCGCATCCTTTCCGAATTCCTCATACTGTTTTTCAAACCACAACTCCAGGGAATCTTTCCGCACCGGAAGTCCGCCCAGCAGCTGATTCTGATAACTTTCTCCCATCAGCAGTTTGATAAAATTCCAGGCATTTTCTTTATTTGGACTTGAAGCGGATATCGCGGCGGTATACAGACTGTCCGCTCTCATTCTTCCCGCCTCCGCCGACATCTTCGGCACCAGAACGCCGCCCTCTGCCCCTCCCAGAAGACATAAAATCTCAAAATCCGGGGAATTGAAACAGTTCACGCACAGGTTCTGCCGTTCCTTAAAGAAACGCTCTCTTTCGTCCATAGAAATCGGATCGAACGTTACTTTATAAACTTCCTCCTCTTTGTTGAGCATTTCCACATTTTTCAGGATTTCCGAGGAAAGGATCTGATCGTTCTCCTCCGATTCCCATGGCACAAATCCCAAACCATCCAGAGCGGAATAAAAACTTCCCCTGGGCGCCACCGCCGCCCGGTCCGCATACTGCCTGTGATATTGAACCATACAGGCAATCTGTTCCCCATAGGTTTCACAATCCTGCAGCGAAATGCCTTCCAAACGCAGAATTTCCTCTGTAGTCCCCAGAAATCCCGCGCTGATGGTATAGGGAAGGATATGACACGTTCCATCCTCTTCCATCTCAAAAATACCATCCAGAAATAAATTTCTGTCCATCTCCGGATCGTTTTCAAAATATGGAGATAACTCTTCAAAAGCTCCCGACTGTTTTACTTTCTGAATATCGTAAAACTCTATTTCAGCCATGATATAGAGATCATTTCCCTCTCCCGCCATCAGTTCCGTGGCCCGCTGTTTTCGTTGCTGATCCACCGCTTCCCTTGTTTCATAAGGATATGTGGAAAAATTCACTTCCACATCCGGATACAACTGGCGGTATTCTCTCACCATAGGTTCATAAGGGGAATAATAAGGTTCCGGGACCGAAAAGGACAGACTTTCGTTTGTCTGTAAAACCTCCGAATCCATGGTTTCTCTGCCGGAAACCTGCTCATGATCTTTTGCCGGATCCACCGCGGTGCAGCCGCACACAGCGAGCCCGACACCGGTCAAAAGTATTCCCCCCGCAAAAGCGCTCCATTTTCTGTCCATCCTTCTTCCTTTCACCGTCCTTCACTCCTTCCTGCTCCCCAGCCATACCAGGGCCGCCTGCAGCATCCCCATCACTTCCACCGCCAGAGATCCGATGCACAGCCACAGAAGCCTCCCCGCGTACCCCTGATACAGGCTGTAGATCAGCCGGGAATTCTCCGACTGCCTCCCGGCCACCAGCACGTCCAGGTACCAGCCCACATCAAAGATATTCTCCGCCGGCGCATAGTCCGCCGGTATGGTCACCGGAAAGGCAATCACCGCCGCCAGGATTCCCATCAGAGCCAGAAGCCCCGCCACGTATCCGATCCGCCAGCCCATGCCGATTCCCTGTTTTCGCAGCGGGTGGTGCCCGTCAAAGGCAAACCGCCACAGTCTGGCCGCCAGGGCCGCCTCTAAAAGTACCCCGCCCGCAAACAGGGCCAGCCGGAAGGTCTGGGCGATCAGCGCCTTGTACTCCGCGAAATCCACCGTCTGCAGTACGGGAAGCTCCTGCTCCAGGACCGTCCCCAGCTCCTGCGTCAGCTTTTCGGGGAAACGGGCGGTACTCTCCCAGTCATACAGGTATTTCACCGGCCACACAGCTTCCGCCGCCTCGTAGTCCGTATACGGCAGGAAAATCCGGTCAAAACGCCCCTCAGACATCCGGGCGGGCAGGCTTTCATTTTTCTCATACACCCCGCAGATCCGGTAGCTCTTCCCGTTGATCTGCAGCATTTCCCCCGTCACATCATCGGTCCGAAGAAACAATGTCTGCGCCAGATCATCACTGATGGCCACTGTCTGGGAGAATTCCTCTGGGTCCCCCGCTGCGGGCCAGGTTCCCTCTGCCAGCGTAAGCCCGCTGTGTCTTCCAAATCCCGAATCGGTATACCAGGCCTCCACATAAAGATTCCGGTCCGCGAATTCCTTTCCGGCGAAATCCCCTTCGGCCAGGATACTGTCTATGGATATCAGGTCCGTGACCACAAAACTGTACGCCTCCTGCTCCTCCAGGGCATCCACCTGGCTTTCGGCAAGCCGCAGATCCTCCTCCCCGGAAAGCTCCACGCCCTCCGGCAGGGTCTGCGTTCCCAGACACACCAGCCACAGATGGCCCGCCATACAGATCCCCAAAAGCAGCAGGGAAAGGAGGCGCGCTCCCCAACGTTTCTTTCTCATTCCATCACCACACTCACTGTCTCCTGGTCCCCCAGGGGTTTATCCGCATACCGCACCAGCTGCTGCCCTTCGGTGATCCCGGAAGCCTCCGCCGCCACCTGCCGGCTGTTTTTCTCCAGCACGCTGATCTGGACCTCCCGCACCACGCTCTCATCCCCGAAAGCGCCTTCCCGGGTGTCCACGGTGTAGACGTAATACTGGCCGTCCCGCTCCGTCACGCACTCCGCCGGGATAATCAGCGGATACCGGATGCTCTCATAATTCAGCAGCACCTGCACTTTGGAAATCTCACTCCGGTTCCATTCTTCCGGGAGGGTTGCGGACAGCCGCCACTGGCGGGTATCCTCCTCATAGACCTGGCTGTCCACCGTCACCTGGGCCGACTGGTAAGTCCGCTCCCCCGCCGCATCCGCGATGAAATACAGCTGGATGGTTTCCATGCCGGCGAACCGCTGCAGGGCCTCCTCGGACATTTCCCACTCCACGATCCGGGGACTGTCCGCCGGCTGGAGGGTAAGAAGCTCCGTCCCTGCCGCCGCCCGCATCCCGGCAT
The DNA here is from genome assembly GCA_018711275.1 of Candidatus Pullilachnospira intestinigallinarum. Classification (GTDB taxonomy): domain Bacteria; phylum Bacillota; class Clostridia; order Lachnospirales; family Lachnospiraceae; genus Pullilachnospira; species Pullilachnospira intestinigallinarum. The sequence continues at coordinate 33,143 of DVIN01000001.1, forward strand.
CCGCCTGCACCTGCTGCACCGTCCCCGCAAAGGGAGCCGTCAACACCCCGTCCGCCGGATACTGTGCCCGCAGCGCCCCGATCTGATCCTCCAGGATGGCCCGTTCCGTATCGATCTCTTCGATCCGGCTCCAGGTGATCCCGGCCCGGTTCCGCTCGTGGCCAAGGGTCTCCCGCTGGAGCTCCAGCTCCCGGACGGAAAGCTCCAGCCGGGTGGTGTCCACCCGCAGAAGCGGGGTTCCCTCTTCCACCGTCTGGCCTTCCTCCACCAGGATCTCCGTAATTTCCCAGTCACCGTCCGCCCGCACCGTCTGCTGGCCGCCGTATCGCACCGTGCCCTCCAGCTGGGCCTGATCCTGCAGCACGCCGCCGTATACCGTGGTGGTCTCCACCCGGGGCAGCAGCATGTTCCACACCGTCCTGGCCGCCGCCGTACAAAGGGCCAGGACCACCAGCAGCACCACCGCCGCCTTTACCACCCAGATCCGTTTCCTCTCTTTCTTCTTTTCCATACGTTACCTCCTCCCCGTAAGGCTGATGCCTTCCGCCAGCTCTTCCTGGAAAAACGCGAACAGCAGCGCCACCGGCAGCATGGCCAGAAGCCCGCTGGCAAAGGCCGCCCCCAGGGTCTGGGCGTTGATCTGTGACAGGAAGATGGACAGCGGGTATTTCGTCCGGTCCTTCAGAAACACCAGCGGCTGCTCCACCATGTTCCAGTTATCCACAAAACTCAAGATAATCAGAGACACCAGCCCGCCTTTGGCCGCCGGCACCACCACCTGGCAGAGAATCCGCATCTGTCCGGCGCCGTCCAGGGCCGCCGCCTCCAGAATGTCATCGGGAATCCCGTCCATCACCTGGCGCATCCAGAACACCCCGAAGGGGGCGAAAATCCCCGGCAGGATCACAGACAGGTACGAGCCGATGAGCCCCGCGGCGTTCAGCACAATATAGTTGGATACCAGCGTCACCTGGTAGGGCATCAGCATCAGGATGACAATCAGCACGAAAAGCACCTGGCTGGCCGGAAACCGCCGTTTGGAAAACCCGTACCCGGCCAGGCAGGACAGCGCCAGCTGCCCCAGCACAATCACCCCGGTAAGAAACAGGGAATTCCAGAATTTGATCAGATAGTCGGGACGCCTGAGAAGAATCTGGTAAAAGGCGTCCAGGGAAAACGCGTCCGGGATCAGGTGGAACGGCAGCCACCGCCCTTCCCCCGCTTCCTCCGTCACCAGGCTCCCGTAATAATACAGGATTTCCCGGTTGCTCATGAAGGCGCTGCAGACGGTGTAGATCACCGGAAACAGCACCAGCACCGACAGAAGGGCCAGCAGAAGGGTGCCGCATACACTTCTTCTTTTCATCCGCCTACACCTCCCTCTCCCGCCGGGTGCGGATCCCGAAGATCACCGCCACCATCAGGAAAATCCACAGAAACGTCAGAAAGGCCGCCACCGACAGCCTCTGATAATTCAGGTTGTCAAAGTTGTTATTCATGAAATGCTGCAGCATATAGATACTCTGATGGGGCATGGTCCCCGCCAGCAGGTACGCCTCCCGGAAGCTCTTGAACCCGTTCATGATGGAGATCACCAGTACGAACACCGTGGAAGGCTCCAGAAGCGGCAGCGTGATGCGCCGGAAAATCTGGCCCCGCCCGGCCCCTTCCAGCCGGGCGATTTCGTAATATTCCTCCGGGATGGCATGCAGCCCCGCCAGAAACAGGACCATGTTGTAGCCGCAGTTCTTCCAGATATAAAGGAACAGCAGCACCCCGAAGGAGGTTTCCGAATCCAGCCATCCGACAGAAGGGAGACCCATAAGCGTAAGGAGAGAATTCAGGATCCCCCGCTCTGCCAAAAACACCTGAAAAAACATCACCACGGAGGCCACCGGCAGCACCATGGGATAGAGAAAAATGCTTCGGAACACCTGTTTTTCCCTCCCCCTGCCGTTGACCATACAGGCCAGCCACAGGGATACGGCCATCAGAAGCGGCACCCCGAAAAGGAGGAACCGGAAGGTATTATAGAAAGCCAGGCGGAAGGCAGCGCTTCCCAGCACATCCGCGTAATTGGCCAGCCCCACAAACTCCATGGCCCCCACGCCTCTGGTAAAGGTGTAGGAGACGCTGATGAAAAACGGGATCACAAACAGCAGGAAAAAGCCCGCCAGATAGGGAGCGGTAAGCAGCACACCCGTCCACTTTGTCTTTGTTTTCAGCTTCATGCCATCCCCTCCCTATATTGTCAAGTGATTCTCCCTTTAAAATAAAGGTTTTTCAAGTTACTATCTCAGATAAATGAGCCAAGGAAAGGGGCATTTCTCTGTATCTGGTACGAAAATAGCTGGTTTTGGGTACACGAAGTAAAACGTCTTTGTATTTCGTTTTACATGGCCTTGTGTATACCCATCCATCTATGGCAGCGTACCTCCCGTGTCTACCAGGATCTCCCGCGTCTCCGCCGGGTCCTCACTTCCTTCGTCCCGCCTGCCCATATCCAGGGTGTCGGCTTAGCTCCTTTGCAGGGTCTTGCCCTATGGTGATGATTTCTGCCGACTACTGGCTCATTCTTTGTGTTTTATTTACTGACTTCCGGCACTCTTCCTCATTCCGGCACCTTGCGGCGGACGTTTCCCCGTAAATGATTCCCCGTACCTTTCAGCTGTCCTGTCACAGCTGAATTCAACCCACAGCACTGCATGGACTCAATTCAACTGTGACAAGCATTGATCAACGGTTACTGGTCTGTTCTCTTATGCTGCCTGTATCTGTGGCCTGCGGATATCCCCCATCATTTTCTCCGGGTCATAATCCACCCCTTTGGTCAGTATCACATAAAAAATCCTGATCACTTTGCACGCGACGGCCACCACGGACTGCATCTTCTTCAACGGATTCTCTTTGCGTGTCCGGTAATACTCATGGATCTCTTTGAACTCCGCATTCTTCCCGATCAGCGACAGCGCCGCCTCATACAGCACATATCTCAGACGTTTCCTGCCCCTGTAACTGATCCGGCTTTCCCCTTTGTGCTTTCCCGATTCATTTGCCACAATCGCATACCCTGCCAGCTTCTGCAGCTGTTTCGGATCTTCGAAACGTCTGATATCTCCGGCTTCTGCAATAAATCCGCTGACGGTTAGCAATCCGACTCCCTTGATTGCCATCAGTTTATCGATGTAAGGGATCTCTTTTAGCTTTTCTCCTATCATTCCAAGCAGTTCTTCCACTCTTGACGCATATACATCCATGTCATTCAGCAGGTTCCTGAGTTCTATCCTTGCCGCTTCCGGCGCTTCCTTACTCCCGATGCTATGCTCCGCAGCCGATACCAGGGTCTTTGCCCTCTTCATTCCGGCGCCCCTCAACTTTGCGCCCCTCCAGATCCGGTTTACACCTTCCACACCCAGTTTCCGGATATCCTCCGGCAGCGGCGCTGCCTGCAGCACGATCCTTCCGCTGACCGCCTTGAAATCCCTGTAAACGTCTTTATACTCCGGGAAATAGATGGAGAACCATCTGGCGATCCGGTTTTTGGCTCTGGTAAGCTCTTCCTGTGCCTGGAACCGCATGTTTGACAAACTCCTGATCTCTGCATAAACGC
>DVIN01000079.1 GCA_018711275.1 Candidatus Pullilachnospira intestinigallinarum
CTCCTTTCCGTCCACCCTGATGGAACCCTCCCAGGGGTCATAAAACCGCATCAGCAGGTTGATCAGCGTGGTCTTCCCGGCGCCCGTGGGGCCCACGATGGCCGTCAGGCTGCCCGGTTCGGCATGAAAGCTGAGATCATGGATGACGGTCTGCTCCGGCAGATAGCCGAAACGGACATGCTCCATCCGCACATCCCCCCGCACATCCGTAAGTTCCAGAGCGTCCGGCGCGTCCGCCGCCTCCGGCGCCTCATCAATCAGGCGGAAAATCCGCTCCGCCGCCGCGGTGGCGGACTGAAGCTCGCTTAAAATATTGGCGGCCTCATTGATGGGCCCGGAGAATTTCCGGGAATACAGCACAAACGAGGAAAGATTTCCCAGGGAAATACTGTGGAACAGATACAGAATGGCCCCCAGCACACTCACCAGAGACAGGGACAGGTTATTGATGAAATTCACCGAAGGCCCCGTCATGCTGCCGTAATAATCCGCATTATAGTAGGCGTCCACCGCCTCCGTATTTTTCTGATCAAACCGGGAGATCATCGTCTCCTCCTGGTGATACGCCTTGATGGTTTTCTGTCCGCTGATGATTTCCTCGGAAAATCCGTTCAGCTCCCCCAGCTTTGCGGAACGTTTCCGAAACAGCGGCCGCACCCGGCTGGTCATGTATTTCGTCAGAAAGATGGAAGCGGGTATGGTGATCACAAACACAGACACCAGCAGCGGGGCTATCATCAGCATCATGATCAGAGACCCCGCCACCGTGATCACACTGGTACATATCTGCAGAAGATCATTGGACAAAGACCCGTTCACCGTATCAATATCATAAGAAATCCGGCTGACAATATCTCCCGTCTGGGTTCTGTCAAAATATCCCACCGGCAGCCCCATCAGCGTATCAAACACATCCTTTCGCATCTGGTAAATCACCCGCTGGCTGAACCGGATGGTAATCCTGGTGAGAAGATAGGTCAGCAGGGAAGACGCCGCGTAAAAAAGGATCATCAGAACCGCGTAGAAAAATACCCTGGGAAAATCCACATCCCCCGGCCCGTGGATGGCGTCGATGGCATATCCGGAAAGCATGGGCCCCACCAGCCCCAGCAGGTTGCTGGCCAGGGTGAGGAACAGCGCCAGAAACAGCAGCCATTTATACTGATATAGGTAGCTCCACAGCCGGATCAGCACATACCGCCGGTCTCTGGGCTTTTCCCTCCGGTAAATTTCATCCTCCTGGGACACCGGAGACTTTCCAAAGAAAGAAAACCCTTTTTTATCCTTTTCATCAGACCGACGCCGCATAAATCTCATCTCCCATCTGTGAAATACTGATCTGACGGTAGGGCGGGCAGGATGCCATCAGCTCCTCGTGAGTACCGTAACCGATCTCCCTGCCATTTTCCAGCATCAGAATGTGATCCGCGTGGCGGATGGAGCTGGCCCGCTGGGCCACGATGATGGTGGTGGTGCCCCGGAAATTTTCCGCCAGCGCCTGCCGCAGACGGGCATCCGTCTGATAATCCAGAGCGCTGGAGGAATCATCCAGAATCAGGATCTCCGGGCGGGCCGCCAACGCCCTGGAAATCAACACCCGCTGCTTCTGGCCGCCGCTCAGGTTGGAACCCCGGATGGCCAGCCGGTAATCCAGCCCGCCCTCCTGCTCCCGGATAAAGGAACCTGCCTGGGCGCAGTCGGCGGCCCACTCGGCCTCTTCCCGGCCGATGGGACGCCCGAAACGGATATTTTCCCCGATGGTATCCGCGAACAGCACATCATTTTGAAAAACAATGCCGAATTTCCGGTGCAGCTGTTCGGAGGGAATTCCCCGGATATCATCCCCGTCAATCCGTATGGTACCCGCGTCCGCGTCGTAAAACCGGATCAGCAGATTGATAATGGTGCTTTTCCCGCAGCCGGTGGCTCCGATGATTCCCAGGGTTTCTCCTTTTTTCAGGGCAAAAGAAATGTCCGATACCACCTCCGGACGTCCGGCATGGTAGGAAAAGGACACATGGTCGAACAGAATGTGGCAGTCCGTATCCTGATGATCCTTCTCTTTCAGCGTCAGATCCTCCGGGGCGTCCAGCACCTCGCTGATCCGCTTCGCGGAGGCAGCTCCCTTGGAGAACAGCATGAACATCCGGTTGATGGAAAGCATGGCGTTCAGGATGATGGTAAAGTAGGTGAGGAAGGCAAGAATGGTGCCCGTCCGGGTCGCGCCGCTATATACGCGGAAAGCGCCCGCCACCACCACCAGCGTCAGTCCTGTATTCAGAAACAGGTTCATCAGCGGATTGCTGGCCGCCATGGTGACGGAGGCCTTTGTCTCCTTCTCCACGATATTCCGGTTGGCCCCGTCGAACCGCTGCTTCTCATAATCCGTTTTTGAGAGGGCCTTGATCACCCGGATGCCGGAAGCATTTTCCCGCACCACCCGCACCATCCGGTCCACGGCCTGCTGGAGAAGGGTGTACAGCGGTATGCCCTTTCTGGAAATATAAAAAACCGTCACTGCCACAAAGGGGAGCACCGCCAGCAGCACCAGCGTCAGCACCGGCTCCATGAACATGGTCATGGTGATGCCGCCCAGAAGCAGAATAGGCGCGCGGATCCCCAGCCGCTGCATCATGCCGATCATCTGATGAATATTGTAGGTATCCGTGGTCAGCCGGGACTCCAGGGACGCGATGGTAAATTCATCCGTCTGCCGGCAGGAAAGATAGGAAATCCGGTGAAACAGATCGTGCCGCAGCCGCCGGGTGGTATCCCTGGCCACCCGGGAAGCCATCCGGTTGGCGATGACATTTCCCGCCCAGGCCGTCACGGAGCAGACCAGCATCAGAAATCCGTAGAACAGAATTTCCCCCAAATGTTCTCTGGGGACGATCACATCGATCAGATAAGAAAGAATCCAGGGCAGGAACAGATCCATGATAGTGCCTGTAAACTTGATAATCAGCCCCAGAATCATCCGCGGGACGTACGGCTTCAAATAAAAGAAGACTTTTTTCAATCAGAATCCACCCCTCTGCCTGTGTATTGTATATGCAATTATTGTATACGCAACTTTTTAAACACAGCATAAGCTTTCTCCTGAAAAAAGTCAACGGAAACCTGGCGGAAAAAAAATTTCCATATATTTTCAGAAAAATTTCAAAAAAATCAAAATATTTTCTCTGAAGCCATTGACATTTTAATATTTATATATTATATTATTAAAAACTTAACTATTAAGTTTTAAACTGCGTCGTTTTCTGTCGGCGCAGCAAAGAAAAAGAGGTGAACATTATGAGATGTCAGTTTTGTAATAAAGAAAAAACAGACAGGATCTTTTACATAAACTGGATGGGCACCGTCTACCAGGTGCCTGTCTGCCAGGACTGTCTGCAGAAGATGTGGCAGAAGGCAGCTGCCTCCGGCCGCACAGAAGAGTTTCGCAATTATACCGGCTGGTGGCCGGGCAAACAGGAGCCGCGTCATATGGGTGACCGGGCATTTCCCGATCAGGCTGTGAGCGGTCTTGTGATGCGGCGGAAGCTGGCCGCCCTAAAGGCAAAGCTTACGGAGGCGGCAAACGCGGAGAATTATGAAGAAGCCGCCCGGCTGCGGGATGATATCGCAACCATGGAAAAGGAGGTGTGTACAAATGGAAATTAATCTGAACCAATTCAGCGAACGGATGCTGAAGCTGTTCCAGTCTGCCATCCGTTTTGTGGCCCATATGAACCACGGATTTATCGGCAGTGAACATCTTCTGTGGGCGCTGGCTCAGGATTCCGGCGCCGCGGGAGAAGCCCTTCGGCAAAACGGTCTGTCGCAGAATCTGATGGAGGAATATCTGCATCAGTATGATTTTATGGCTTCCGCCCAGGGAAATTTTCATGCGGTACAGCTTTCCCAGGAGGCGGAACAGGTGCTGCAGCTGGCCGGAAGACGGGCAAAAAGCGCCGGTCATGAAAAGGTGGAACCGGAGGATCTGCTGGAGGGTATCCTGGACGCCGGTGAAAGCGCCGCCGTACAGATGCTTCATTCTCTGGAAGCCGACCCGGAGGCGATCCGCCGGGATCTTGTCCAGGCACGCCCCTTCGCGGCTCCCCAGTCAGAAAAAGAGCACATCTCCCCGAAGAAAAAGGGAGAAGCCCTCTCCGATCCGGAAGAAGAAAAACCGGAAGGGGAAGAAGAAAGCATGCTGGAAAAATACGGTCTGGATATGACCGAAAAAGCCCGCAAAGGGGAGTATGATCCCATGATCGGCAGGGAGGATGTGCTGGAGCGGATGATCCAGATCCTCTCCAGAAGAACCAAAAACAATCCGGTTCTCACCGGCGAGCCCGGCGTGGGAAAAACAGCCGTGGCCGAAGGACTCGCTCAGAGAATTGTAGAAGAAAAGGTTCCGGCCAATCTGCGCGGTATGCGTCTGATCGCCGTGGATCTGGTGGGAATGCTCTCCGGCGCCCGGTTCCGTGGGGATTTTGAGGAACGGATGAAAACATTTCTCAAAGAGGCGGAAGCCGAAAAAAATGTGATTCTGTTCATTGATGAACTCCACACCATCATGGGCGCGGGCGCCGGCGGCAGCGAAGCCATGGACGCCGCCAATATTCTGAAACCGGTTCTCGCCAGAGGCGGTCTTCAGGTGATCGGCGCCACCACTCAGAAAGAATACCGCCGTTACATTGAAAAGGACGCGGCCTTTGAACGCCGGTTCCAGCCGGTGGAGGTGACGGAACCCGGCGAGGAGGACGCCGTGCGGATTCTGATGGGACTGAAAGAAAAATACGAGGCTTTCCATGGCCTTACCATCACAGAGGAGGCTGTAAAAGCCGCTGTCACGCTCTCCGCCCGCTATATCGCGGATCGTTTTCTCCCGGATAAAGCGGTGGATCTGATGGATGAAGCGGCTTCCCGCATCAAGACCCGAAGTCTTGAGATACCTCCGCATCTGACCCGGATGGAAGAAGAGATTCGAACCATCCGGAAAGAGAAAGAAAAAGCCGCTGCCGCCCAGGAATATGAAAAAGCTGCCGCTCTCAGAGACCGGCAGCGGAACCTTTCCGAACAGCTGAAACGGGAACAGAAAGAATGGCAGAACAGTCAGTGCCGGAAAGTAACCGCGGAAGATATCGCTGAGGTAGTGTCCTCCTGGACAAAGATTCCGGTGACCATGCTGACCGAGGATGAGACGAAACAGCTTCGCAGACTGGAAGACAGCCTGCACGGCCGCGTCATTGGCCAGGAAGACGCCGTAGCCGCAGTTTCCCGGGCTATCCGACGGGGAAGAACCGGCGTAGCGGATCCTGACCGTCCCATCGGCTCCTTCCTGTTTCTCGGTCCCACCGGAGTGGGAAAAACAGAACTGTGCCGGGCCATGGCAGAAGTGATTTTCCACGACGAACACGCCATGATCCGGCTGGATATGTCCGAATATATGGAACAGTACACGGTTTCCAAACTGATCGGATCCCCGCCGGGTTATGTGGGATACGAAGAAGGCGGACAGCTGACCGAACTGGTACGGCGCAGACCCTACAGCATCATTCTGTTTGACGAAATCGAAAAAGCCCATCCGGACGTGTGGAACACCCTGCTTCAGATTCTGGACGACGGCCGGCTCACCGACGCCCAGGGACGCACCGTCAGCTTCAAAAATACAGTGATTGTGCTGACCTCCAACATCGGCGCAAGAGAGATCACCGGAAAAACATCCCTGGGCTTTGCGCCGGATGACAAGAGGGAAGCGGCCCAGAGAGAAGGAAACATAAAAACCCGGGTGATGGAGGCGGTGAAATCCACCTTCCGTCCGGAATTCTTAAACCGTCTGGATGAAATTATCGTATTCCATCCTCTGAAAAAAGAGGATGTACGCAAAATCGCCGACCTGCAGATCGCGAAACTGACCCGCCGGATGGCCGGACAGGGCATCCGCCTTACCGTGGACAAAAGCGCCGTGGATCTGCTGGCGGAAAAAGGCTACGATCCCGCGCTGGGCGCAAGGCCCCTGAAACGGACCATCCAGTCCCTGCTGCAGAATGCGGTGGCTGACAAGATCCTGGAATGTGATTCCCGGGAATCCGTGGAACTGGAGGCATCCGCCGCCGATGGAGAGATTCAGGTGGAAATTCTCAGCGAAAATGAGAAACAGCCTGCATACACCCCCGCCTGACCGGGCCGGTAGTAAAAAAACAGGGTATGTCCCAAAGGACATACCCTATTTTTTTGCGTTCTCCGCGTCCATATAAATCTCATCCAGTGCTTCCAGCAGATCGATCAGCTGTCTCATATTGTCCTCCCCGAACCGTTCCAGGATCTCCGCCCACAGGGCGTCCGTCTTTTTCCTGGATTCCTCAGCCGCCGCTTTTCCTTCCGGTGTGGCGCTGATGGAAACCTTCCGCCGGTCTTTGGAATCAATTTCACGGATGATATAATTTTTCTTTTCCAGCGTGTTCAGTATGTAGGAGATGGCCGGCTTCGAGATGTGCAGCTTCTTCTGCATCTTGGGCACATCCAGGTTCATGCAGGTGCACTCCCTGCAGCACGCCCCCGCGATGCTCTGCAGAATCACCATCTCATTCATCTGCATCTCGCACTCCGATGAAAGCGCGGATTCCAGTCTCCGAAAATGAAAGATTGATGAAAAAAACTGTTCCCTCAGCTCGCTGCTCATGATTAACTCCTTAATTAATAAATATTTAATTAAATTATACATCAGCAGCGCTGGTATTTCAAGGAAAATCCCCTCCGGCGTATTCTTTCCGCAGATTACCCGCAGAGTATTCTCATATCATTCCGGCTCATAGATCCGGGATTGTTAGCGTCGGGCGATTTTCGCCATTCAGAGTCGGATTAAAAACGCCAATCTCAGTCAATTTAAAATCGCCAATGCATCATGTATGTCATTAACAGTTACGCATTTTTATACTCCGTATGTTTTGCGATACCAGCCTCAAGACCAAGTGTTTCCAGCTTGCGTCCCCGGTAACTGTCACCTTTGATCATAAATACAGTGGCGTCATCAAAAACCCGGTC
>DVIN01000080.1 GCA_018711275.1 Candidatus Pullilachnospira intestinigallinarum
CCCTTGCGGGTTCTCAGGGCAGCGCCCTGAGCCCTCGGAGAGCTTTTCCTCATCAATATCTACAGTTTTCAAGGTTCTTTTGAGCCTATTTTTTTCAAGGCTCGCTTTTCATAGATTACTTGACACTACCATAATGGTTTGCCATAAAAAAGGACGGAATAGTAAAGATCTCCGGTCTTATTGTTATTGTAGACATTTTTAAGGTATTTTGTCAAATCTGTCCGGACGGAAAACCGTCTGACAGACAGTGGAAAACGATTTTATATATTGCAAAAATAGACACATTAAACAAAAATGCAGAAAATATTTTGTGAGAATCATCATTTGACAGAGCGTAGAAAGCTATGATACATTGGTTACAGCAATAGAAAGCGCGCGATGCGAAGGCGCTATTGTCATAAAACAATGGATTTTTCGCTGCTGACGGCTCAGTGGAATACCACAGGGTGGCGGAATTTCCGGAATGGCCGGCCGTCTGGGCAACATTTACATTCCCGTAGATGTTGCCTTTTTCTTATTTTTCAGGGAAGGGTGTCCTGTTGAAAAATAAGAATATTTTTTGTTCGCAAAAGGAAAGGCTCCCCAGAGGCAGGGCATTTTACAATAACGACAAGCAGGAGGTTAATGGATGAGCAGATTGAGCATTATTACACAGAACAAGGCTCAGACGACAGTGGAAGAGCTCTATAAGGATCTGGAACGGCGCATCAGTGCCAGCCCTTCCGGACTCTGTCCCGTGGATCTGGCGGCATCATTTCTCAAAATGTGCCACGCCCAGTCCTGCGGCAAATGCGTTCCCTGCCGGGTGGGACTGGGACAGCTTCAGAGCCTGATGGAGTCCGTGCTGGATGGGGAAGCCACCCTGGATACTATCGACATGATCGAAAAAACGGCAAAAAATATTTTCTATTCCGCCGACTGTGCCATCGGCTACGAAGCGGCCCGGATGGTACTGAAGGGAATCAAGGGCTTCCGGGATGACTTTGAGGAGCATGTGCTGCGGGGCCGCTGCAAGCTGGAACTGAACCAGCCGGTGCCCTGTGTCTCTCAGTGTCCGGCGGGCGTGGATATTCCCGGTTATGTGGCCCTGGTGGCAGAAGGAAGGTATGCGGACGCGGTACGGCTGATCCGGAAGGACAACCCGCTTCCGGCCGTCTGTGGTCTGATCTGCGAGCATCCCTGCGAGGTGCGCTGCCGCAGAACCATGATGGACGATCCCATCAACATCCGCGGTCTGAAGCGCTTTGCGGTGGATCATGCGGGCAAGGTGCCGCACCCGGCTCCCGCGGCTTCCACAGGAAAGAAAGTGGCGGTCATCGGCGGCGGTCCCGGCGGATTAAGTGCCGCCTACTATCTGACCCTGATGGGCCATGCGGTGACCATCTATGAGCAGAGAAAGCAGCTGGGAGGAATGCTCCGCTACGGAATTCCCAATTACCGTCTTCCAAGAGAAGAACTGGACAGGGAAATCAGCCAGCTGATCGATCTGGGAATTCAGGTAAAAACAGAGACCACCGTGGGAGAAAATCCCAATATCGCCCAGCTGCGCCAGGAGTACGATGCGGTTTACATCGCCATCGGCGCGCATATTGACCGGAAGATCGGCATTGAAGGCGAGGACGCCAGGGGTGTGATTTCCGCTGTGGAGCTGCTCCGGGGAATCGGCGACGGGGAGCTTCCGGATTTTACGGGAAAAGATATCGTGGTGATCGGCGGCGGCAATGTGGCCATGGATGTGGCCCGTTCCTCCATCCGTCTGGGAGCCAGGCGGCTTCGGATCGCTTACCGGCGCAGAGCAGTGGACATGACTGCCATGAGAGAAGAGGTGGAAGGCGCGGTGGAGGAAGGCTGCGAACTTCTGGATCTTCACGCGCCCCTGAGAATTGAAAAGGATGCGGAAGGAAACGTGGCGGCTCTCTGGGTGCAGCCCCAGATTATCGGGGAAGTGAAGCATGGCCGTCCGGCGCCCCGCAATTCCTCGGAGCCGGAAAAACGTCTGGCCTGTGATATGGTGATTGTGGCCATCGGTCAGGGAATTGAGACCAGAGAATTTGAAAAACAGGGCATTCCGGTGAAACGGGGCGTCATCGATGCCATGAACTGGAGCGGTGTAAATTCCAAAGATATCACCGGCGTATTTGCCGGAGGAGACTGCGTGACAGGACCTGCCACGGTAATCCGGGCCATCGCCGCCGGCAAGGTGGCCGCCGCCAATATCGATGAATATCTGGGATATCATCATGTGATTTCCGTGGATGTGCAGATTCCGGATGTCCGCCAGTCCAACCGTCCCAGCTGTGCCCGGGTAAATATGAAAGAACGGCAGCCGGCCCAGCGGGCAAAGGATTTTGAACTGATCGAGTGCGGCATGACCTGTGAGGAGGCCATGCAGGAAGCCGGCAGATGCCTGCGGTGTGATCACTTTGGATTTGGTATTCTGAAAGGAGGCAGAGTGGAGAAATGGTAAATCTGACAATCAATGGAATTCCCGTTTCGGTGGAAGAGGGAACAACGATTCTGGAAGCAGCCCGCAGCGCGCAGGTTCACATTCCAACCCTGTGTTATCTGAAGGATATCAACGAGATCGGCGCCTGCCGTGTCTGTGTGGTGGAGGTGGAAGGCAGCGCGAAGCTGGTAACCGCCTGCAACAATAAAGTGTGGGAAGGCATGGTGATTCACACCAACAGTCCCAAGGTGCGGGAAAGCCGCAGAAACAATGTGGAACTGATTCTGTCCCAGCATGACTGCCAGTGTCCCACCTGCGTAAGAAGCGGAAACTGCAGCCTGCAGTCTCTGGCCAATTCTCTGGGAATCCTGCATCTGCCTTTTAAACAGCAGCTTCCCAAATCTGACTGGCCCATGGATTTTCCGCTGATCCGGGACGCGAAAAAATGCATCAAATGTATGCGCTGCGTTCAGGTCTGCGATAAGATCACCGGGCTGAACATCTGGGATGTGGCGGGAACCGGATCCCGGACCACGGTGGACGTATCCGGCAACCGGAAAATCAAAGAGTCCGACTGCGCTCTCTGCGGTCAGTGCATCACCCACTGTCCGGTGGGAGCTCTCCGGGAGCGGGACGATGTGCAGCGCGCCCTGGACGTTCTGGCGGATCCGGAGAAAATCACGGTGGTGCAGGTGGCTCCGGCAGTGCGTACTTCCTGGGGAGAGCCCTTTGGACTGTCCAGGGAATTTGCCACGGTGAAACGGCTGGTGGCAGCCCTGCGGGAAATCGGCTTCAACTATATTTTCGACACCAATTTCAGCGCGGATCTGACCATTATGGAGGAGGGAACCGAGTTCCTTGACCGGCTGAAAAAGGGTGAGCTTGATCAGTATCCCATGTTCACTTCCTGCTGTCCCGGCTGGGTGCGCTTTATGAAATCTCAGTATCCGGATATGGTGGATCAGCTTTCCAGCGCCAAGTCCCCGCAGCAGATGTTCGGGGCGGTGGCAAAAACCTACTATGCGAAACTTCTGGATGTGGATCCCTCCAGGATTGTATCTGTTTCCGTCATGCCCTGTATTGCAAAAAAACATGAGTGCGATATTCCGTCCATCAATGACGCGGATGCCGGACAGGATGTGGATCTGGTGCTGACCACCCGGGAGATCAGCCGGCTGATCCGGGAAGAATTTATCGATCCTTCCACGCTGCCGGAGGAAGAGTTCGATGCGCCTCTGGGCGTGGGATCCGGCGCGGGCGTCATCTTCGGCGCCACCGGCGGCGTGATGGAAGCGGCTCTCAGAACGGCATACTATCTGGCCACCGGCCAGAATCCGGATCCGGATTCCTTCCGGAAAGTACGGGGAATGGACGGCTGGAAAGAAGCGGAATTTCATCTGGCAGGACAGGATCTGAAAGTGGCTGTGGCCAGCGGCCTGAAAAATACCAGACGTCTGATGGAAGCGATTCGTAAAGGAACGGTCAAATACGATTTTGTGGAAATCATGGCATGTCCCGGCGGATGCGCCGGCGGCGGCGGTCAGCCCATCCGGGATGGGGAAGAACTGGCAGGTGAGCGGTGCCAGGTACTGTATGGCCTGGACCGGGTAAACAACCTGCGTTTCTCCCATGAAAATCCTTCCGTGCAGAAATGTTATCAGGATTATCTTGGCAAACCCATGTCGCATCTGGCGCACAAGCTGCTTCACACGGATCATCACGCCTGGAAGATGCCGGGAGAGCCGGAAACAATATCTGAGGAAGTATAAAATCTGAATGCAGAAAAGGCCGTTGCCATCGTCTGAAAAATGGCTGCGGCTATGAAAGCGGCGAAAAAGGAGGTCTGTGGAAACGCTCCTTTCCGCCGCTTTTTTGGGCGACTTCCTTAATAATTTATTAAACCGCCGCTTTCCCTTGTTTTTTCACGACTAATGAAATAAAATAGATAAGAGTTACGATTGGGGGAGGCACACAGATGAAGAACGGATGGAGCAGAAAACTTTTCCTGTGTCCGGACGCGCCTACTGCGGAGGACGCGCGGCCGGATACAGAACGAATAATAGATGAAATCAGAAAACAGGGCATTTCCGGGCAGGAACCGGTACGCTTTTCTGTGAAAGCGCTGCGGTCTCTTTATCCGCTCTGTCCGGATGCAGACTGGCAGATAACGGTCACACTGGCATGGGATGGAGAAGGCTGGGAGATTACCCGGCTGGAAGCAGGAGACACCACCGCGGCTCATTACGGTTTGTGCGTGGATCTGGGAAGTACCACGCTGGTGATGCAGCTGGTGAATATGGAGACCGGACAGGTGGAAGCTCAGGCGGCGGGATTTAATCCCCAGATCCGCTATGGAACCGACATTCTCACCCGGATTTTCTATACAAAGGACGATCCCGGACGGCTTGCAGAGCTTCAGAAGGCGACGGTCAGAGGCCTTTCGGAGCTTATGCAAAAGCTGGAGGCAGAGACGGGTGTGGATGTATCGGCCTGTGCGGCGCTGATTGTATCAGGCAACACGACGATGGTTCACTTCCTTCTGGGACTGGATGCTTTCTGCGTGTTCCATACCCCTTATGCGGTGCGGACACTGGATGCGGGACCGCTTTCAGCCCGGGATCTGGACCTTCCCATGGACGGTTATGTATACTGCTGCCCCGGAAAGGCCAATTACCTGGGCGGCGATATCGTCAGCGGTGTGCTGGCGGCAGGTATCGCGGACAGTCCGGAACTCTCCGTATTCCTGGATATCGGAACCAACGGAGAACTGGTGGTGGGAAATCAGGATTTTCTGGTGGTCGGGGCCGGCGCTGCCGGACCGGCTCTGGAAGGCGGTGTGGTCAGAACCGGAATGCGTGCCGAGCCGGGCGCTGTGGACAGGGTACGGATCCGGGAAGGAAAGATACAGGTTCATACCATCGGAGAGATAGCGCCGAAAGGCATCTGCGGTTCCGGTATTGTGGATCTTCTGGCGGAGCTGTTTCTTTACGGATGGATGGACATCAGAGGAAAGCTGGTGCCGGAGGCGTCCCGGTGGATTCAGCGTCCGGAAGGAGGGGAACTGGCGGCCGAGTATGCACCGGGACTGTTTTTCTTTCAGTCGGATATCGATGAATTTTTAAAAACGAAGGCAGCTGCCTGCACCATGGTGGAATACATGCTACAGGTCATCGGCCTCTCCATGGAGGATATCTCCCGTTTCTATGTGGCAGGCGCCTTTGGCACCCATATCAACAAGGAGTCCGGGGTAACCATCGGGCTGTATCCGGATATCAGCCGGGACCGGATTATCTGTCCGGGAAATACATCCCTTTCCGGCGCCAGAAAGATACTTTTGGACCGGGGGCTGAAGAAAAAAGCGGAGGAACTGATCGGAAAAATGGATTATGTACAGTTCGGCGCGGTGGATGATTTTCTGCATCTGATGGTGGCAGCCACTGCAGTGCCCCATACGGATTTTTCCAGATATCCCTCTGTGATGCGCAGACGGGAAGAAATACAGAGACACGGCGAGGAAGCAAAGTCATGAAAGCACAGCGCAGAAAATGGCTGCTGGCAGTCTGTCTCCTGGCGGCTGCGGGGATCGGAGGAACCTGTCTGTATCTGAAAGAGACAAAAGTGCCCATGAGCAGCCTGGAGGAGCTGAACGCTCCGGTCAACTCCATCTATTATACCAGCCCGGAGGAAGAGCATGTTGCGGTGGATGATGCTGCCGGGGTGGAATATATTGACAACGAGCTTCTGGTTATAAGCTCCAGGACTGAGGAGGAGCTGAACGAAAAGCTGGAGGCCCTGGACGGCAAGGTGGTGGGATATGTCGAGGATATCTCCCTGTACCAGATAAAATTTGAAGAGAGCAGGACGCGCGGAGAACTGGATCAGCTGGGAAAGCATCTGGTAGATACCGGCCTTGTTGAGACATTCATGGAAAATCTTCTCTGCCGCCTTACAGGAGATTTTATTCCCTCCGACGAGCGGTGGAAGGGGCAGTGGAATTCGGACAGCCTTACGGATACATGGCCCCTTGAGACGATCCATATGGAGGAGGCCTGGGACTGCATGGACCGGATGAACAACCCCATCAGTATCGGACTGTTTGATACCGGATTTTTTGATACGCATGAAGATCTTTTCTTTGCGGCGCCGCCTCTGGCCAACCAGCTGGAAGATCCCGAAGGTAATCCGGATCCCCACGGAACGGCTGTGGCAGGCATCATCGGCGCAGGCCTGGATAATGAAACGGGTATCTCCGGCATGGTACCGGAATCGGTCTGTGAACTCTACGGCGTGTCGGCCTGGGGAATGTCTGTCACGGAAAATAAAATTGATCTGATGGCTGTCCAGACGGGACTGGCATATCTGATTTCTGTCCGCCAGTGCCGGGTGGTCAACGTAAGCCTTTCGTTTTTTGATCAGGAAGGTTTCTCTTCCGCCGAAGACAGCGATCTGTTCCGGGAATATACGGACGCGCTGGAATATCTGTTTTCCGGTCTTCTTAATGCCGGAAATGATTTTCTCATCTGCAAATCTGCAGGCAACCGGCCGGACCAGGACGCTGCCGCTGATCCTGTCAGCGCTATAGATCAGGAAAATGTCAGGGAAAGAATTCTGGTGGTGGAAGCGGTGGCACCCGGAGATGACGGCTCCGTGTCGCTGGCTTCCTACAGCAGCCGCGGCAGCCGGGCGGATCTGTCGGCGCCGGGAGGAGACGGACAAACAGGTATCTGTACCACCTGGGTGGAAAAGGATACCCTGGGAATCAGCACCAGTCAGTATCAGTATACGGAAGGAACTTCTCTGGCGTCTGCCTATGCGGCAGGCACTGCGGCTCTGGTATACAGTATCAACCCGTATCTGACGGGCGCAGAGGTCTGCGATATCCTGCGGGAAACTGCCGCTTCGGTTCCCGCAGGAGCGGATGCCCCGCTTCTTAACGCAGCGGCGGCAGTGGAACGCGCGGCAGCCGGGCGCAGCAGTCAGGAACCCGCGACGGTCTGGCCGTCTCAGTGGACAGAGGAATCGTAAATTAAGGAAGTGAAACATTTTATGACCAGAACTGAAAAATTGAATATGCTGTTCGGGGAGGATTATGAACTGATTGATCTTTTCCCCCGGCCGGAAGGGGAAGGATGCGCGGAGTTTTTCTGCCAGGCAGAACAGTACTTTCTGCAGGAGAGACAGCTGTCTGCATTCTGTGACCGGGTGGTGTCCCTGGTGGTGAAACTGCTTTGTTATTATCCCTTTGAGATGTATGTGCAGGAGTATAGTCCGCTCCGTACCCAGCGTTGTGGATGGCTGAAGGATAAACGGTGCGAAATGGCCGTGAAGATTATCCGCAGAGTGATCATGAAGAAAAAAGGGCAGGTGGATATTCTCCTGGGAAAAGAGAATACCATCGTCAGCATTGTGGGAGGAACACTTTCCATTGCCGTCTATCATCCCAGCGAAAGTGTCAGCAGTCTTCTGGATCGTCTGGTGGATGCAGAAGGGCTGTACCGGAGGCGTTATTTTGTATAACACGAAGACAACCGCCCGAATACCGGGCGGCAAAGAATTACAGCAAGGAGGATTTCCGATGGCCAGAATGAGACTCAGTAAAAGAGAAGTTCTGGATCCCTGCAAGATCCGGCAGCTTCTGGAGGAATGTCAGGTGCTGCGGATCGGCACGGTGGATTCGGAGGGCATGTTTATTGTCCCGGTCAACTACGGATATGAATATGAAGAAGAAGGACGGCTGCGGTTTTATATCCATTCAGCCACCAGCGGAAGAAAAGTCCGGGCCTTTTGCCGGCAGCAGCAGGTGGCGGTGGAACTGGACCGCGTCGGAGGACTGATTCGGGGAAGTTATACCTGTCAGTATTCCATGGCTTTTGAAAGCCTCATGGGGACCGGAACAATCCGTCTGCTGAAAGGAGAGGAAAAGCTGCGGGGTCTGGAGCTTCTGATGCGTCATATGGCTCCGGAGAGCGATCTTTCTTTCCGGCAGCATATGGTGGATGCCGTTCATGTCTATGAAATCTGTGTGGAAGAGTTCCGTGTGAAAAAACGCGAGCCGAAAGAAGAACCGTCCCTGTGACGGGACAGACAAAAGAACCGAGGAAAAAGAGAAGAGGAGAGAAGGCATCATGAAGTTTGATTCCATTGAAGAATATATTACCCGGTTTCCCATTTACCAGTACGCTTTTTTATCTACCCGGGATATCGAATTCAATGACAAAGTGCGTACCATCTGCAAAAAAGAATGTCCCCGTTACGGAAAATCCTGGTCCTGTCCCCCGGCAGTGGGAACCGTAGCCCATTGTATGGAGGTCTGCCAGGGGTATCCCTATGCCCTGTTATTTTCTTCCGTGGCGGAGGTCCCCGACTACTCGAATATGAATGCGCTGCTTGCCACCAAGGCAGATCATGAAGAGATCACCCGGCAGATCGAACAGTTTCTGAAGGACGACGCGTGGAAGTGTTACACCCTTTCCTCGGATTCCTGTTCCATCTGCGAAAAATGCGCCTATCCCAAAAGGGCCTGCCTCCATCCGGAGCAGATGCATCCCTGTATCGAAAGCCATGGGATCCTTCTGACAAAAAGTATCGAGGAGAACCATATGGACTACTTTATGGGGGAGCAGATGGTTCTGTGGTTCAGCCTGATCTTTATAAAGCCAGTCTGACAAGCCGGGGCTTACCGGGTCAGATCCCGCACCCAGGCGTACTTTTTATAATGACGGTATACGGCGGGAAGCTTCACCATCTCATCCAGACTGATGACGAAGTAGACAGCCAGTACCGGCAGATTCAGCACAAAAGCACAGAGCAGTCCCAGAGGAACCGCGATCACCCACATCACCACGGTGTCGCACAGCAGGCCGAAACGGGAATCACCGCCGGCACAGAAGATCCCGGCAATGGTGGTGGAATTTACCGATTTTCCGATCATATAATAGGAACAGATCACCAACATCCCCTTCAGATAACCGGCGGATACGGCGCTGAGATTGGCCACGGAAAGGATCACCGGGGACAGTGCCAGAAGCACCAGGCCGGAGATGGCGCCGCTTACGATGGCAATCCGGCACAGGCTGCCCCCATAGCTGCGGGCCGTTTCCAGATTGCCCTGCCCCAGCTCATTTCCCACGATGATACCGCCGCCGTTGCCAATGCCGGTACAGAAGCAGGCAATCAGATTCTTCACAATATTGGCGATGGAATTGGCAGCCACCGCGTCACTTCCCAGATGTCCCATAATTACAGAATACATGGTAAATCCACATCCCCATACCATTTCATTGGCCAGCACCGGCGTGGTATATTTCCAGAAATCCTTCCAAAGCAGAGGATCTGTGTGCGCCACATAATGCGGCCGCAGATGAATCCGGTCTTTTCTTCCGGATTCCCAGAGGAGCCATGCAAGCTCCGCCGCCTTGGAAATCACAGTGGCCAGAGCCGCTCCGGCAATCCCCATCTCGGGAAAAATCCAGAGGCCGAAAATGAAGACCGCATTGAGAAAAATATTCAGCACCACGGAAAAAGAACTGATCACTGTACTTTTCAGCGCCTGGCCGCTGTTTTTCAGAATACAGAGAAAAATCTGGGAAATGCCTGTCATCAGATAGGACAGTCCCACCACCTGCAGATACTGAACGCCGCCGGCAATCAGCACTTCCTCCCGTGTAAAGATCCGCATCAGCAGTCCGGGACACAGCTCGGCAGCCAGAAATACCGCAAGCGATACCGGGGCTGTGATTTTCAGCACCATCGCCAGAATCCGTTCCACCGCGTCCCGGTCGCCTTTTCCCCAATACTGGGCGGCCAGCATGCTGGCGCCGATGGTCATGGCCGCCAGAAATAAATTGAATACAAACTGAATCTGTCCTGCCAGCGATACGGCGGAGAGTGAATCCTGGTCCACCAGGCCCAGCATCAGAGCATCGGAAGCATTCACCGCTGCCAGCATGAACTGCTGAAAGGCAATGGGCAGTACCAGGGAAAAGAGTTTGGAATAAAGTTCTGAGTTTTTGTGTAAGGCTTTCACATGCAGTCCCTCCTGTAATTATCTGCCGTATCCGGCAGGATCAGCCCTATCATACGGAATCCATTCGGAAAAAACTACCGTTTTTTTCTGTTTTTCTATAACAATCTTCTCCAAAGCCGCAACTCATATTTCCGGAAACACACACATAGATTGAATAATAAAACCGGGGAGGATGCCATGAAGAAAAATCGCTTTCCCATCTGGAGGGAAGTGCTGGCCCAGTCACTGGAGCTCCCCCGGGATCTGGCCTGCCGAGACGCGCTTCTGACCATGACCGGAACCTCAGAACTTCTGCTGGAAAATTATCGCTCGGTTCTGGAATACACGCCGGAGCATCTTCTGGTTCTGGCCGCCAACTGCCGGATCCGTGTGGAAGGAAAAAATCTGCAGATCCGTTTTTATAATCAGCAGGAAATGCAGATCGTCGGCCAGATCGGAAGAATCTCTTTTGAACTGTGACAGATATCCGCAGGGAAGGACATCTTTTCCCTACAGTCTCTGCAGGGCCGGCGGCAGAGTCAGACTGTCAGGAATCAAATCGGATAGGAGGATGTGCCTTGACAGAAAAAATTCGGCGTTATCTGAAAGGCTATGTGAGAATCCGGCTGGAAAGCCCCATGCCGGAGCGTTTTCTTTCCCTTTGCGTACATAACGGGATTCTTCTGTGGAACCTGAAAAACCAACGCCTGTTTTATGAGATGGAACTGGCAGCCGCCGATGTTTTCCGGCTGAAACCATTCTGCAAAAAAACCGCTTCCAGAATCCGGATTCTGGAACGGCACGGACTGCCTTTTCTGCTGAAAACGGGGAAAAAGAGGAAGGCATTGCTGGCCGGCGTCCTGGTCTGCGCCATGTTTCTGTATGGCTGCTCCTGGTTTCTCTGGGATATCCGGGTAGAGGGAAATCTGCATAACTCCGGGGAAACCATTCTGCGCATGCTGGATCAGGAGGGCGTGCGGGCAGGCATTCTTAAAAGCCGGGTGGACTGCAGCGAGATAGCCGCCAGCGTCCGGCAGGCGTTCCCCGATGTGGTTTGGGTATCCGCGAAACTGGAAGGCACCTGCCTGACCGTTTCCATACGGGAAAACCAGCAAAAAGCACAGGATTCAGAGGAGAGCGACGCCGCTTCCTGGGATCTGACGGCGGACCGGGACGGCACTGTGGTCAGCATCGTCACCCGGCAGGGCATGCCGTTGGTACAGGCCGGACAGCAGGTAAAAAAAGGCGACGTGCTGGTGACGGGAGCGCTGGAAATCCTCAACAATGAGCAGACCGTACAGCGCTATGAGTATGTGAGAGCGGACGCGGATATTCTTATGAAGGTTTCGTATCAGTACTACGATGAGTTTCCCATGAAAGAGACGCGGAAACAGTCCGTGGGTTCCCCGGAGAGTCATTTTTTTATCCGCCTTTTTGGCCGGGAGTTTTCTCTGGCAGGTCAGCCGGGAGAGATGCAGGAAACGATCCGCTGGGAAAAGCCTGTCCGTCTCACCAAAAGCTTCTGCCTTCCTGTTTCTTATGGAAAAATCATTCGTCAGACGTACCGGAAGGTGACTGTTTCGTATGATGAAGAAAAGGCAAAGGCTGTGGCAAAAGAACATCTGACCCGTTTTCTTTCTAATCTGGTGGAAGAGGGGGCTGAGGTGACCGACCATCAGGTGCGCGTACAGATCGATACGGATACCTGCGTTTCCAAAGGGACCGTCACGGTGATTCGATCCTGTGTGAAAAAAACGCCGGTAACAGTCCGGGAGAGTTCCCCGGATCTTTCAGAGGGGCAGCCATGATTTAACGGCGCAATCCTTCCGCAAATTTCCTGTTTTTCTACTTGATTAATTCTGAAAATCGGATATAATAAATAAATATGAGTTTTTACTACATATTTATACCATCTTCTTTCCGGAAGGCAGAGACGCCTGTTCCTGAGGCAGTCCAACAACAGATGCCCTTTCGGGAGAAAAAATACTTATACTGCGAGGAGGAATAATTATGAAAAGGAAATTCGTTGCCCTGACTTTGACAGCCGGAATGCTGGTATCCATGACTGCATGCGGAGGCGGCTCCGATACAGCTTCTGAGGACAACACTGCATCTGCCACAGAAGATACTGCCGGTGACAGCGCTCAGGAAGCGGCCGATGACGCGGCCGATACCGGAGAGGATACGCAGGCAGAGAATGCGGGAAGCAGCGCCGATGTGGAGACCGTGACCGACGGCGTCCTGACCGTGGCCACCAGCCCGGACTTTGCTCCCTATGAATTCTATGCTATCGGAGATGACGGAACTCCCCAGCTGGCCGGTTTCGACATGGCGCTGGCACAGTACATTGCCGATTATATGGGTCTGGAGCTGGAAGTGATTCCCGTGGATTTTGACGGCGTAATCAGCGAGCTGCAGACGAAATCCGTGGATCTTGGAATGGCAGGACTGTCTCCGGACCCCGCCCGGGAATCTGTAATGGATTTTTCCGATATCTATTATACCGGCGGACAGTCTCTGGTAACCACCAAGGAGAACGCGGACAAGTTTAATTCTTTTGAAGCTATCAACAATCCCGATGTGACTGTCGGAGCGCAGACAGCGTCGATTCAGCTGGATCTGGCGCAGACCAATTCTCCGGACGCGGATATCATTTCTCTTCCCAAGGTAACTGATATTATCGCGGAGCTTCTGGCCGGCACCATGGACGCCGCCTACATTGAGACGGTAGTGGCTGAGAGCTATCAGAGCAATTATCCGGATCTGGAGATCGTGATGGATGTGCCTTATGATCAGGAAGGTTCTGCCATCGGTGTCTGCAAGGACAACGAAGGACTGCTGAATGCGGTAAACGAGGCGATTGCCGCGGCCATCGAAGATGGAAGCATGGACAAATTCGTGGCAGAGGCCAATGAGCAGGCGTCTGGCCAGACCTATGAGGGACTGCTGGACGAAGAAGGTAACATTCAGGAATAATCCGGAAAGGAGACCCTTATGGAATCTTTCATCAAGCTGGAAAACTTTTCCAAAATCACTCCCTACGCGGAATTGTTCTGGCAGGGTACCCTGGTAACCCTTCTTCTGGCGTTATTTACGGTAGTGATCGGTTTCTGCCTGGCCCTTATTCTGGCTCTGATGCGGATGTCCAGCCTGCGCCCCTTCCGGGCGCTGGGTCTGGATGGAAACGGGCATCTGCGCAGCGGCGGATTTCTGGCCAAGCTTTCCCGTTTTAACCCGCTTTCTTTTCTTGCGACAGCTTATGTGGAGATTATTCGTTCCACGCCGGTTATCGTACAGGTGTTCATCATTTATTACGGGGTATTCAGCCTGATCGACGTACCGGGAATCCGTCTGTTCGGTTTTATCCGGTTTGACCGTTTTCTGCCGGGTGTGGTGGCGCTGGGAATGAATTCCGGTGCTTATCTGTGTGAGATCATCCGTGCCGGTATTCAGTCTGTGGATTCCGGCCAGACAGAGGCTGCCCGTTCTCTGGGACTGTCACAGAAGCAGAACCTTCGTTACATTGTTCTGCCCCAGGCGCTGAAGAATATTCTTCCGGCCATCGCCAATGAGTTTGTAGTTATCATTAAGGAATCCGCCATCACCTATACCATCGGTGTGCAGGATATTATGTCCGCGGTAAATGCGGTAAAGGGTGCGGCTTTTGTCATTACAGAGCCGCTGCTGGTGGCGACGGCGATTTATTTCTGCCTGTGTTTCCCCACATCCAAGCTGATTGCTTATTTCGAGAGGAGGATGCGCCGTGGCGACACAAGATAGCATGATTCAGGTAAAAGATTTAAAAAAGCATTATAACATGGGAGCCATCAAGGCATTGGACGGCGTGACTGTGGACATCAACATAGGAGACGTGATGGCGGTTATCGGACCTTCCGGTTCCGGAAAATCCACTTTCCTGCGCAGTCTGAATCTGCTGGAAGAGCCCACCGGCGGTTCCATTGTGTTCAAAGGGGTGGACATTACCCAGAAAAAGCACAGAAATGCTCAGGGAAAGATGGAAAAGCTGAATATTGACCAGCTCCGTCAGAAGATGGGAATGGTGTTTCAGCATTTTAATCTCTTCCCCCATATGACCATTCTGGACAATATGACGCTGGCGCCCATCAAGGTGCGCGGCATGGCCAAGGAGGAAGCGGAGGCCAAGGCTCTGGAGCTTCTGGATCGTGTCGGACTGAAAGACCGGGCCGGCGCTTATCCCATTCAGCTTTCCGGAGGGCAGAAACAGCGTGTGGCCATTGTACGCGCGCTGGCCATGGAGCCGGAGGTGATGCTCTTCGATGAACCCACATCCGCTCTGGATCCGGAGATGGTGGGTGAGGTTCTGGATGTTATGAAGGAACTGGCCCATGAAGGTATGACCATGGTGGTTGTAACCCATGAGATGGGATTTGCCCGTGAGGTGGGAAACCGCGTGCTGTTTATGGCAGACGGCAAGCTGATGGAACAGGGAACTCCCAGAGAGATTTTTGAGAACCCGAAGAATCCCAGACTTCAGGAATTTCTGTCCAAGGTCCTGTAAGCGGGGGATCTCTTTATGGCCATTCGGCCAACACAGATGAAATGGAAGGCTGTCGCATGAACTGTGATTCGTGTAACAGCCTTTTTTGAAGGAGGAGATATAGAATGACACAGGAACAGCAGACGGCGGTGGCTGCCGTAGAAGAGAAAAAAGATCTGATTGGCCGGGTGGCTGACCAGGTCTGGGAGTATGCGGAACTTTCTCTTCTGGAAGAGAAATCGGCGGATTGCTATTGCCAAACACTAAAGGAAGAAGGATTCCGGGTGGAAAGAGGAATCTGCGGCATCCCCACTGCGTTTTCGGCAGAGTTCGGCAATGGAAGTCCCAGAATCGGAATTCTTGCAGAGTACGACGCTCTTTCCGGGCTTTCTCAGGAGGCCGGAAGCCTGGTGCGCAAAGAAGTGGTGCCGGGAGGCTGCGGACACGGGTGCGGCCATAATCTCCTGGGCGCGGGAGCTATGGCAGCTGCGCTGGGTATAAAAGCATATCTGAAGAAAACGGGTCATACCGGAACGGTGATTCTTTACGGCTGTCCGGGGGAGGAAGGTGTCGCCTCCAAGGCATTTATGGCCCGGGACGGTGTGTGGAAATCCCTGGACGCGGCGCTGACCTGGCATCCGGAGGATGTCAACGAGGTACGCACCGGTTCCTCTAATTCCTGTATCCAGATTCAGTACAAATTCACCGGCGTTGCTTCCCATGCGGCAGAGTCACCGGAGATGGGGCGCAGCGCGCTGGACGCTGTGGAACTGATGAATATCGGCGTGCAGTTTCTCAGGGAGCACATGAGTACCCGCGCCAGGGTGCATTACGCCATCACGGATGCCGGCGGATTGAGTCCCAATGTGGTTCAGCCAAGAGCCAGCGTTCTTTACATGATCCGTTCCAATCATGTCCGGGAAGCTTTGCAGCTGCAGGATCGGGTGGATAAGATTGCGCAGGGCGCGGCGCTGATGACGGAAACCACCGTGGAAAAGAAGTTCATTGACGGTCTGGCGGATACGGTCAGCAATCATGTGCTGGAAGCGGTGCTGTATGACAGTTTCCGACAGCTGGGTGTTCCCGCCCACACAGAGGAAGAGCTGGATTTCACGGATCAGCTGGCCCGGACATATCCCGGAAGCGACCGCGTACCCGGATTGGGCGCCGCAAACGATCCCGCGATCAAGGAACAGGTGGCTCAGATGCAGAAAGCATGGGGACATGCCATGAACGATTTCCTGGCGCCTCTGTATCAGGGAGAAGCCTTTCTGGCCGGCTCCACCGATGTGGGAGATGTCAGCTGGCTTACCCCCACCGCGCAGATTCATGTGGCTTCCTGGCCCAACGGCTGCCCGGGACACAGCTGGCAGAACGTTTCCTGTGACGGAACCTCAGTTGGAAAGAAAGCGGCCGTCCATGCGGGAAAGGTACTGGCGGCCGCGGCCGTTGAACTCTTCGAGCGCCCGGAACTTCTCAAAAAGGCCCGGGAAGAATTTGATAAACGGACGGCGGGCGGATACGTCTGCCCCATCCCGGCAGACGCGGTGGCGTCTGTTCCGGACTGACCGTCCTGCATATATTTTTTTAGAGACGCGGAGTTGTGACGCGTCTCTTTTTTTGTCGTAAAATGTTGAATTTACTTTCGTATTGTGCTACAGTATCCAACAAAAGGTCTGGAAAAAAATGGAAATTTTCGCGGCGGTCAGGCCGGGATGACAAAAAACGGCTGCAGATTTTACGGACAGAAGGGGGAATTTTTCCAAATGGTACGGGAGTATCTTGAGCAGAATGTTTACGACGCGCTTCTGGAGCGGCTGGATTTTATATTCAGGGAATTTGATAATATCTACATTTCTTTTTCCGGGGGAAAGGACAGCGGACTTTTGCTGAACCTGCTGCTGGATTTCAGAGATAAGCATTATCCGAATCAGCCAATCGGCGTATTTCACCAGGATTTCGAAGCACAGTATACGGTCACCACAGAATACATCGAGCGGACTTTTGAAAGAATTAAAGACCGGGTGGAGCCCTACTGGGTCTGTCTGCCTATGGCCACCCGGACGGCGGTGGGAAACTACGAGATGTTCTGGTATCCCTGGGATGATAAAAAAGAAGACAGCTGGGTCCGGCCCATGCCGGATAAGGAGTATGTGATCAACCTGAAGAACAATCCCATGACCACCTACCGTTACCGGATGCATCAGGAGGATCTGGCAAAACAGTTCGGACGCTGGTACCGGATGTCCCACGGTGAAAAAAAGACGGTGTGTCTGCTGGGAATGCGGGCGGACGAATCTCTCCAGCGCTACAGCGGATTTCTTAATAAAAAATACGGCTACAAAGGAGTCTGCTGGATTACAAAACATTTCAAAGACGTGTGGTGCGCATCTCCGCTGTATGACTGGACACATCAGGATATCTGGCATGCCAACTATCTTTTCAATTACGATTACAACAAATTGTATGATCTCTACTATAAGGCCGGCCTCAAGGTTTCCCAGATGCGGGTGGCTTCCCCCTTTAACGACTATTCCAAAGACTCTCTGAATCTGTATCGGGTAATCGACCCGGAAATCTGGGCCAAACTGGTAGGGCGGGTGCAGGGCGCCAATTTTTCCAGCATTTACGGCAGAACCAAAGCCATGGGATACCGGAATGTGACGCTGCCGGAAGGGCATACCTGGAAATCCTACACCATTTTTCTGCTGGATACCCTTCCCGCCAGACTGCGGAACAATTATGTGAAAAAGTTCAACACCTCCATTCAGTTCTGGCATGAGACAGGCGGGGGGCTTGATGAAGAAGCAATCCGGGAACTGGAAGCGCATGGATATCAGATCCGGCGCAACGGAGTGTCCAATTATACGAGAAACAAAAAATCCCGCATCGTATTTGTGGGAAAGATTCCGGACAACACGGACGATATCCGGTCCACCAAAGATATCCCCAGCTGGAAACGGATGTGCTACTGCATCCTGAAAAATGATCATACCTGCCGTTTTATGGGGTTTGGCATGACCCGCCAGCAGCAGAAGAGAATTGATCTGATCAGAGAAAAATATAAAAGTATCGAGGAGATGGAATATGGAGTATAAAAGTCCCGTTTACAATGTCATTGCGGTTCCTCTGGAAAAGGTAAAACCCAACACTTACAATCCCAATACGGTGGCGCCTCCGGAGATGAAACTGCTTTATGAGAGCATCAAGGAGGACGGCTATACCATGCCGGTGGTCTGCTATTATGCCCGTTCTCAGGATGTGTATGTGATTGTCGACGGATTTCACCGGTACCGGGTGATGAAGGAGCATCCTGATATTTATGAGAGGGAAAAAGGGCTGCTGCCGGTTTCTGTCATTGATAAACCCCTGGATCAGAGGATGGCCAGCACCATCCGTCATAACCGGGCCAGAGGAAGCCACGATGTGGATTTGATGAGCAATATTGTCCGGGAACTGCATGAACTGGGAAGATCGGACGCCTGGATTTCCAGGCATCTGGGTATGGAAAAAGATGAAATCCTGCGGCTTAAGCAGATCACAGGTCTGGCCGCGCTTTTTAAAGATGTTCAGTTTGGAAAAGCCTGGCAGCCGGAAGAGGACGAGGAGGACCCCGCATAATCCGGAGAAAATGTCCGTTTCCCGGATGAACCTGCGGAAATCTGTGCGGCAAATGCAGTGTATAAATATGCATTTTTACAGGTGACGGAATCTGAAAGTAAATTGAAAGAAAAAAGGGGGTTTCATTCTGACGAAAAAATGGTAAAATAAAAGGCAGTGTGAGAAATACCGCAAAGAAAGGACGAAAAGGATACATGACCAACAGCATCATAGAACAGCAGATGGAAATACCCGCGGAACATGAGCGGAATCTCTTTGGTCAGTTTGACGAGCATATCAAAAAGATCGAGCGGACGCTGCGGGTGACGCTGATCTCCCGGGACGGTGTGCTGAAGATTATCGGCCCCGCGCCCAGCGTGAAAAAGGCTGCCGGTATTTTTCAGGAGCTTCTGAAGCTTTCCGTCAGGGGAAATGTGATTCAGGGACAGAATGTGGACTATGCGCTGGCGCTGGCCCTGGAGGACCGGGAAGCGCCTCTGGCTCAGATGGATGAAGACTGCATCTGTCATACCATCAACGGGCGTCCTGTGAAGCCCAAAACACTGGGACAGAAGGCATATGTGGATGAAATCCGGAAAAAAATGATTGTTTTCGGCGTGGGACCTGCCGGTACGGGTAAAACGTATCTTGCCATGGCCATGGCCATCACCGCCTTCCGCAACGATGAAGTGGGACGGATTATTCTGACGCGGCCGGCCATCGAGGCCGGGGAGAAGCTGGGATTTCTGCCCGGCGATCTGCAGAGCAAGGTGGATCCCTACCTGCGGCCGCTTTATGACGCGCTGTATCAGATCATGGGACCGGAGAGCTTCACAAAAAATATGGAAAAGGGCCTGATTGAAGTGGCGCCTCTGGCATACATGCGCGGACGAACCCTGGATAACGCTTTTATCATTCTGGATGAGGCACAGAATACCACGCCGGCACAGATGAAGATGTTCCTCACCCGGATCGGATTCGGTTCCAAGGTGATTGTCACAGGGGATTCCTCTCAGAAAGATCTGCCTTCCGGCCAGAAGTCCGGTCTGGAGGTGGCGCTCCAGGTACTGAAAAAGGTGGAGGACATCGCCGTCTGCCAGCTGACCAGCAAGGACGTGGTGCGTCATCCCCTGGTTCAGAAAATCGTCCAGGCCTACGAGGCATATGAAAAAAAGAATCCCCTGGAAGATGAACAGATGACGGGAAAGGTTTCCCACAGGAAAGGGAGAGGAGGACGAAGATGACGGTTTCTCTGGAAAACGAACAGGAACGGCAGTTTGATTTTGATTTCGAACAGGTGGCCTGCCAGGTGGCGGAGACGGTGCTGGATCAGGAGGGGTGTCCCTATGAGGCGCAGATCAACGTGGTACTCACGGATGATGAAGAGATCCGCAGCGCCAACCGTAAGTTCCGGGGAATTGACCGCTCCACAGACGTGCTGTCTTTCCCGATGGTGGATTTTCCGTCCCCTGCGGAATATGAGATTCTGGAGGAGGATCCCGGATATTTTCATCCCGATACCGGGGAACTTCTGCTGGGGGATATCATGATTTCCATTCCCACTGCCATGCGGCAGGCCGAGGCTTACGGACATGGTATCCTTCGGGAATACGCTTTTCTGATCGCGCACAGCATGCTCCATCTGCTGGGGTACGATCATATGGATGAAGAGGAACGGACAGAGATGGAGAAGAAGCAGGAGCAGGCGCTGGAAAGCCTGCACATTACGAGATAAAAGGAGCAAGGCATTTATCATGAAAAAATATGCGGCATTGATTTTCCTGCTGGGCGCTGCGGGCACCCTGCTGGCAGGCTGTAAGAAGACAGATACAGAGGCGGAAGCCACCCCTGCCCCCACGGTGACCCAGGAGGCGCAGGCTCAGGAAACTCCCACTCCGGAGGTTCTGGAGGCTCAGACGCCGGAACCGACTCCGGAAGGACCGCCGGAAGGGTATGTGACCAGTTATCTGACAGGAGAATACGTTCCGGAGGCCATCGGAAGAAGAAGGCCGGTGGCTGTGATGATCAACAATGTACAGGCGGCATGCCCGCAGGCAGGCATCGCCAATGCAGGCGTGATGTATGAAGCGCCGGTGGAAGGCGGCATCACCCGAATGATGGCTATTTTTGAGGATTATGACAATCTGGAAAAAATCGGTCCGGTCCGCAGCTGTCGGGATTATTATATTTTCTATGCGTCAGGCTTTGACGCTATCTACACCCATTACGGACAGTCCGCCTATGCGGTACCGTATCTGGAACTGCCGGAGGTGGATAATCTGAGCGGACTTGCCGGCTACGGCGATCAGGTATTCTACCGCACCACGGACAGAAAGGCCCCGCACAATGCCTATACCAGCTTTGAAGGGATTCAGAAGGGGATTGAAATCAACGGATACAGCCAGGAATACGCCGAGGATTTCGTGCCCGGATATGCGTTCTGCTCCGTTGACGATGAGATCGACCTGCCGGGTACGGACGCGCAGATTGTAAAGCCGGGATATTTCCTCAACGAGCCCTGGTTTGAATACAATCCGGAGGATAAGCTGTATTACCGTTATCAGTTCGGAGACAAGCAGATTGATGAACTGACGGGCGAGCAGCTGGCCTATAAAAATATTATCCTTCAGTATTCCACCTGGCGGAACTATGATGAAAACGGTTATCTGAACATTGATGTGGATGCCGGAAATGTGGGGAAATATATCGTGAACGGAAAAGCCATCGATATCACCTGGAGCAAACAGACTCCGTGGGGCCCCACCTATTATTATGATACCAACGGCAACCAGATCACATTGGATACCGGAAAGACCTGGGTATGCATTATTCAGGATACCTATTCTGACCGGGTAGAGATTCTGGGAGCAGACGCATCTGCTTCTCAGACAGAATCTCAGGAGACAACAGATACCGCCCAGGAACAGTAAAGCGGCAGGTATAAACAGGAAACACAGGACCGATACTATAAGAAAAAAAGGAGCTATGATTATGCGGAAATTTTCTTATGCTGTCGGTCTTTTTTCTGTTGTTTTTCTTCTGGCTTTCGGTTTTTATGCCAGCTACCGCTTTTTTTCAGCGGAGCCTCCAAAGAGTATGGAGACGGAGAATTCCCTGGAGCCGACGTTTGAAATCCGGGAGGATGAGGGGATGGTCACGGTTTATACGCCGGACGGTAAGCTTTATGAGACTACGGAGATCTTATACGCCTCCCTGCCCGAACAGGTGCGTCAGAAAATCCGGGACGGATATGTGATCCGGGGAAAACAGAGACTGTACGGATTTCTGGAAAACTATTCCAGCTGAAAACTCAGGCAGGAGATTTTTGTAATCTTTCAGGCTGTCAGTCCCCGGCAAAAAAGTACTGGCGCTTTTGGCGCAAGTGCGATACAATAAAACAACGGCAGTATGTGCTGCCGACAGCAAGCAGGGCGGCAGCTCTGCCAAAGAGGAGTACAAAAGGATGAACGCAGTTAGAGAAAGACTGAAAGAAAAGAAGCGGGTGGTGATCAAGATCGGATCTTCCTCCCTGACCCATAAAGAAACAGGCAATCTGGATCTGATCAAGCTGGAGATTCTGGTGCGGGAGATCAGCGATCTGCGCAACCAGGGTATCGATGTGGTGCTGGTTTCCTCCGGAGCCATCATGGTGGGAAGCCGGACGCTGGGATATGACCGGAAGCCGGATACCCTGGCCAAAAAGCAGGCCTGTGCGGCCATCGGACAGGCAAAGCTTATGATGATTTATCAGAAGCTTTTTTCCGAATATAATCAGGTGGCAGGACAGATCCTGATGACCAAGAGTATCATGCTTCATGGCACCAGCAGGAAGAATGCGCGAAATACTTTCTGCCAGCTTCTTTCCATGGGCGCCATCCCCATTGTCAATGAGAATGACACCATTTCCACCCATGAGATCCAGTTTGGCGACAATGATACCCTTTCCGCGGTGGTAGCGGCTCTGATTGGCGCGGATCTTCTGATTCTTCTGTCGGATATTGACGGGCTGTTCACGGATGACCCCCATCAGAATCCCAACGCCCGGTTTATCGATGTGGTGGAAAAGCTGGATGACCGGATGTGGCAGATGGGAAAGGATACTCCCGGAAGCAGCGTGGGGACGGGAGGCATGGCCACCAAGCTGAAAGCGGCGCAGCTGGCAGTGAATGCCGGGGCCGACATGGTGATCGCCAACGGCGAGGATTTTCATGTGCTTCACAAAATTATGCAGGGCCGCAATCACGGAACACTGTTTCTGGCAGATCCCAAGGAAGAGTTTTATCTGCTGGATTATATAAAGAGTACATCCTGAGAAAAGGAAAAAGGAGTTTGGTATGAAACAGGAAAAAATCGACCGTATCAATCAGCTGGCCAGGAAGTCCAAAACAGAGGGACTGACCGAAGAGGAAAAAGCGGAACAGTTTCAGCTGCGCCGGGAGTTTATCGCCAGCGTGCGGATGAACCTGCGGGCACAGCTGGATAATATCGACATTCAGGAAAAAGACGGAAGCATCGTCAATCTGGGAGAAAAATATGGAGACAAAAGCAGACATTAGGAAAAAGGTTTTCCGTCTGCGCAAAGAAGCCGGGCGGACGCAGATTATCCGGGACAGCCGGACGATTGCCGGACGGCTTTTTGCCCTTCCGGAATATGAACAGGCGGACTGGATTTATCTGTACATAGACTGCCGCAATGAGGTAATGACCCAGGAGATTCTCAGTGAATCCCTTGCCAGAGGCAAGAAGGTAGCCGCCCCGAAGGTGGTGGGAAAAGAGATGATCTTTTACCGGATTTTCGGCGAAGAAGATCTGGAGCCGGGGTATTTCGGCATCCGGGAGCCCCGGCCGCATCTCGATGTGGCCGACGGCAGCAGCGGACTGATGGTGATGCCCGGCGTGGCTTTTGACCGTCAACGGGGAAGAGTGGGATATGGAGGGGGATTTTACGACCGGTATCTGGCCGCCCATCCGAACCTCTTCACTGCCGCCGTTGCCTTTGAATTTCAGCTATTTGACCAGGTACCCCGGGAAGAGACGGACATTCTTCCCTGCTGCCTGATAACGGAAAAGCAAATTTACTGACAGATTCCCGAAAGGAGAGTGGGACAGGATGGAAAAACTGGAACAGTTGGGTATGCGGGCAAAGGAAGCGGAGATTGCTCTGCGGATGCTGACCACAGAAAAAAAGAATCAGGTGCTGCGCCAGGCGGCCGACGACCTTCAGAAACGTGCGGACCGGATTCTCGCAGAAAATGAGAAAGACATGGAAAACGGCAGGAAAAACGGGATGAACGCCGGACTGTTGGACCGGCTTTCTCTTACCCGGGAGCGGATCCGGCAGATTGCCCTGGGTCTTGAGCAGATTGCGGCCCTGGATGATCCGGTGGGCGAAGTGATCGGAATGAAGAAACGGCCCAACGGTCTTTTGATCGGTCAGAAACGGGTTCCCCTGGGCGTGGTGGGAATCATCTATGAAGCCCGTCCCAATGTGACCGCCGATGCCTTCGGCCTTTGCTTCAAAACCGGGAATGCCGTAATTTTAAAAGGAGGAAGCGACGCCATTTTCTCCAACACAGCCATTGTGGACAGTATCAGAAAATCCCTGGAGGACTGTCAGGTGAACCCGGACGCGCTGCTTCTGATCACGGACACCTCCCGGGAAACTACGAAAGCTTTCATGAAACTGAACCGCTATGTGGATGTGCTGATTCCCAGAGGCGGAGCGGGACTGATCCGTTCTGTGGTGGAAAACAGCACCATCCCGGTGATCGAGACCGGAACCGGAAACTGCCATGTGTATGTGGATGAGACGGCGGATCTGGCCATGGCCACGGACATCATTCTGAACGCCAAAACCCAGCGGGTGGGCGTCTGCAATGCCTGTGAATCCATTCTTGTGCACGAAAAGGTGAAGGACCGGCTGCTGCCCGAACTGGGAGAACGCCTGAGAGAAAAGCAGGTGGAGATCCGCGGGGATGGAGCCGTCCGCGGGCTGATTCCGGATGCAAAGGCGGCCACGGAGGAAGACTGGGGCCGGGAATATCTGGATTATATTGTCTCCATCAAAACGGTTTCCTCAGTGGATGAAGCCATCGCCCACATCAACCGGTATAACACAGGCCATTCGGAAGCCATCGTCACCGACAGCTACGAAAATGCCCAGAAGTTTCTGGATCTGGTGGATGCCGCCTGCGTCTACGTCAACGCTTCCACCCGGTTCACCGACGGATTTGAATTCGGTTTCGGGGCGGAAATCGGAATCAGCACCCAGAAGCTTCACGCCAGGGGCCCCATGGGACTGCTGGCGCTGACCACTACAAAATATATCATTTACGGCAGCGGACAGATCCGTTCCTGATTTTTGTCACGGAAGGGGGGAACCCTGCCAGGGGGACACGGCCGCTTTGCGGTCCGTGTCCTGTTTTTTTCGCAACGCAGGTTCTAAAACCAAACCTGGCCGCATATAGTAAGTACAAAAAACTGAAATACAGATACACGGAGGTACTTACTATGATTGTATTAAACAGACGCTACTCTTATGAGGATATTTTTCAGGAAATGGAGGAGCTTTCCCGGCAGTATCCGGATTTTACCGTCTGCCGGTCCATCGGTACAAGCCATGACGGCAGGGAGATTCCCATGATGAGGGTTGGTCTGGGGAAAAAGACACTGGTGCTTACCGCGGGAATACACGGAAGAGAATCGGTAAATCCCATCCTGCTGGTGAAAATGCTGGAGGATTACTGCCAGGCGTTTGAAACGCAGGAAGAGCGTTACGGATACCAGGTTCAGAGCCTTCTTGACGGATGTTCCGTCGCGGTGATTCCTCTGGTGAACCCTGACGGCTACGAGATTGCGCTGCGGGGATTTTCCGTGATACATAATCCGATGCTGCGTCAGCTGTGCAAGATGAAGGAAATCGGCTGGCAGCACTGGAAATACAATGCCAGAGCGGTGGACATCAACCGGAATTTCCCCTGCCGCTCTTATATTCAGCAGCAGCTGGGAGAGTATCCTGCCAGTGAGAAGGAAACCCAGGCGCTGATTCAGGTATTCCGGGATTACGATACCCTGGGATATGTGGATTTTCACTCCAGGGGCCGGATTATCTATTATTACCGGCAGGCCATGCCATTTGCCTATAATCAGCGGAACCATAAGCTGGCCCGCTATCTGCAGAAGCTTTCAGACTACAGCCTGGGCAAACGGGAGGAAGAATATCTTTCCCGGCTTAACGGCGGAAGACCGGTGAATTATTTTTCGGAATTTCTGGGGAAGCCCGCCATCACAGTGGAGACCGTGGAGGAGGACGCCTCCTATCCGCTGGATCCCGCCTACCAGGAAAAAACCTACCGGGAGATCTGCGCGCTTCCGCTGGAGCTTTTATCCCGGGCAAAATAACAGAAGAGTACCTTGTTAAATCCAATGACAGGGAAATAAACGAATGTTATAATAAAGAAAACCGGAGCAGCAGCTTTAGAAGGCATAGAATGTT
Source organism: Candidatus Pullilachnospira intestinigallinarum (assembly GCA_018711275.1). GTDB lineage: Bacteria > Bacillota > Clostridia > Lachnospirales > Lachnospiraceae > Pullilachnospira > Pullilachnospira intestinigallinarum. The sequence goes on from DVIN01000080.1 coordinate 26,066, forward strand.
AAATAATGGGATAAACGAATAAGACAGGGAGGAATGATACTATGATGTATCCTTTTATGACATTGAACGATGAAACGGAAATTGTACATTCTGACATGCAGGAAAACGGAACAGTAAAAGTGTATATTGAAAAACCGGATGAACAATATGGTTTTAAGCATGCTACATGCTGGCTTCCCAATTATACTTGGGAAGATATCTGCCATTTTTCCAAAGAAGAGATTGAACAGTTAGAAGAAATAATAAGATCAACGGCTCATCTTATTATTGAATTCTCTCAGGAAGGAGGATTTGAAAATGCCTCAAATCTTTAGGATGGGAGAATACTGGATTTATTTCTGGACAAATGAGAGTAAACCACTTGAACCGATTCACGTACATATCGCCAAAGGAAAACCTTCCGAAAATGCAACAAAGGTATGGATTACTGGCGCAGGAAAATGTCTGCTCTGCAATAATAATTCAAGAATCCCTTCACATACATTGCGCAATATAATGAGAATGATTGAGGCACGCAGTGCTGATATTATTCAAAAATGGTTTACATATTTTGGAGAAATACGCTATTATTGCTGAATGAGTATTATTTCAAATGTCCGGTGACCATAAAATTGGATTGAACGTTTCCGGAAGATTATGTTATAATGTTGAACAGTGTGGCAGAAAGGCACTATTGAAAAATAAGATAGTATATGGCTGAACACAGCGCATGGATTTGCGTTTTGAAAGGAGATAAGGAGGAGGGCCGTATCATATGCACTGCGGCCTGACCGAAAGTCAGAATGGAAAATACAAACAACCTGGAATGGGAAATGAGAGTTCCGGAGCTTCAGGGAGAGCAGATCCCCATGGAGGAACCGGAGAAACAATATTACTTTATGGCAAAATGCAGGGGAATCGTCAGAAAGAAGAGCGAAGAGCTGGGACGTCCCCTGTATTATACGGTGGTTACTTTCGGCTGCCAGATGAACGCCAGGGATTCAGAAAAGCTGGAGGGTATCCTGGAAGCGGTGGGCTATCAGAAAACAGAGCGTGAGGAGGATGCGGATTTCGTCATCTACAACACCTGTACGGTCCGGGAAAACGCCAATCAGCGGGTTTACGGCCGGCTGGGGTATCTGGGAAGGCAGAAGAAGAGGCATCCCCACATGATGATTGCCCTCTGCGGCTGTATGATGCAGGAGGAGCAGGTGGTGGAGAAGCTGAAAAAGAGCTACCGGTTTGTGGATCTGGTTTTCGGCACCCACAACATTTTCCGTTTTGCCGAACTGCTCTGCACGGCCATGGATTCGGACCGGATGGTGGTGGATATCTGGAAGGATACGGACAAGATCGTGGAGGATCTGCCGGTGGACAGAAAGTACAGCTTCAAATCGGGAGTGAACATCATGTTCGGCTGCAATAACTTCTGCAGCTACTGTATTGTACCTTATGTCCGGGGAAGAGAGCGCAGCAGAAATCCGGAGGATATTCTGAAAGAATGCCGCGCCCTGGCGGATGACGGGGTCACAGAGGTGATGCTTCTGGGACAGAATGTGAACTCCTATGGGAAGAATCTGAATCCGCCGGTGTCCTTTGCGTCACTGCTTTCTCAGGTGGAGCAGATTCCCGGTATCCGCAGAATCCGGTTTATGACTTCTCATCCCAAGGATCTGTCCGACGAACTGATTGATGTGATGAGCCGCAGCAGCAAAATCTGCCGCCATCTTCATCTGCCGCTGCAGTCCGGCAGCAGCCGGATTCTGAAACTGATGAACCGCCGGTACACGAAGGAACAGTATCTGGAACTGGTGGACCGGATCCGGGCAGCAGTGCCGGATATTTCTCTGACCACCGATATCATCGTGGGATTTCCGGGGGAGACGGAGGAGGATTTCCAGGAAACCCTGGATGTGGTGAGAAGGGTGCGGTATGACAGCGCCTTCACTTTCATCTATTCCAAACGGACAGGCACCCCCGCCGCCGCCATGGAGGATCAGGTGCCGCCGGAGGTGGTGAAGGACCGGTTTGACCGGCTTCTTGCCATGGTACAGGAGATTTCCCGGGAAATGTCTTCCCGTTTTACCGGTACGGTTCAGGAGGTACTGGTGGAGGAAATCAACGGACAGGATCCGTCTCTGGTGACCGGACGGATGAGCAATAATCTTCTGGTGCATTTTCCGGGAGACGCTTCCATGATCGGTTCTTACCGGAAGGTTTCGCTGGATGCGTGCAAGGGCTTTTATTATATGGGAACACTGGTGTAAAAGAGAGGAAGGAACACGGTTTTGGCTAATTTATCACCAATGATGCAGCATTATGTAAAAACAAAGGAGGAGTACAAGGACTGTATTCTGTTTTACCGGCTGGGCGATTTCTACGAAATGTTTTTTGAGGACGCGGTGACGGTATCCCGGGAGCTGGAGCTGACGCTGACCGGAAAAGAATGCGGCCTGGAGGAGCGGGCTCCCATGTGCGGCGTGCCCTATCACGCGGCGGAAACGTATGTGAGCCGTCTGATTGAAAAGGGTTATAAGGTGGCCATCTGCGAGCAGGTGGAGGACCCGAAAACCGCCAAGGGTATGGTGAAACGGGAGGTGACCCGGGTGGTGACGCCGGGTACCAATCTGAATACCCAGGGGCTGGACGAGGGGAAAAACAACTATCTGATGTCCATCGTCTGCATGGGCGACCGGTACGGAATCGCCGTGGCCGATGTGACCACCGGCGACTGTTTCCTGACGGAAGTGGATCGCCAGCGGAAGCTCCTGGACGAGATCAACAAATTCATGCCGGCGGAGATCATCTGCAACGATGCCCTCATGGTCAGCGGGCTGGATCTGGAGGATCTCAGAAGCCGGCTTCATATCGCGGTTTCCTCTCTGGAAGCCTGGTATTTTGACGATGATCTCTGCCACCGGACACTGACGGATCATTTCCATGTGGGTACGGTGGAGGGGCTGGGTATCGGAGATTACAGCTGCGGCGTCATTGCCGCCGGAGCGCTGTTCCGGTATCTTCTGGAAACTCAGAAAAATGCCCTGGTACATATGAACCGGATTGTCCCCTATGCGGCGGACAAATATATGATCATCGACAGTTCCAGCCGGAGAAATCTGGAACTGGTGGAGACGCTGCGGGAGAAGCAGAAGCGGGGCTCTCTTCTGTGGGTGCTGGATAAAACAAAAACCGCCATGGGCGCCCGGCTGCTGCGCAGCTATGTGGAACAGCCCCTGATCGACGCGGAGGAAATCAACGAGCGGCTGGACGGCATTACGGAGCTGAATCTTCAGGCCATGCTGCGGGAGGAAATCCGGGAATATTTAAACCCGGTATACGATCTGGAGCGGCTGGTCAGCCGGATCAGCTACCGGTCCGCCACACCCAGGGATATGATTTCCTTTAAAACCTCCCTGTCCATGCTGCCGCACATTAAAAATCTTCTGAAGGATTTTACCAGCCCGCTGATCCGGAGCATTGATGAGGATCTGGACGATCTTTCCGATCTGTGTGAACTGGTGGAACGGGCGGTGGCAGAGGATCCGCCGCTTGGAGTACGGGAGGGCGGCATCATCCGTGACGGGTATAACGAGATGGTGGACGGTTACCGGAAATCAAAGACTGAGGGAAAAACCTGGCTGGCGCAGCTGGAAGCAGAAGAACGGGAGAAAACCGGCATCAAAAATCTGCGCATCAAATATAACAAGGTATTTGGATATTACCTGGAAGTTACCAACAGCTTCCGGGATCTGGTGCCCGATTATTACACCCGCAAACAGACTCTGACCAATGCGGAACGGTATATCACGCCCCGCTTAAAAGAGCTGGAGGATCTGATTCTGGGGGCGGAGGACAAGCTCTATGCCCTGGAGTATGATCTGTTCTGCCAGCTTAGGGATCAGGTGGCCCGGGAGATTCCGCGGATCCAGAAGACGGCCCGGGCCATCGCCCGGCTGGATGTATTTGCCTCTCTGTCGGTGGTATCACAGAGGAACAATTATGTGCGGCCCACGGTGAATCACAAGGGCGTCATCGATATCCGCAACGGCCGCCATCCGGTGGTGGAGAAAATGATTCCTAACGATATGTTCATCGCCAACGACACTTATCTGGACAATGGAAACCGGCGGGTGTCCATCATCACCGGCCCCAATATGGCAGGAAAATCCACTTATATGCGGCAGACGGCGCTGATCGTCCTGATGGCGCAGATCGGTTCCTTTGTCCCGGCGGAGAAAGCGAAAATCGGCGTGGTGGACCGGATTTTCACCCGGGTGGGCGCCTCTGACGACCTGGCCAGCGGCCAGTCCACCTTCATGGTGGAGATGACGGAGGTGGCCAATATTCTCCGGAACGCCACGCCGAAAAGCCTGCTGATTCTGGATGAGATCGGCAGGGGCACCAGCACCTTTGACGGACTTTCCATTGCCTGGGCGGTGATCGAGCACATCGCCAACCCGAAACTTCTGGGCGCCAAGACACTGTTCGCTACCCATTACCATGAGCTGACAGAGCTGGAGGGCAAGCTTCCCGGCGTCAATAATTACTGCATCGCCGTAAAGGAGAAGGGAGACGATATCGTATTTCTCCGGAAGATCATCAAAGGCGGCGCCGATAAGAGTTACGGTATTCAGGTGGCCAAGCTGGCCGGTGTGCCGGAGTCGGTGATCGCCCGGGCCAAAGAACTGGTGGAGGAACTCAGTGACGCCGATATCACCGCGGCGGTAAAAGACCTGACCCAGCCGGTGAAGAAAGCGAAAACCCGTCCGGTTCACTATGATGAGGTGGATCTGGAGCAGATTTCCCTTTTTGATACGGTGAAGGATCAGGATATTCTGGAGGAACTGAAGGCCATTGACATTCCCAATCTGACGCCCATGGACGCGCTGAATACCCTGTACCGGCTTCAGAACAAACTGAAAAACCGGTGGCAGGGTCAGGAAGCCTGATAGAACGGTTCCGTCTGACATTACCATAGACAGAGGAGGAGCTTATGAAACGACCGATTTCCGTATTGGACCAGAGTACCATCGATAAAATTGCCGCCGGCGAGGTGGTGGAACGTCCGGCCTCCGTGGTAAAGGAACTGGTGGAGAACGCCATCGACGCCGGGGCCAGCGCCGTCACGGTGGAGATCAAAGGCGGCGGGATTTCCTTCATCCGGATCACCGACAACGGTTCCGGCATTGAGCGGGACCAGGTGCCGCTGGCTTTTCTGCGCCATGCCACCAGTAAAATCCGGCAGGTGGAAGATCTGGCAGCCATTTCCTCCCTGGGCTTTCGGGGTGAGGCGCTCTCCAGCATCGCGGCGGTTTCCCAGGTGGAGCTGATCACAAAACCCCACGAGGATCTGATGGGAACCCGGTACGTCATTGAAGGCGGTCAGGAAAAAAGTATTGAGGATGTGGGAGCACCGGACGGCACCACCTTTCTGGTGAGAAATCTGTTCTATAATACGCCGGCCAGGGCAAAATTTCTGAAAACGCCGGCCACGGAGTCGGGATATATCAGCAGCTTCATCGAACAGCTTTCCCTGTCCCATCCCCATATTTCCTTCAAGTTTATCCAGGACGGAAAAACGAAGCTGCATACCTCCGGGAACGACAATCTGCGGGAGGTGATTTACCAGGTATACGGCCGGGAAATCACCCGGGAACTGATTGAGGTACACAGTGTAACGCCGGACGGCGAGATGGAAATTTCCGGTTTTATCGGAAAACCCGCGGTGAACAGAGGAAACCGCAATTTTGAAAACTACTATGTCAACGGCAGATATGTGAAAAGCAAAGTGCTGATGAAGGCCATTGAGGACGCCTATCACACCTTCACCATGCAGCATAAATATCCGTTTACCTCCCTGGATATTCAGATCCGGGGAGAGGATGTGGACGTCAACGTACATCCCACCAAGATGGAGGTGCGTTTCTCCCGCCAGGAAGAGGTTTACCGGCAGGTGTACCAGACCATCCGGCAGGCACTGCACCAGCAGGAACTGATCCCGGAGGTATCCGTGACAGAGGAAGGGCAGCGGAAGCCTGACGGGAAAGAGGCGTCTGTAAAAACGGGTATGCGGGAAACCGGTGCCGAACCTTTTGAGCTTCACCGCCGTCGGATGGAGGCCGGGAAACGCCAGGAGGCTGTCCAGACGCCGCCTGCCGCCGCATCGGCCATGGAACCGGCCGGAAACGGAAGATCCGGCAGCGCCTTACGATCTTCCACGCTTCCTGCGGCGCGGGAGGATATGGCTGCGGCACAGTTTATCCGGGAGCAAAACTCCTACCGGGCAAATCCTCCTGCGGATCCGGAGAAAAAAACGGAAGCTGCCCCCAAAAAGCCGGTACAGATGGAGCTTTTTGACGGGAAGCTTCTGTCACAGGAGGCCAGAAGCCGCCACCGGATCATCGGCCAGGTCTTTGATACCTACTGGCTGGTTCAGATGGAGGACAAGCTGTATATCATCGATCAGCACGCGGCCCATGAAAAGGTGCTTTATGAACGGTTTGTGGCACAGATGAAAAAACAGGAGGTGTCCTCTCAGCTTTTGAGCCCTCCGCTGATCATTTCCCTGAATCTGCAGGAACAGGAGAAACTGAAACGGTATCTGGACGTTTTCGCCTCTCTGGGCTTTGAGATCGAAGCTTTCGGCGGAAAAGAATACAGTATCCGTGCCGTTCCCCAGAATCTGTACGGGCTGACGCGGCAGGAACTGTTCACGGAGATTCTGGATCATCTGGACGAAAATCCCTCGGACGCCACCCTGGAGGTTCTCTCGGACCGTCTGGCCACCATGGCCTGTAAGGCGGCAGTGAAGGGCAATACCTCCCTGTCCGCCGCGGAGGCCAGGGCGCTGATCGATGAACTTCTGGAACTGGAAAATCCATATAACTGTCCTCATGGAAGACCAACGATCATATCCATGAGCAAATATGAGCTGGAAAAGAAATTCAAACGGATCGTGTAGGTGAACAAATTGAAGGAACCATTTATTATACTGGCCGGTCCTACCGCGGTGGGTAAGACCGGTCTTTCGGTAAAGCTGGCGAAGGCTGCGGGCTGCGAGATCATTTCTGCGGATTCCATGCAGGTCTACCGCCATATGGATATCGGCTCCGCAAAAATCCGTCCGGAGGAGATGGAGGGAATTCCCCATTACCTCATTGACTGCCTGGAACCGACGGAAGAGTTCAACGTGGTGCGCTTTCAGCAGATGGCCCGGGCGGCGGTAAAAGAGATCCGCGGAAAGGGCCGGATTCCCCTCCTGGTGGGAGGCACCGGATTTTATATCCAGGCGGTGGCCTGGGATATTGATTTTGAGGCGAATCCCCAGGATACTTCCATCCGCAGGCGGCTGGAAGAGCTGGCCAAAAGCCAGGGGGCAGAAGCTCTGCACCAGATGCTGGCCGGGAAGGATCCCGCCTCCGCGGCGGCCATTCATCCCCATAACGTAAAGCGGGTGATCCGGGCGCTGGAATACTATGAACAGACAGGGACCCCCATTTCCGCCCATAACGAGGAACAGAAAAGCCATCCCTCCCCCTACAATCTGGCCTATTTTGTCCTGAACGATGACCGGGCAAGACTTTACCGGCGCATCGACGCCAGAGTGGATCATATGCTTCAGCAGGGACTGGTGGAGGAGGTTGCCCGGCTGAAAGCGATGGGCTGTCGCCGGGGGATGGTGTCCATGCAGGGGCTGGGTTATAAAGAGATCCTGGATTATCTGGAAGGACGGCTGTCCCTGGAGGATGCCGTTTACACACTGAAACGGGACACCCGCCATTTTGCCAAGCGGCAGCTGACCTGGTTTAAACGGGAACGGATGACCGAATGGTTCTCCTGGCCGGATTACGGCGATGATCCGGACCGGATTCTGGAGGCCATGCTGGATTCTCTGAGACAGAAGGGAATCCTGCCAAATCATTAGAAAAGAGGAAAATACAATCATATGGATACAGCAATGACACGTCAAATGTATAAGGACATGGGAATTGACGGAAAAATTTTTGATCTGGGCGAGGAGATTGCCTTCCGCCTGAAGGACCGGTTTGAGGAGATTGACCGGACGGCGGAATATAATCAGCTGAAGGTGGTGGGCGCCATGCAGAAATGCCGTGCCAGCGAAGCCTGCCTTTATCCCTCCAGCGGCTATGGATACAACGATGTGGGAAGAGATACGCTGGAAGAAATCTACGCCGCGGTCTTTCATACCGAATCGGCTCTGGTGAGACCGCAGATTGCCTGCGGAACCCATGCGCTGGCGCTGGCTCTGGCCGGTAATCTCAGACCGGGAGATGAACTGCTGTCGCCGGTGGGAAAACCCTATGATACGCTGGAGGAAGTAATCGGCATTCGCCCTTCCAGGGGATCCCTGGCGGAATATGGCGTTTCCTACCGGCAGGTGGAGCTCCTGCCGGACGGATCTTTTGATTATCCTGCCATCCGCAGCGCCATCAATGAAAAAACGCGGCTGGTGGAAATCCAGAGATCCAAAGGCTATCTGACACGCCCCACTTTTTCTGTTCAGCAGATCGGGGAACTGATTTCCTTTATCCGTCAGATCAAACCGGATGTCATCTGTATGGTGGACAACTGTTACGGAGAATTTGTGGAAACCATCGAACCTTCCGATGTGGGGGCGGATCTGGTAGTGGGGTCTCTCATCAAAAATCCCGGCGGCGGGCTGGCGCCCACCGGCGGTTACATTGCAGGAAAAAAAGAGTATGTGGACAATGCGGCATTCCGTCTGACAGCCCCGGGACTTGGCCGGGAAGTAGGCGCAAGCCTGGGCGTTAATCAACCCTTTTACCAGGGGCTGTTCCTTGCTCCCACTGTGACAGCCGGCGCGCTGAAGGGCGCTGTATTCGCCGCGAATCTCTACGAAGAACTGGGATTTTCCGTGGTGCCGGATGGCAGGGAAAGCCGTCATGACATCATTCAGGCGGTGACGCTTGGCTCTCCGGAACGGGTGATTGCCTTCTGTAAGGGAATTCAGGCCGCGGCTCCCATTGACAGCTATGTGGACCCGGAGCCCTGGGCCATGCCGGGCTATGACAGCGATGTGATCATGGCCGCCGGGGCTTTTGTCTCCGGCTCCTCCATCGAACTGAGCGCTGACGGCCCCATCAAACCGCCCTACACGGTCTATTTTCAGGGCGGTCTCACCTGGGAACACGCAAAATTCGGAATTCTCATGAGTCTGCAGAAACTTTATGAAAAGGGGCTGGTGACGCTTCCCGAATAAAAGCAGAAGAGAACGGAGGGATATCCATGAATCGTGTGGTAATTATCGGAGGCGGCGCGTCCGGTCTGATGGCCGCCATCCAGGCGGCCCGTGCCCAAGCGGAAGTAACCGTGCTGGAGCAGAATAAAAAACCGGGGAAAAAAATTCTGGCCACCGGAAACGGCAGATGCAATCTCACCAATATCCGTCAGGAACCTTCCTGCTACCGCTCCCAGGATCCCCGTTTCCCCTGGAAAATCATCCGGCAGTTTCCTTTTGCGGACACCATCCGGTTCTTTTCAGAACTTGGGATTTATACCAGAAACCGAAACGGATGGATGTACCCTTACAGTGATCAGGCCGCCAGTGTGGCCCGCGTGCTGGAGATGGAAGCGGCATACCGGAAAGTGAAAATAAAAACCAACCAGCAGGTGCAGCACATCCGAAAGGAAAAGGGTGAATTTCTGGTAAAAACTGACAGCTGGGAGTACCGCTGCGACCGGGTTATCATCGCCTGCGGCGGCTGTGCCTCTCAGGTGGAGGGCAGTTCCGATTCCGGATACCGGCTGGCGAAGGAACTGGGACACACCGTGATTCCTCCCATGCCGGCCCTGGTTCCCTTAAAATGCAGCGGAAATTATTTCGCCCGCTGGGCAGGGGTCCGCATGGAAGGCGTCGTATCTCTGGAAATTGAGGGTCATATTTTTTTGCGGGAGAGGGGAGAAGTGCTGTTTACAGATTACGGAATATCCGGAATCCCGGTTTTTCAGATCAGCCGCTATGCGGTGCGGGCATGCCGGGAAGGAAACCGTGTCCGCTGTCATCTGGATCTGATGCCGGATCTTTCCGCGAAGGAGCTGGCCGCGCTTCTTGATGCCCGCAGGGTTTCCTGTCCCTACAAGCATGTGAAAGAGCTGCTTGTAGGGCTGGTGCCGGAGAAGATGATTCCCATTCTGACCGGGGATTCTGATGACCCGGAACAGGCGGTCAGAAATATGAAGGACTGGACGGTGACGGTGAAAGACGGCCATTCCTTCCGTCAGGCGCAGGTCTGCTCCGGAGGCGTCAGTACCCGGGAACTGACGGAGGAGATGGAATCCCGCCTGACTGCCGGAGTCTATTTTGCCGGCGAAGTGGCAGACGTGGACGGCCCCTGCGGAGGCTATAACCTTCAATGGGCCTGGTCCAGCGGCGCAGTGGCAGGAAGAGCCGCCGCAGGACAGAAAGGAGAAGAGGAATGATTCGAATTTCACAGCTGAAAATACCGCTTCCTTTCCAGGAAGAACATCTCCTCAGGCAGATTTTGCAGACACTGAAAATCCGTCGGGAAGAACTTATTTCCTGGAAACTGGTCCGCCGGTCTGTGGACGCCAGAAAAAAGCCCAGGCTGTTTTATGTCTGCACCGTGGACGTCCATACGGCCCAGGAGACAAAAATCCTGAACCGGGCCAAAAAAACAGGGAACCAGAATATTATCAAGGCGCCGGATACCTCTTATCGGCTGCCCTCCTGCGGAAGTGAAAAGCTCGCCCTTCGCCCGGTGATTGCCGGCAGCGGACCGGCGGGACTTTTCTGTGCCTGGATTCTGGCAAAATCCGGTTATCAGCCGCTGGTACTGGAGCGGGGGGATCAGGCAGAGATCCGGAAACAGAAGGTGGACGCTTTCTGGGCCGGAGGTCCTCTGGATATCCGCAGCAACGTACAGTTTGGCGAGGGAGGCGCCGGAACCTTTTCCGATGGGAAACTGAATACTTCCGTAAAGGATCCGGCGGGAAGAAACAGGAAGGTGCTGGAACTGTTTGTGGAAGCCGGAGCTCCCCCGCAGATTCTCTGGGATCAGAAGCCTCATCTGGGAACGGATCAGCTGATCACTATTATCACGACGCTGCGCCGCCAGATTGAAGAGATGGGCGGAGAGTTCCGGTTTGGCAGCCAGGTGACGGATCTGGAGACGGAAGGCGAAAGACTTTCCCGTATCGAGATCAATCACAGTACCTGGATGGACACCCGGATTCTGGTGGCCGCCATCGGCCACAGTGCCCGGGATACCTTTGCCATGCTGAAAAAACACAACATTGTCATGGAACCCAAATCCTTTGCCGTGGGAGTGCGTATCGAGCATCCCCAGTCCATGATCAACCGGTCCCAGTACGGTGTTCCCCGACAGCAGGAACTGGGAGCGGCCAGTTATAAAGTGACCTGTCAGCTTCCGTCGGGAAGGGGCGTTTATTCCTTCTGTATGTGTCCCGGAGGCTATGTGGTAAACGCTTCCTCGGAAAAAAATCTTCTGGCGGTCAACGGCATGAGCTACCACAGCCGGGCGGGGAAAAACGCCAACAGTGCCATGATCGTCACCGTTTCTTTGGAGGATTATCTGCCTTATGCTTCTTTGGACGCAGGAGTTCTGGCGGGCGTAGACTTCCAGCGGTATCTGGAGAAAAGGGCCTTTGAAGCAGGAGGCGGGCGGATTCCGGTGCAGACCTATCAGGATTTCTGCCGGAAAAAGGAGACGACCGCTTTCGGTCAGGTATCCCCCTGTATGAAGGGAGCATTTTCCATGGCGAATGTGGCGGAGATTTTTCCGGACGTGATCTGGAAATCTCTTGTGGAGGGTATTGCCGTCTGCGGCAGAAAAATCGAAGGCTTCGACCGGCCGGACGCGCTGCTTTCCGGGGTGGAAAGCCGGACTTCGTCGCCGGTGCGTATCCTTCGGGATGAAAGTTTTCAGTCCTCTCTTTTGGGTCTTTACCCCTGCGGAGAAGGCGCCGGTTACGCCGGCGGCATCACCTCCGCGGCCATGGACGGCCTGAAAGTGGCGGAGGCGATCTGTAAAAAATATATGAATTTCCTGTGATACCGGTATACTTTGACCGGAAATTATGCTACAATATTTTCCGTATTGTGGGGAGTCTGGCATCTTCCCGCTATCAGCCGCTAAAAATTATGAAGGAAAAGAAGAACCTTCCGAAAAATACTATCGGGGATATGCCGCCGGAGGAACGTCCCTACGAAAAATGTCTGCAGGACGGTCCGGAAGCCCTCAGTGACCGGCAGCTTCTGGCTGTGATTCTGCGCTCCGGTGTTCCGGGATCCTCGGCGGTGGATCTGGCCGGCAGTGTCCTGGAGAAGTGTTCCCATGCCGAGGGACTTCTGGGGATTCATCATCTGTCGCTTGCGCAGCTGATGGAGATCCGCGGCATCGGAAGGGTGAAGGCTATCCAGATCAAGTGTATCGGCGAGCTTTCCAAACGGATCGCCGCCAGATCGGCCCGGAAACTGCTGGATTTTGCCAGCCCGGAGACCATTGCCGGGTATTATATGGAGCAGATGCGCCATGAAGAACAGGAACAGATGATCTGTATGATGCTGAACACGAAAAATCAGCTGCTGGGGGAGGAGCGGATCTCCCGGGGAACGGTGAACGCTTCTTTAGTGTCCCCGAGGGATCTGCTGCTGGCAGCCCTGAAGTATCATGCGGTACATATCATTCTGGTTCACAATCATCCCAGCGGCAGTCCCGAGCCCAGCCGGGATGACATTCTTCTGACCCGCCGGATAGAGGCGGCCTGCCAGCTGGTGGACATACCGCTGCTGGATCACATCGTGATCGGCGATCACCGGTATGTCAGTTTTCGGGAAGAGGGGCTTCTGTGACCTGAGGCACAGAAGGAATGACAGAAGGGACAGAACCGTCTGGCTCTCTGGAGTCAGAACGGGATGAAGGGATATTCAGTTTATGTTTAACAGCCATATATATGGAATCGATCCGGGGAGCAGTATCATGAAGATCTATTCCCGACAGACCGATGAAATTATAAAAGAGAGAAATATGATTGCCATCCGCAACCGGGAGGACATTCTCGCCGCAGGCAACGAGGCCTATGAGATGTTTGAAAAGAATCCGGCCAACGTAACGGTGGATTCCCCCATGGCGGGCGGCATGATTGCAAATATCAGTTATCTGGAGATTGTGCTCCACTATCTGCTGCGCCGGACAGGGTGCAGGGTGGGCCGTCATCCGGTCATTTACTTTGCGGTCCCTGTGGATATGACGGAGATAGAAAAGAGAGCCTATTACTCCGTGGCTCACAGCGGCCAGCTTCGAAAAAGCAAGGTGCTTCTGGTAGAAAAGCCGATCGCGGATGCCCTGGCCCTTGGAATTCCCATCAATAAGACAAAAGGATCCATGATCGTCAATATCGGCGCGGCCACCACGGAAATTTCCGTTATCGCGGATGCCCGGGTGATCATCAGCAAGATCGTTCCCCTGGGTGGCGACCGGTTCAACAGCGATATTGTAAATACCGTTCGGAGGAATTATAATTTTTCCATCAGCCGCCGGACGGCCAACCGTCTGAAGGTTTCACTGGCAGATCTGAAAACCCAGAAAAAGGTTGCCGGCCGGGTGGCGGGCATTGATTGTGTGTCGGGTCTCCCCCGGGAAAAAGTGATCCCTTCCCGGCTGATTAACCGCTCTGTGCGGGCCGGTGTGGAGGAGATCGGCGGCCAGATCCGTTCTTTCCTTGAACGGACGCCTCCGCAGATTCACAGAAACATTCTGGCGGAGGGGATTTATCTGACGGGAGGCAGCACACGGATCTCCCATATTGACCAGGTTCTCACGGAAGAGGCGGGATGCTCCATCCTGTTGTCCAAGTACTACGATCTGTGTACCGTATACGGTCTGAAAGAGATTATTACCCACGACGCCCTGCATCACTGGGCTTTTACACCCAAATTCAGAAAGTAGGAGGCGCTTCCTTTGAAAAAGAAAAACAGATATCATATGCAGACAAAACACCTGATCGCGGTCATGACGATTCTGTGCATCGGTCTGATCGCCCTTTCCCTTACCTCCCGGTTTTCTTTTGCTCCGGTGCGCAGTGCGCTGGGCTATGTGATTGTGCCGTTTCAGAATGGCATCAACGTGGTGGGGGACTGGATGACCGAACAGAAAAACGGGTTCCAGAGTATGAAAGATCTGGCCCGGGAAAATGAAGAGCTGCAGGCACAGGTAGATGAACTGGAAGCGAAAAACAGTACGCTGGTACAGGATCAGGAGGAAGTGGACCGGCTCCGCACCCTCTACAATCTGGATCAGGATTACTCCGAGTATGACAAGGTGGCTGCTCAGGTGATCGGAAAGGACGCCGGCAACTGGTACAATACCTTTATCATCAACCGGGGCAGCGAGGACGGCATTGGCGTGGATATGAACGTGATTGCCGGCGCGGGTCTGGCTGGAATCATCACGGAGGTGGGACCTCACTGGGCCACGGTCCGTTCCATCATCGATGATACCAGCAACGTGAGCGCCACGGTAACCTCGATTTCCCAGAACTGTATTGTGACGGGAGACCTGGAGATGATGGATGAAGGAAAGATCCGTTTTATTCAGCTGACGGACAGGGAAGATCAGGTGCAGGAGGGGGACAAGGTGGTTACCTCCTCTGTCAGCAGCAAGTTCCTGAGGGGAATTCTTATCGGTTACATCAGCGATGTGGAAACCGATTCCAACAATCTGACCAAGCAGGGTACCATCATCCCGGCGGTGGATTTTGACAATATCCAGGAAGTGCTGGTTATCACGCAGCTGAAACAGCAGCCGGACGAGGAGGGAGCGTCATAAATGAGGAGAAAAATCACTCTGGCAGTGCTCATACTGATTGTTTTCATTCTGCAGGGAACCATCTTTCAGACACTGGCCATCGCCTCCATATCGCCCAATCTGCTGCTGGTGCTGACCGTTTCCTTCGGTTTCATGAGAGGAAAGCGGGAAGGGCTTTTCGTAGGGTTTTTCTGCGGGCTGCTGATTGATATTTTCTACGGATATGAGAATGCCATCGGATTTTACGCGCTGCTGTATATGTACATCGGCTTCCTCAACGGATTTCTGTACAAAGTTTTTTATGACGATGACATCAAGGTTCCCATGCTTCTTGTGGGGGTCAGCGATGTGGCCTACGGCCTTGTGGTTTACGGCATACAGTTTCTCTTAAGGGGCCGGCTGGACGTATTTGGCTATCTGTATCGTATTATTGTCCCTGAGATGGTTTATACGGTGCTGATCACCGTAATCTTTTACAGGATTTTATTCTGGCTGAACCGAAAACTTACCGAAACTGAATGGGAAGGACCGAGATTACCTTGAAAAGACGACTGAAAAAATTCCTGAAAAAAATAGCAATTCAGAGAACAACCGCGCTGATTCTGGTTTTTGTTCTTCTGGCTGTGATTCTTCTGCAGAGACTCTTTTCCCTGCAGGTGATTCACGGACAGGAGTATGCGGACAATTTCAGCCTTCAGACCACCCGGACCAGAACGCTGAAAAGCACCCGCGGCAATATTTATGACAGAAACGGGAATGTACTGGCTTCCAATGAGCTGTCCTATTCCGTTACGCTGGAAGACAATGGCACCTATTCCACCACACGGGAGAGGAATCTGTCCCTGAATGGAGAGATTTACCGGATTCTTCAGATCGTGGAAGAAAACGGTGACAGTTTAAGTTCCGGTTTTCATGTGGTGCTGGATGACAGTGGATCATACGCCTATGATGTGGAAGGCGTTTCTCTGCAGCGTTTCAGGGCTGACGTTTATGGCCACAGCCTGATCGATGACCTCAAAAGTGAAGAGGCAGATGCAACCGCTGAGGAGATGATGGAGGATCTGGCGGACCGTTTCGGCCTGACGGATCCGAAGGATAAACCTTACAGTGAGGAGGAACTTCTCGAGGTGGGGCTGCCGCAGGAGCTGACAAAGGAAGAGATCCTGAAGATCGTAACAGTGCGTTATGCCATGTCCATTGTCAGCTTCCAGCGGTATATGCCGGTGACCATTGCCTCGGATGTCAGCGAGGAGACGGCATCCGCCATTTTAGAGAACCAGCCGACGCTTCAGGGAGTGGATGTGGCCGAGGATTCCATCCGTGTCTACACGGACGCAGAGTATTTTTCCAATCTGCTGGGCTACACCGGCCAGATTTCCTCTGAGGAACTGACGAAGCTGCAGGAGGAAAACCCGGATGCCGGTTATTCCACCACATCCATCGTGGGAAAATCCGGACTGGAGCAGGTGATGGAACCCACGCTTCAGGGGCAGGACGGATCAGAGAAAGTCTATGTGGACAATCTGGGAAAGGTGCTGGAGGTGGACGAGGAGAGCCGTCAGGAGCCGGTACAGGGAAACGATGTTTATCTGACCATTGACAAAGACCTGCAGATCGCCTGCTATCGGATTCTGGAACAGCGGATTGCAGGTATTATTGTAAGCAATCTGTCCAACATCAAAACCTTTGAGGCATCGGAGGATGTGCAGGCATCCGCCATTCCGATCCCCATCTACGATGTGTACAATGCCCTGATCAGCAATTCTGTCATTGATATTTCGCATTTTCTGGCGGATGACGCCTCTGCCACGGAGCAGAAGGTACAGCAGGCGTTTGAGCGGAAGCAGCAGGAGGTCTTCCAGTGGATTACGGATGATCTCACCGGAACGGATCCGGAGCCCTATTCCCAACTGGATGAAGAAATGCAGGAATATGAAAGCTACATCGTCAATGATCTTCTGATGGACAAAACAGGGATTCTTTCCGAATCTGCCATTGATAAAAATGATGATGTTTACAAGGCCTGGACCAGTGAGGAGTCCATCAGTCTGCAGGAGTATCTGACTTATGCGGCCAGCCAGAACTGGATCGACATTTCTCAGATCTCCAGCCAGGAAACATACCTGGATTCCCAGCAGGTGTATCAGGAACTGGCAGCCTATATTGTGGATTATCTGTCCACCGATACGGATTTCAGCAAACTGCTGTACCATTATATGCTGCTGGATGACGAGATATCCGGACGGGATCTGTGCATCATTCTTTATGAACAGGGGATCCTTTCCACAGATGACGGAGTTTATGAATCCTTTTTGGAGGGAGAGGTAACTCCTTTTGATCTTCTGAGTCAGAAAATTGACAGTCTGGAGATCACCCCGGCACAGCTGGCATTAAACCCCTGCTCCGGTTCCATTGTCATTGTGGATCCCAACACGGGGGAGACTCTGGCCTGTGTCTCCTATCCGGGATACGACAATAACCGGCTGGCCAACAATATGGATACGGCCTACTACCGGAAACTGAACAGCGATCTGTCCAGTCCCTTCTACAACAAGGCCACACAGCAGAGAACGGCTCCCGGCTCCACCTTCAAACCGATTACGGCGGTGGCAGGCCTGATGGAAGGCGTCATTAATGACAATACTGTCATCAACTGCAACGGCCTGTTTGACAAGATTCCGGGATCTCCGCTGCAGTGCTGGCAGACTTCCGGACATGGGAATCTGACCATCCGCGAAGGTATTGCCAATTCCTGCAACGTATTTTTCAGTGAAACCGCCTACCGGCTGGGACAGAATGAGGACGGCGTATTTTCCGACTCTACGGCGCTCCAGAAGCTGACCGCTTACGCGCAGCTGTTCAATATGGACAAAGAATCGGGGCTGGAAATTTCCGAGTCCACGCCACAGATTTCTGACAGCATGCCCATTCCTTCTGCTATCGGACAGGGTACGCATAACTACACCACCTCTCAGCTGGCCCGCTATGTGGCCTCCCTGGCCAACAGCGGCACCAGTTACAATATTTCACTGCTGGACCGGGTGACGGACGCGTCCGGTAATCTGATTCAGGATTACACGCCAGAGGTGCTGAGTACCATAGATCTTCCCCAGTGGATCTGGGATGATCTTCATGCGGGTATGGAGGGGGTTATCACAGAAACCAACAGTTACATTTTCGGTGATCTGGATGTGACGCTTGCCGGAAAAACCGGTACGGCGGAGATCACTGCCGGTCAGGCCAACCACGCTTTGTTTGTGGGGTATGCGCCTTCGGATACTCCCGAAATTGCCCTGGCTGTACGAATCGCGAATGGTTACTCATCTCAGAATGCCGCCTGGGTGGCAAGAGATGTTTTAAACTATTATTTTGAACTGGAAGATGAATCAGAGATCCTCTCTGGAGAAGCACAGACCAATGGTATGACTACCAATAATGTACGGACGGATTAAGCGCTTCGGCGCCGTTCAAAGGGGAAGCGCCCGCCAGCGGGCGGGGTGCTTCCAAATTTCAAGAACCAGGAGGATGGAAGATGAGTGAAGTAATTGTAGTTACATCGGGAAAAGGCGGTGTGGGAAAAACCACCACGGTGGCAAACATCGGAACCGGACTGGCGCAGCTGGATAAAAAAGTGGTTCTGGTGGACACGGATATCGGACTTCGGAATCTGGATGTGGTTCTGGGGTTGGAGAACCGGATTGTATACAATCTTGTGGACGTTATTGAAGGCAACTGCCGGATGAAACAGGCGCTGATCCGTGACAAGAGATATCCCAGTCTCTTTCTTCTGCCTTCCGCACAGACCCGGGACAAAAGCTCCGTATCGCCGGAACAGATGAAAAAACTGTGCGAAGAGCTGAAACCGGAATTTGATTTTATCATTCTGGACTGCCCCGCAGGAATTGAACAGGGATTTAAAAATGCCATCGCCGGCGCTTCCAAGGCTTTAGTGGTAACCACGCCGGAGGTTTCAGCCATCCGGGATGCGGACCGAATCATCGGTCTTTTGGAGGCGGAGGAATTAAAAGACATTCATCTGATTATCAACCGGCTGCGGGTGGATATGGTCCGCCGGGGAGAAATGATGTCTGTGGACGATGTGGTGGATATTCTGGCCGTTCCTCTGATCGGTACCATTCCCGATGACGAGACGGTGGTGGTAGCCACCAATCAGGGAGAACCACTGGCAGGGAAATCCAGTCTCTGCGGACAGGCCTACGGCAATATCTGCCGGCGGCTTCTGGGGGAAGACGTACCTTTCCTTGATCTGGAAAACAAACGGGGATTTTTCGGCCGTCTGTTTCGGAAATAGGAGGGGTGATTATGGGATTCTTTGGCAGAAAGCGGAAAAAATCAGGAAGTATCGCAAAAGACAGGCTGGCGCTTCTTCTTGTGGCGGACCGGGTCAGTTGCTCCGCCCAGACGATGCAGATGCTGAAAAACGATATGATAAAGGCGGCCGCAAAATACGTGCCCGTTGATCCGTCAGGCGTTACCGTCAGCTTTCGGCAGTCGCCGCCAACACTGACAGCCAGTATTCCCCTGAAAACCCGGACCTTTGAGCTTCACACATGAAAATCGCGGCGGGGTACCGCCTGCCGAAAAGGATACAAGGTGCAGACAATATGCTTAAACTTTACAGATTGCGAGATTACAATTTCAGACTGGTGCTCTGGCTTCTGATGGTCAGCGGCGTGGGCGTTCTCCTGGTGGGAAGCGCCAGGGAATCCCTTCAGTCCAGACAGCTGATGGGCGTTGGCCTGGGTGTGGCGGTGATGATCATCGTTTCTCTGATGGATTACAGCTGGATTCTGAATTTTTACTGGATCATCTATGGCTTTAATATCATTATGCTGCTGGCAGTTCGTGTGGCCGGCGACAATACCGGGGGCGCCACCCGATGGATCGATATCGGATTTATCCGTTTTCAGCCCACAGAGCTGTCAAAGATTCTTCTGATCATGTTTTTTGCCAAATATCTGATGATTCATGAGGAGGATCTGAATACGCTGAAGACGATTCTGACTTCGGTGGTTCTTCTGGTCATACCGCTGTGTCTCATTGCCATTCAGCCGGACCTGAAAAACACAATTACAGTAGCGGTGGTATTCTGCGCGCTGATGTATATCGCGGGGCTGAGTTACAAGATCATCGGCGGAATTACCGCTGTGGCGCTTCCGCTGTTTCTGGTGGCCATGATTCTGATTACCCAGACGGATCTGCCGATTATCGATGATTACCAGAAAGGGCGGATTATGTCCTGGCTGTATCCGGAGGATGAGGAATATGAGGACCTGGCCATCCAGCAGAACAATTCCATCACAGCCATCGGTTCCGGCCAGCTGACGGGGAAAGGCTATAACAACAACAGCGTTTCCTCCGCCAACAAAGGCAATTTTGTTTCTCAGATTCAGACAGATTTTATTTTTGCAGTGGCCGGAGAGGAGCTGGGGTTTGTGGGCTCCGCCGGAATTGTTGTTCTGCTGCTGTTGATTGTCATAGAATGCATTCTCACAAGCCGCCGCGCCAAGGATCTCTCCGGAAAGATCATCTGCTGCGGTGTGGCGGCGGTGGTGGGTTTTCAGAGTTTTCTGAATATCTGTGTGGCCACCGGCCTTCTTCCCAATACAGGTACGCCTCTGCCGTTTGTCAGCTATGGACTGACTTCTCTGGTGAGCCTGTATATCGGTATGGGGCTGGTTTTGAATGTGGGACTGCAGAACAGGAAATATTTAGGAGGTGAAAAATATGAACATCGGATTTATCGCCCATGAGTCGAAGAAGAAACTTCTTCAGAATTTCTGTATTGCTTACCGCGGAATTCTGTCCCGCCATGAACTGTACGCCACGGGAACTTCCGGAAGACTGATTGAAGAGGCGGCCAATCTTCCGGTCCACAAATTTCTGGCGGGTCATGTGGGTGGAGAGCAGCAGATGGCTTCCATGATTGAACAGAATGAAATTGATCTGATGATTTTTCTCCGTGATCCCTTTATGCAGAAGAAGCGTGATCCGGATCCCAACAAAATTTTTCGACTCTGTGATGTGCACATTATCCCGCTGGCCACCAATCTGGCCTGTGCGGAAATGCTGATTAAATCCCTGGAAAGAGGAGAGCTTGACTGGCGTGAAAATTACAAATAAACTTTCCCAAAATCGAAAACGGAAGATCACGGTGATTCTTCTGGCAGTTCTGCTGGCTGCGGCCATCGTGGCATCCGCGGGTCTCTGGCTGGTCTTTAGAAGCCGCAGCCTCGATCTGTCCGTCCCCTACGATGGCGCGGCGGAGTTCTACAATGATACTTTCGGGGCGGAGGCATTTCAGAAGGCGGCAGCCTTTGCCTCGGACCTCTGTGTAGGCAGCGCCGACATCTCCCGGGAGGGAGTTTCCATTTCCCAGCAGGCCTGTGCCGGACTGTTTGATCTGGAGAGTGGAACGGTTCTTTTCGCCCAGGGAATGTATGACCGGATGTATCCGGCCAGCATCACAAAAATCATGACGGGAATTCTTGCGGTCAAGTACGGAAACATGGATGACGTGGTGACGATCACAGATGCGGAGCTGAATCTGGAAGAGGGTTCCACCGAGGTGGGTTTTCAGCCGGGCGATCAGGTAACCATGGGAGAATTGCTCCATGTACTGCTGATTTACTCGGGAAATGACGCCGCCATGGCCATTGCCCGTCAGGTGGGCGGCACCGTGGATCAGTTCGTGGAGATGATGAATCAGGAAGCGGCTGCTCTGGGAGCCACCGGCACCCATTTTGTCAATCCCTCCGGACTTCACGATGAAAATCATTACACGACGGTGTACGATATCTATCTGATGCTCAACGAAGCTCTGAATTACCCTGAATTTACCGAGGTGATGCAGCTTTCCTCCTACAATCTCACCTTCACCAGAAATGGCGAAGAACAGGTGATTCATATGGATTCCACAGATCAGTATATGACCCGTCAGGTTCCCACGCCGAAGGACGTGACGATTCTGGGAGGCAAGACGGGAACCACGGGAGATGCCGGATCCTGTCTCGCCCTGGTGAGCCAGAATGCTTACGGAGAACCTTTTATTTCCATCGTTCTTCATGCGCCCACCAAGGCTTCCCTGTATGACAACATGAGTCAGCTTCTGTCCCAGATTAATTCATAATTTTTTGAAAAATTGTGAATTAAGGATTGTATTTTTTAGGCAAATGTTCTATAATTGTACCAAGAACAAAGATGTTTTTGGTCAATACATACTATGAGATCGAAGGAGGAAACTGCTATGGTTCAATTAATTGTAGGCAATAAGGGGAAAGGAAAAACTAAGCAGCTTTTGGATAAGGTAAACGGAGCGATCAAGACAGCTGACGGAAATATTGTATATCTGGACAAAAGTTCCAAACATATGTATGAACTGAACAACAAGATCCGGCTGATCGACGTATCCGGATTCCCGCTTCGCAACTCCGATGAGTTTATCGGATTTATCTGCGGTATCATTTCACAGGATCATGATCTGGAAGAGATGTATCTGGACAGCTTCCTGAAAATCGCCAAACTGGAAGGCGCGGATATTACAGATACTCTGAAACAGCTGGAAAATATTTCAAGAACGTTTGGCATCACATTTACGATCAGTGTTTCCATGGATAAGGAGCAGATTCCGGAGGAATTTCAGGAGTCCATCCTTATTGCTCTATAAAGAACATATGCAGTACGGCTTGCGGGTGAACACCGGGGCTGATAGAAAGAAGGAGACGGTACGGTTTTTCCGTACGGTCTCCTTCTTTCATTCATGACAATGGAAATCCTGCCATGGAAAGTTTGCCGGATCAGTCCTGTGATTTCCCCAGCTTTCCGAAAAACGTGAGCAGATACAGCCCGCATAAGCCCACCAGAGCATACACAATTCTGGAAATCCAGGACATATTTCCGAAAAGGAAGGCAACCAGATCAAAACGGAAAAAGCCGATCAGACCCCAGTTGACTGCTCCTATAATTACCACTGCCAATGCGGCATAATCCAGTCCTCTTGTACCCATTGAAGCACCTCCTGTTTTTTCCTCACTGTTATCATTCCCGGTACTGCGGGTTTTATGTATAAAATTCGCAAAAAAATTGTAACTTTTCATTTATAACTTGAGAAATGCCCGCAGGAATGGTACAATACAGCATATGAGTAATTGGAAGACCACCGGAAAGTGAAGTGAACTGTCCGGGCAAACCGGTTTGCCGGTGGATTCCAGAAGGGGAGTGACTCATTGCCTGACAGAAATATACGGAGGAATCTGAAAAAACTGAAGCGTCTGTCCGGCGCTTTGGCTGCCCGAATTCCTTTTAATATTGGCACTTTTATTTTCGGGGCTTTATTTGTATATATGATAATATCCATTCTTCTTTATCTGACAGCGGACCATATCACTGTGTATCAGGTAACGGCCGGGCCGCTTTCCAGGAACCAGACATACACAGCCATGGCGCTCCGGCAGGAGCAGGTGGTGACGGCGGGCGGATCCGGATATATCACATATTATGCCCGTGAAAATTCAAAAGTGGCCAAGTCCGGAGTGGTTTACACACTGGGTACGCAGCAGCAGGAGGCCGCAGTGGCACCGCTGGATGAAGAGGATTATGCGCAGCTTCGCCAGACCATGGCTAATTTTTCCTCCTATTACAGCGACAGCAATTTCTACGATACTTACAATTTTAAATATGAGCTGGAGGGCTCTATTCTCCAGTATACCGGTATTCAGGCGGACGAGGAGGGGAACGTTCCGCAGTCCGTTAATGGAAGTACGGTTTATACGGCGGCCCAGGACGGTGTGATTCTCTATTCCTCCGACGGTTATGAGGATGTGACTGAGGATACCATTTCTCCGGATCTTTTTGACCGGAGAAGTTATCAGAAGAAAGGGTTTGCTGCCTCCCGTCAGGTAACGGCCGGGGATCCGGTGTACAAACTGATCACCAGTGAGGACTGGTCGATCCTGATTCCGCTGACCGCGGATCAGACGGTGCAGCTGGCTGGAAGGGAAACCATCAAGGTGAATTTTCTGAAGGACAACACCGTTCAGACTGGTAATTTTACCATACTTACGGACGCGGACGGGAATTATTATGCGAAGATTTCATTTTCCAGCGGCATGGTCCGTTATGCCCAGGAACGGTTTCTGGAGGTGGAACTGGTCACTAATACGCAGACAGGGCTGAGAGTTCCTCTCAGCGCCATTGTCACCAAAGATTTCTATGTGATTCCCAAGGAATATGTGACATACCGGGAGGAAGACGGCACGGCCGGGTTCAACAAAATGGTGGACCGGGGCGACGGCGAAGACTATACTGCGGAATTCGTGGAAGCTCTCATCTATGATGAGGACGAGGAAAACTATTATGTGGATATGTCCACCTTCCGGGAAGGGGATGTGATCATCAAACCGGATTCCCGGGATACCTTTACTGTGGAGGATACCAGTCCGCTGGAGGGTGTTTACTCGGTAAACCGGGGGTATGCGGTGTTCCGACAGGTGGTCATCATTGACCAGAATGACGAATACTGCATTGTGGAGACGGGTACCAGTTATGGGATTGCGCAGTTTGACCACATTGTAAGGGACGGCAGCAGTGTCAGAGAGGACGATATTCTGATTGGCTGATGTCAGTGCCTGACGGGAATCTAAGTCCGTCAGGTTCCGGGACAGAACCGGAAGAAGAATCAAGAAAAGGAGTGTGTTTTTATGATACGCACACAGCTGGAAGAAGTGAAAAAAAGAATTGAGGAGGCCTGTTTAAGAAGCGGAAGGGATCCGGGAGAGGTGACGCTGATTGCGGTCAGCAAAACCAAGCCGGTCTCCATGATCCGTGAGGCCATGGAAGCCGGGCAGACCGTTTTCGGGGAGAACAAGGTACAGGAGCTGTGCAGCAAATATGAAGAGCTTCCCAAAACCATCCAATGGCATATGATTGGCCATCTGCAGCGAAATAAAGTAAAATACATCGCCGACAAGGCAGCCCTGATCCATTCGGTGGATTCCCTGCGGCTGGCGGAGACCATTGAACAGGAAGGCGCCAAGCATCAGCGGGTGATTCCCATTCTGATTGAAGTGAATGTGGCGGGGGAGGATACAAAGTTCGGCGTTTCCGTGGAGGAAGCACTTCCGCTGATTCAGCAGATTGCTCCTCTTCCCCATGTAAAGATCCGGGGCCTGATGACCATTGCCCCCTTTGTGGAGGATCCCGGTGAAAACAGACCGGTTTTTGCCGCGCTGAGACAATTAAGTGTTGACATCAAAGGGAAAAACATGAATAATGTGGATATGGATATTCTGAGTATGGGAATGACCAATGATTACGAGGTTGCGGTGGAAGAAGGAGCAACCATGGTCCGTGTGGGAACGGGCATCTTCGGAGCGCGGGATTATTCCGCAGAAAACAGATAGGAGATAATAAAAAAAATGAGTGTTTTAGACAAATTTTTGGATGCAATCCGGTTGAATGATGATTTTGACGATGACGACGAGTTCTTCGATGACGATGAACTGGAAGCCATGGATGAGGAAAAGCCAAAACACCGTTTCTTTAAAAAACTGGAGGATGATTATGATGACGAGGATGAGGAGGAACCTGCACCGCCCAAGAAGGTAAAAACCGCGAAAGCCGCTGCCGCTGCCTCCTCCCCGAAACCAGCCCGTCAGCAGAAGAGCGCTGCTTCTTCCTCCAAGATCACTCCCATGCGGGGCCGGAAGGTTACCGGAGGAAATATGGAAGTCTGTGTAATCAAACCCTCTTCCATGGAGGACACCCGTGATATCGCGGATACGCTCATTGACCGGTGCACCGTTGTCCTGAATCTGGAAGGGATTGACGTGGATGTGGCGCAGAGAATCATCGATTTTTCTTCCGGGGCCTGCTATTCCATCGGGGGCAGTCTGCAGAAGGTTTCCAGCTATATCTTCATTCTGACGCCTGCCAATGTGGAGATCACCGGGGATTTCCAGGAGATTCTCAGCGGAGCTTTTGATGTGCCGTCGGTTCGGACCGGGTTCTGAGATGGCCATGGAAAAGGAAGAAGTATTACTTAAAAAACGGGTACAGGATCTTGCCAGGACCGCATATCAGAGGGATTATGTGACATTTACGGATTTCCTGGATCTCAATGAACAGAATATTGTGCATAGCATCAAGCCGGAGGAGCTGGGCGTATCGGTCCGCTTCTTCGGCGGCTATGAAGGAGCAGAGCGTCAGATTGCAGCATTTCTTCCTGATGCTCTTTCTTATGAGGAGGATCTTTCCTACCCGATAGAATGTCTCCGGATCGAACCTTTATCCAAAAAGTTTTCAGAGCAGCTTTCACACAGAGATTATCTGGGAGCATTGGTTCATCTGGGAATTGAGCGGTCCATGCTGGGGGATATTCTGGTACGGGGGCAGGATGCCTGGGTTTTCTGCCACAGCAGAATGCGTGCTTTTCTGGAGGAACACATCACCAGAATCCGCCACACCGGCGTTGCTGCCCGAAAGATCACCAGTCCCGAAGAACTGCCGAAGCCCCAGTTTCAGGAGGTCCGCGGTACGGTGGCATCCATCCGTCTGGACAGTATCATCGCGTTGGCTTTCTCCTCTTCCCGCAGCAGTATGCTGGGTCTGATTGAAGGCGGAAAGGTTTTTGTCAATGGAAGAATGACCGTTTCCAATGGACATCCCCTGAAAGACGGGGATGTGGTTTCCGTAAGAGGCTATGGAAAATTCCGGTTTGAAAAAGCTTTAGGGACCACCAGAAAAGGGCGCTGCAGTGTGCTGCTTGACCGCTATGTATAGAATTGCAGAAATTTTTATTGGAGGACATCAATATGAGCAAACGAATGAGAGTATACCGGGAAGGTGTGTTTGACTATTCCATTGTCTGGGAAAATAATTTTGAAGGGCTTTCCGGTGAGATAAAAAGTCTGCAGACAGCGGGCGGCCGCATCTGTGTGGTAACCGACAGCCGGGTAGCCCGGCTGTATCAGGAGTCCGTATGCGCCCAGCTGGAGCATGCGGGTTTTTCCGTGGACGTCTTCGTTTTCCCGGAAGGTGAAGCTTCAAAAAATCTTTCTACGGTGCAGGAATTGTACCGTTTTCTGATCGAGCATCACTATACCCGGAAAGATCTTCTGGCAGCGCTGGGAGGCGGCGTCACAGGAGATCTTACAGGATTTGCCGCGGCAACCTATCTGAGAGGAATCGATTTTATCCAGATTCCCACCACGCTTCTGGCCCAGGTAGACAGCAGTGTGGGCGGCAAGACAGGGGTGGATTTTGATCAGTACAAAAATATGGTGGGGGCTTTCCATCAGCCCCGCCTGGTGTATATGAACATGGAAGTGTTGAAAACGCTGGATAATGCGCAGTTTGCCAGCGGCATGGGCGAGGTACTGAAAACCGCGCTGATCCGCGACGGTGCCTTTTATGAGTGGATTATCAATCATATGGAACCCATCATGGAACGCAGCGGGGCGGTTCTGGCGAAAATGATTCGAAAATGCTGTGAAATCAAGTCTTCTGTGGTGGAGAGCGATCCCACCGAACAGGGGGAGCGGGCTATCCTCAATCTGGGCCACACGGTGGGGCATGCCATCGAAAAACTGAAGGACTTTCAGCTGCTGCATGGGCAGTGTGTGGCGCTGGGGACTGTGGCGGCCGCCTACATTTCTTTTAAAAGGGGCTATCTGTCTCTGGAAGAGTTCTATGAAATCCGGGACATGAATGTGGGATTTGATCTGCCGATCTTTTTCGACGGCCTTGCGGCAGAGGATATTTTAAAAGCCACAAAATCGGACAAAAAGATGGCAAATGGCCAGATCCGATTCATTCTTCTGAAAAAAATCGGTCAGGCGGTGATTGACCGCACGGTGACCGATGAAGAGATCATTGAGGCTGTAAACTTTATCAATGGAGATCTGATCGATGGAGAATAGAAGAAAAACGGGATATTATCTCTTATTCGCGATTTTGGGAATTGCGGTTCTTGTGGCGCTGGATCAGTGGACCAAGTCACTGGCAGTCCGGTATCTGGCCGGCCAGGATGCCCTCGTCCTGATTCCCGGTGTTTTTCAGCTGGAATACCTGGAAAACCGCGGCGCTGCCTTTGGACTTCTGCAGAATCAGATCTGGCTGTTTATAATTCTCACTGCCATATTTCTTGCGGCAGCCGTATGGATTTATCTGCGGCTTCCAAAGACCAGAAGATATCTGCCGCTGCACATCATCGCGGTGGTTCTGGTCTCCGGCGCTCTGGGGAATCTGATTGACCGGATCCGTCTGGGTTATGTGGTTGATTTCTTTTATTTTTCGCTGATTGATTTCCCCATATTTAATATGGCGGATATTTATGTGGTACTTTCGTTTTTTGCTTTGATGATCTGTATTCTGTTTGTGTATCGCGAGGAGGATTTTTCTTTCCGGGGATCCAAAAGAGGGGAGGATGCGGATGAAGAAGATAAGCTTTGAGGCGGCTGTTGAGGATGCGGACAGCAGGATTGACCGGTATCTGGCGCAGCAGCTGCCGGACCAGTCCCGTTCTTTTCTGCAGAAGCTGATCCGTCAGGAGATGATCACCGTCAATGGGCGCCCTGTGAAAGCCAATTATCGGGTACAGGCGGAGGATCAGGTGCATGTGACTGTTCCGGATCCGCAGATCCCGGACATTCTTCCGGAAAATATTCCACTGGACATCCTTTATGAGGATGCGGATGTTCTTGTAATCAACAAACCCAAAGGGATGGTGGTGCATCCGGCAGCCGGACATTATTCCAATACCGTGGTCAACGCGGTGATGTATCACTGCCGGGACAATCTGTCCGGAATCAACGGGGTGATGCGTCCCGGCATTGTTCACCGGATCGATATGGATACCACCGGAGCCATTGTCATCTGCAAAAATGACGCGGCGCACCAGAGTCTTGCTCTCCAGCTGAAGGAACATTCCATCACCAGAAGCTACCGCGCCATTGTGTGGAATAATCTGAAGGAGGACGAGGGAACCATTGACCGTCCCATCGGACGTCATCCCACAGACCGGAAAAAAATGGCGATCAACGAAAAAAACGGAAAGCGGGCAATCACGCACTACCGCGTACTGGAACGATTCGGCCGTTTCACTTATATTGAATGCCGACTGGAAACCGGACGTACCCACCAGATCCGTGTGCATATGGCTTCCATAGGCCATCCGCTCCTGGGAGATCCGGTTTACGGTCCCTCCGCAAAGCAGTCCCTCCGGCTGCAGGGGCAGTGTCTCCATGCCATGACTCTGGGATTTCTGCATCCTTCCACCGGAAAATATATGGAGTTTGAAGCACCATTGCCCGAATATTTCACACAGTTATTAGAAAATTTTAGAAAATAGAGACTATACATTTTGATGAAAATATTTTATAATAGTGTATAGAATATTTTCGTGAAAGGGAGGGTTTTGTATGGAGACAAAAACCGTAATCACCATCGGAAGACAGTACGGAAGTGCCGGCCGTCA
This sequence comes from Candidatus Pullilachnospira intestinigallinarum, assembly GCA_018711275.1. Taxonomy (GTDB): domain Bacteria; phylum Bacillota; class Clostridia; order Lachnospirales; family Lachnospiraceae; genus Pullilachnospira; species Pullilachnospira intestinigallinarum. The sequence goes on from DVIN01000080.1 coordinate 55,367, forward strand.
GATTGGCCGGGCCCTTGCAGAAGAACTTGGAGTCAAATGTTACGATAAAGAACTGCTTGATCGGGCGGCAAAGGACAGCGGCATGTGCCAGGAGCTTTTTGAAAACCATGACGAAAAGCCCACCAACAGTTTCCTTTACTCTCTGGTTATGGATACCTATTCTTTCGGGTATTCTTCCTCGGCTTTTTCTGATATGCCGATCAATCAGAAAGTCTTTCTTGCACAGTTTGAGACGATCAAGAAGATTGCTTCCGAAGGACCCTGCATCATGATCGGACGCTGTGCCGATTATGCGCTGGCGGATTTTGAAAATTGTCTCAGTGTGTTTATTCATGCCAGCATGGAGACGAGAATCCGCAGAATCGCCAAACTGTATGATCTCACCGATGCCAAGGCAAAGGATAAGATTCAGAAAGCAGACAAAAAGCGTTCCAGCTATTATAACTACTATACCAGTAAAAAATGGGGAGACGTGGATTCCTATGATCTGAGCATTGACAGCGGAAAGATGGGAATCGACGGTACCATTGAGCTGATCCTGAAGGCGATCCAGCAGAAGGAAAAGGGCTATAAGAAACCGATTTACTGATAAAAAAGCTGCCATAAGGCAGCTTTTTACTTTATGGAAATTCTTTTCCCATGAAACCAAAACGCCTCGCGGAGATCGCAGCGTCTGCCCCGGCAAAGCGAGGGTGTGACGCTTTCAGAAGCCTCCGCAGACGGTGAAACCGGCAACGCCTGTTTCTTGTGCCTGCTTCTTGTATAGCCGAGGAAATGGGTAATCAGCGGACGGGTTTGGGCCATCCCTTGATATCCCCTCTTAAAATCGCCGCAAACATCCGCTCTCTGGCGCCCGGGTGCTCCCGGTTCAGCTGCTGTACCAGATTTTTCGCGTATTCCCGTTTGGTGTAGCCGTCTGCCGGACAGGGGCTTTTGATTACCGGCAGCTGATGTTTGGCCGCAAATCCTTTTACATCGTATTCAGAGACATACATCATCGGACGGATTACCGTCAGATCCATCCGGTCCAGATACGTTTTGGGAGAAAAGGAATGGAAACGGCCCTCAAAAATCAGTGACAGAAGCATGGTTTCAATCATGTCATCCTTGTGATGCGCATATGCCACTTTATTGCAGCCGGATTTTTTTATGGCGTCGTTGAGCGCTCCTTTTCTCATTTTAGCGCAGAGGGAACAGGGATTGGATTCCTTCCGTTCGTCAAAAATAATCTGTGCGATCTCTGTTTTTACCACTGTGTAAGGGATCTCCATGCTTTCGCACAGTTTTCTCACCGGCGTCACATCAAAGCCCGGATGGCCAAGATCCACCGTAATAGCTTCCAGTTCAAAAGGATGCGGATAGAACCGTTTCAGCCCTGCCAGCGCGCAAAGAAGGGTCAGACTGTCTTTCCCCCCGGAAATACCCACTGCAATCCGGTCTCCGTCCTCAATCATCCCATAATCATCAATGGCACGTCTTACATAACTCATCAGCTGTTGTAATTTCATAGAGAAGTCCTCTCCTTCGCAGATTCATCTGTCCGTTTTCTGTCTTGCAAACGCAAGGCTTTTATCATTATACCCCGCAGGATAAAAAAAGGAAAGAAAGAATTAAAAAATTTTCCGCAGGGCGGAAAACTGTGATATAATTAGCATCACCGGGTTTGAAATCTTTTGGAAAGAAGGATTAGAACCGGTAAGAAACGAACAATGGAGGAAGCAATGAAATTATTGATACAGCGCGTGCTTTCCGCTTCAGTGACAGTGGATGAAGAAACGGTGGGAAGCATCGGAAAAGGCCTGCTGGTATTTGTGGGGGTGAGCGGTGAGGACACCCGCGAAACGGCAGATAAATATCTGAAAAAGCTTCTGGCCCTGCGGATTTTTGAGGATGCGGCCGGAAAGACAAATCTTTCCCTGGCGGACGTGAAGGGAGAACTGCTTCTCGTCTCACAGTTTACTCTTTACGCGGACTGTCGAAAAGGCAACCGTCCCGGTTTTTTCAAAGCCGGTGCTCCCGATATGGCCAGAGAGCTCTATGAGTATATGATCCGGCAGGCCCGCAGGGTTGTTCCGGTGGTAGAATGCGGACGCTTCGGCGCGGATATGAAAGTATCTCTGGTCAATGACGGCCCATTTACCATTCTTTTAGACGAGACTTTATTTTCCTGATTTTTAGAGGTAACCTATGAAAAAGAAATCAATCTATGCACTTTGTATGACGGCGGCGGTTATTCTGACCTCTCATCCGGCCGTTTCTGCCGCAGCGCAGCCGGATCAGCAGACGGAGCTTTCTGCCGCAGCCGCTGCTTTGGAGGGAGAAGATTCTCCTGTCCCACAGGAACCAAACAATGAAGAGGAACAGGCCGCGAAGCCGAATGGACCGGCGGTTTTGAAAGATTCGGAGACCTTGTCAGATACGGCCGCTCCGGAGATTGTGGAATCGTCAGATACAGACCTACCGACGATTCCGGAAGACGGGGAAACGACGGCGGAGACGGACGACGGGGAGGCTTCCCCCGCTTTGGAATCCACAGAGAATCCGGAAAACCAGACAGCCAGGGATGGTTCACAGAAGGAAGCCGAGGAGCCCTCAAAGCAGGTTCAGGAAGGCTGGATAAGCGATGCCAAAGGGCGCCGGTGGCAGAATTCTGACGGTTCTTTTCTTCAGAATACATGGAAAACCATTGATGGCAAAACTTACTATTTTAACGGAAATGGTTATCTGGCCACCGGCTGGCTGCAGCTGGACGACGGATGGTATTTTCTCCGACAGGACGGAACAAAGGTTTCCTCCCAATGGGTGGATCGGTATTATCTGGGGAAGGACGGCCGATGGGATTCTTCGGTCATCTGGCATACACCCGGATGGCAGAAAAACAGCACCGGCTGGTGGTGGCAGAACCAGGACGGCTCATACCCCTCCTCCTGCTGGCAGCAGATTTCCGGTTCCTGGTATTATTTTGATCCGGCCGGCTATATGACCACCGGTTGGCGTTCCATTGGCGGGATCTGGTATTATATGAATACTTCCGGTCAAATGCTTACCGGTTGGCAGCAGATCAATGGCTGCTGGTATTACCTGGACGCTTCCGGCCACATGACTACAGGATGGCAGAAAATCGGAAATGTCTGGTATTTTATGAACGGTTCCGGGCAGATGCTTACCGGCTGGCAGTTGATTAACGGCTGCTGGTATTATCTGAATGCCTCCGGGCAGATGCTTACCGGCTGGCAGTTGATCAACGGCTGCTGGTACTATCTGAATCCTTCGGGAAGCATGACCACAGGATGGCAGAAAATCGGAAATGTCTGGTATTTTATGAACGGCTCCGGACAGATGCTCTCCGGTTGGCAGTTGATCAACGGCTGCTGGTATTATCTGAATGCGAGCGGTCAGATGCTTACCGGATGGATGCATCTGGGCGGCACCTGGTACTATCTGAAAGATTCCGGACAGATGGCCACAGGATGGGAACAGGTGAATAATGTCTGGTATTATCTGGATGGCTCCGGCCGGATGCTTACCGGTTGGCGTTCCATCGGCGGCGCGTGGTATTTCCTGAACGGCTCCGGGCAGATGCTCACCGGCTGGCAGTACATCAATGGCTGCTGGTATTATCTGAACGGTTCCGGGCAGATGACCACAGGATGGCAGCAGGTTGATGGAGACTGGTATCATTTTTCTTCCAGCGGTTCTCTGGACACGAATACCTGGATCGGAAGCTTTTATGTGGATGAAAATGGTATCTGGGATCAGGACAAGGAAGCGCCGGACTATGTCTGGCCCTGTCCGGATTACAGCCGGATCAGCAGCGAGTTCGGTTACCGGACCAGTCCCACAGCCGGAGCATCCACCTATCACAACGGAATTGATCTGGCGGCGCCCCATGGTTCAAGGATCCTTTCCTGTTCCAATGGAACCGTCATTGCCTACGGATATAATTCCAGTATGGGAAATTATGTGAAAATCCGCCACAGCTCCAGTCTTGTATCGGTGTATATGCATATGAGCAGCTTTGTTTCAGGCATTTCCACCGGAAAAACCGTGCAGGCGGGTGATGTCATCGGTTATGTGGGATCCACCGGAATCTCCACCGGCCCGCACCTGCATTTCAGCGTCATGGAAAACGGGGCGTATGTCAGTCCCTGGAATTATCTGACCAGACCTTAGACCCGGCCATCCGGGGGAATTTCACACGAGTTAATACAGTATAAACAGAAAGGAAGCGTATCACCATGAAAAAGACAATTCATATTGATGTAAAAGAGCCGCAGTACATGGTAAATACCAATGTTACGTTTGCCCAGGTTCCAGGCTGGTGCGGTCATATCACCCAGGATTTGAAAATGGATGTCATCTTTCCGCGGGAAACCGGGAAACCGGTTCCCGCCATTGTATGGATTTGCGGCGGGGGATGGCTGGAGATGAGTACCTGTGCCCATCTGGCGTATCTGACGGAACTTGCCCGCTGCGGTTTTGTGGTGGCCAGTGTTCAGTACCGGACCAGCAATGAGGCCAAATTTCCTGCACAGCTGACGGATGTGAAAGCAGCCATCCGGTACCTTCGGGCACACGCTGACAGTTATCATCTGGATCCGCAGAAAATCGGCGTAATGGGCGAATCCGCCGGCGGTCATCTGACCGCAATGGCGGCGCTCACAGGAAATGACAGGACCTTTGACAAGGGGGACTATCTGCAGTATTCCAGTGCTGTTCAGGCAGCCTGCCCCTGGTATGTTCCTACCGATGTGACGAAGATGCCTGTAAACATTCCCAGAGATATGCAGGCGGCTCCGGAGTCTCTTCTGATTGGTATGAATGCCTCTCTCCACATGGAAGAAGCGCTGAAGGCCTGCCCCATCAGTTATGTGACCGAAGACGCGCCGCCGTTTTTGATTCTTCATGGCACCGATGACCATACGGTACCCTTCCAGCAGAGCGAGATTCTCCATGACGCTCTGGAGGCCAGGGGAAACGACGTGACACTTCTGGCCATTCAGGGGGCTGATCATGCGGACCGGCAGTTTTTCCAGAGGGAGCTGTGGAAAATTATCGAGGATTTTTTCACAAAAAAACTGAAGTAATACGGTTGATTTGAGAGGAGCGGCGTCAGATGTTTCATTTTCGGAAGAAGAATAAAGAACTGGAGGCTTTGGCTCAGAAGGTACGGCTGGAAGCGGAGAACAATTACAAAGACACGGCCACAGAAGCATACAGGAAGTTCTGCGGCCGTCTGGAGGAACTGGAACGGGAAGGCAGCGTCAGGGGAAAGATGCTGGAGTTCTATCATGGCCAGAAGGAGGAACTGGGAGAGATGATGAAGGGATTTCACCACTGAGTCAGAAACCTCCCATCAGCAACATACAGATACCCATACACAGCGGCTGATGCGCCAGATACACCCAGATGCTGTATTTTCCCCAGACAGACAGCAGGGGGATCCGGATGGACAGGATCCCCCGAATCCGTTCGGAACGCATCAGAAGCGGATAAAGAAAATAGCCGGCCGCAAACAGGAAAAACCAGGGAAGCATGGGAAAATAATCGCTGGAGACAAAGCTCCGGTCAGGGAATCCCAGCACGGTGGGAAGGATCGCGGCAATTATCGATGGATAGCGTTCTGTCTGCGGAAACGAAATGGTCAGAGTGCCGATGCCCAGAATGCCGGCTCCAATGTGTCGCAGCAGAAAGAAACAGAACATACTTCCTGCAAGGCCTGCCGCGGGAGGAATCCGTTCCATCCAACGGTCAAAAACCGCCGTCAGAAGGATAGCACATCCCAGAAAATTCAATATGCCGAAGACAGCCGCCTGTCCCGGGACCGCAAGGCCGGTGACAGCCGTAATCAGAAATCCGCACAGATTCAGAAAGATTCCCCTTCGAACGCTGTTTTTTCTTCCAAATCTCCAGGAAAAGCCGGATACCAGGATAAAGGTCCAGCAGATTCCCTGCTGCCACAGGTGGTTTTCTGTCCGCCCATACCAGCCGGGGTCCCGTCCGTAGATTACAAACACATCGTACAGAAAATGAAAAATTACCATATTCACCATGGCCAGTCCACGGATCCCGTCAAGCAGTTCATACCGTCTTTTTTGTTTCATTGATTTTTCTCCCCGTTTTATGTATCATATAGAGGATAATAGCACGATGTCCCTCTGATGGAAAGCTGTTTTTTGCAAAAATGAATTTAACAGGAGAATGATACCCTTATGAGAATTTTTCCCTCTGTCCGGCATCCCTCCGGGCGTCTGCCGGACAACAACGATTCCGCATTGAAATACTACGAACTGATACTGGAAAACAACCATCCGGAAAACTTCCGCTCCCTGCCGCTGCCGGAGGGTTTTCATTTTACTACCTATGAGCCCCGGGATGAGGAAGCATGGATTTCCATTGAAACCTCGGCCAGAGAGTTTGTCACCCGCAAAGAAGGGCTGGAGGCCTGGCAGCGCTACTATGGCGGCAGAGAAAAAGAATTGCCGGGACGGATGTTTTTTATAGAGACGAAGGCAGGCAATAAGGTGGCTACTGCCACCGCCTACTATGAGCCCGCCGATTCCTCCAAAGCCGGATGGCTGCACTGGGTGGCTGTTCGCCGGGAATATCAGGGCCGCGGACTGGCCAGACCGCTGATTGCGCAGGCACTTACCCGTCTGGCGCAGCTGGGATACTCCTCGGTCAAAATTCCCACTCAGACCAATACATGGCTGGCGGCGTCTCTCTATCTGGATTTCGGATTTCATCCCTTCGGGCCGAACCGGGAAGAAAATATGGAAGGATACCGGATTCTGAAAACGCTCACCAACCATCCGGCCCTGAAGGACATTGAGCCCGCCGATCCCGCCGATCTCTGGGATATGGAAAATGTGCGGATGGAGGAGATCCTGCGGAAAGAGCACCCGGATCTGATCCATTACAAAGTGTGGAAGGAAAAAGGAATGTTGTCTTATCTCACGAAAGCAGGGGATTTTGAAGCGGACATAAAGGAGTTTCTTTTCTTCCATGGTTCAGAAAAAAGAATATGAGATATACACGGAAACAGGAGGAAAACAGACCATGATTTTATCAGACAAAACCATTTATAAAATGCTGGACGAGAGAACGCTTCAGATTGCTCCGCTCCAGACCAGGCAGATTCAGCCGGCCAGCGTTGATATCCGCCTGGGAAATACTTTCAGTATTGTGGAAGATTCCTCAACGGGGATCCTTACCCTGAATGATGAAATCCGCTACAAAACCATCACTACAGACCGGTATCTGCTTTTGCCCGGTCAGTTTGTTCTGGCGACCACCATGGAATCCATCCGGCTGCCGGACGATCTCACAGCATTTGTGGAGGGCAGGAGCTCTCTGGGACGGCTGGGGCTTTTTATCCAGAATGCCGGATGGGTAGATCCCGGGTTTGCCGGAGAAATCACGCTGGAGCTTTTCAATGCCAACCGCTGCGCCATCGAACTGTGTGCAGGCAGAAGAGTAGGGCAGCTGGTATTTGCCCGGATGGATCAGAGCGCGCTGCATCCCTACTGCGGCAAATACCAGAACCAGAAGGGAGCCACCGGTTCCAGGGTTTATCTGGATAAGTAAGTCCGAACAGCTCATCCAGCAAAATATAATATCTGATTAAGCATCCGGTATTTCTGATCGGCCGTTGGATTTTGCGTCTTCCCGGTTATTCTTCTTCCCGCAGCTTCACCGCCCGGGCAGCCATCCGCCTTCTCTGGTCATCCATAGCCGCATAATGTTTCCGGGTGGTGTTGACATCTTTATGGCCCAGTACATCCGCCACCAGATAGATATCTCCGGTTTCCTGATACAAGGCAGTGCCATAGGTACTCCGCAGCTTGTGAGGGGTGATTTTTTTGGTGGTGGTAATTTCCCTGGCATATTTCTTCACCAGATTTTCCACCGCCTGAACACCGATTCTTTTCCTCTGGGTAGAGTAGAAGAGGGCGTGTTCATGTCCGGGAACGGGGGTGATCCCTTCGCGCACGGGAAGATACTGTTTCAGCGCTTTTTCCACCTCCGGTCCGAAGTATACAAACATTTCATTTCCGCCTTTTCGGGTAACCTTGATGGCATTATTTTTAAAATCCACATCCTCCACGTCCAGTCCCACGCACTCCGAAACCCGAACGCCTGTTCCCAGCAGAAGAGTGACAATGGCCAGATCCCGTTCTTTGGTTTTTTCATAGTAAGCTTTTTTCTGACCGGTCAGCTGATCACCGCAGTGTTCGATATAATCCAGCAGCCGGGCCACCTCATCGGCATCCAGGCGGATAATGGCTTTTTCGTGAATCTTGGGCATATCAATCAATACCGTAGGATTGGTTTTGATCATTTCATGCCGGAAATAATAGGCATAAAAGCTTCTCAGCGCCGAAATTTTCCGTTTCAGACCGCGTTCCCCGTTGGTGACGTAATCATCATCCGCATCCTTGTAAACCTTCAGATATTCCATATATTCCTCAATATCCACGGCCTGAACCTGATCGAGCACATCCACAGTAAAATCCGCAGTGGAACGGTCGCGAAATGACGGGGTGCTGTGAATCAGGAACTGAAAAAAAATGCGAATATCGTAAGCGTAAGAAATCCTTGTTTTTGTGGTTGTGGTGGAATCCATCGCCCGGAAATAATCCCTGGCAAAAGGCGGCAAAGTCTGTAGAACCTCCCGAAGCTTCAGCGTGTTCTGCAGATCGGTCTGATCATGATAAGTGGTGCGGTCCATATTAAAATTATCCTTTCTGAAAATAATAAAAATAAAATCGAGTAAATAGCAAAAAATATGAAAATCATCAAAGCTATAAAGATTCACCGGTTTACGGGAAAAGTATACCATGGAAGCGGTTTTTCTGTCAATCTATTTGAAAAACTCGTGTTTGTCGTATAGATTGATGGGCTTTCTGCACTGCCTGATAAAGTAAAATGGAGAACAAAACCCGGAAATTCTGTTCTCCATTTCTTTGTATCCTGTGTGTCCCGCATGGTTAGTCACCCTTCTTCCATGTCTGTTTCACTAAAGCTCTGAGTAAAAAGATAAATACAACAGCGATTATTGCAAAATACATCTCTCAATAATATAGCGAGCAATATCCAACGCCCTGTACATAAACTCTTTCCCCTTAAATTATTAATCATATTAATCAATTATAATATATGAGTTCCGGATCCGAAACTGCTTTTAACTATAGTCTATCTCAAAAAGATATCGTTTTCAATATGATTTTATGTATAACGCCTGGAGCCGCTGTCAGAAACACCAATCGATTCCCTCCCTGTGTCTCTGGCAGCGGTTTAATCCTTATTTCAATTCCGAAGAATAATACGGAACCGTAATCCAGTCTCCATACTGCAGTTCTTCGTCTGTCAGATGATTGATGCGCATCACTTCATCCACATAATCCCGGATATCCGCATATTCCTCTGTCCTGTATTCTGAGGCCAGTCCCCAGAGGGTATCATCCCGCTCCACGAACACGCTGGTGAAATACTTGTATCGTTCCGGTCCCTCACTGGTGTCCGCATGCACCTGAATGGCACTGAGCGCACTCACCAGAAGCCCGGTCAGTATGGCGGCTGCTCCGAAAACCGTCAGCCGTCTGCGAATCTTCTGCATCCTTCTGTTCTTTCTGTAAGCACGTCTTGTTTCCTTCATGGTGATTCCCCCTTTTATCATACAATCAATAACCCGCCGCATCTGCTTTTCTTTTGATCCGAACATATATTCCGAATATTTGTTCCAAACATATGTTCTTATTCCTTATGACGCTATTATAATTCCCGAACACATGTTTGTCAATCTGCTTTTTGAAATTTTTGCATCATCTCTCTCACCCGCTCCAGATCCTTCTCCGTATCCACCGAAAGGCTCTCCATATATTCCACAGGGATCAACCGCAGTTCTTTCCCGTAATCCAGAAACCGCAGCGTGTCGATCCCTTCGATTCTCTCCAGGCGGCCGGGCTTTGAGGCCGCGTAAAAATCCAGCATCTTCCGGTTGTAGCCGATGATGCCCACATGCTTGTAGTAGGTCACATCCAGGGAACAGAACGGATGGGGAATGGGACGCCGGGACATATAAAGGGCCCGGTAATCCTGATCAAAGACTACTTTGATATTGGAATCATCCAGCACCTGCGCCGGATCCGTGACCGGTGTGATAATATTGATTCCGAATTCCCTGTCCAGTGGAATTTCTCCCCGGGGAATGGCGGCCTTCACCGCTTCACGGGAAATCAGAGGCTCATCTCCGTTCAGCTGGATATAGAAATCCGCCAGTATCTGGCGGGATGCCTCCCAGAGCCGGTTGGCTGCCGTGGCGTGATACGGTGAAGTCATCACTGCGGGAATTCCTTCCCGGCGGCACGCCATCAGAATCCGTTCATCATCCGTGGCCGCCCAGACCTGATCCAGACCGGCAATCTGTGAACATCTCTGATATACCCACCAGATCATGGGTTTTTTGCAGATTTCCATCAGCGGTTTTCCGGGCAGCCGCGAAGAGCCGTACCGGGCGGGTATGATTCCCGCAATTTTCATTTTGTCCCATCTCCTTTCTGTTGCACGGAACCTTTCCGTCTACTGCACCTGATAAAGCAGCCTCCGCTCTTCACCTCTGCTCTCATAGATCCGTTTTTCCCTGGGGGAAAACAGGAACCTGGGCTTTTCATACCGGGGAAATCCCTCCCGGATTCTCTCCTCCAGATGTTTCACCGCTTCCGGCGGATCATTGAGATCCAGTCCGGCCAGCACATCGGGACCGTAATCCCACCAGCAAAGCTCTTCCAGCTTTTCAATTACCGGCTCCGGAAACCGTTTCTTTATGGGACGCGCGGGAACACCTCCCACCACCGTATAAGGTTCCACATTTCTGGTCACCACCGCTCCTGCTCCCACCACAGCCCCGTCGCCGATGGAGACGCCTCGCAGGATTGTGGCGCGTCCGCCAATCCACACGTCATTTCCAATGACGATTCTGGTGCGGGCGGCAAATTCATGGGTTTTCTGATAACGAAGAATCTTTTCCAGCCAGTCCATATCCTCATACAGATGATGAAAGGACCGGTTCCATCCGCAGTCCATATTCTGAAACACCAGATGGGTGCTGACGGATTCCACCGGATGCACCGCGCCCCCGGCGACCACCTCCGGACCGAACAGACCGAAACGGCCGATGGATTCTATAAACCGCATGCTGCAGTGCTGATTGAAAAACGAAAATGCCCCGATAACCCCTGCGTCCACCCGCACGCCCGAACAAAAACGCACCGGCGCCTCACAGACACATTCCCGGTGGGAAGCGTAACAGATCTCAGCGACTTCCCCTGTGATGGTAATTCCCTGTCCGCCTTCGGCGGGAAATCGAAAACCGGAATGTATTTTCATGACCTGCCTCCTGTAAATTGATTGCCAAAACACCCGCTGCCGGTTACTGACAGGGAATCTGATACAGCAGTGTTTTTCCTTTTTCATCGATCTGCCATACAGAGCAGATTCCCTGCTGCTGACATACCAGAAATCCCGACTTTTCAAAAGGAACGGGAACCTCCGATGCGGCCGCCCTAGCAGCTTCCTCAAAGAAATCACCGGAGCCGGCAAGAGCGGCAAAATCCGTTCTGGCAAGCACTGCGCCGCCATAATCCCACCAGGAAAAGGATTTCTGATACCGATATCCGGTGATGTGCGCGGGATTTCCCTGAAGCAGCGCCCCTTCCGGCACCGATGTCTGGACAAATGCGCCGGGGGCAATCACCGCCCCGTCTCCTACTGTTACACCCTCCAGGATCACGGCTCCATCACCGATCCAGACATCACTTCCGATCCGCACAGGCCTGGAGCCGGACAAGGGAACCGGATGTTCCACAGCAAACGCGTCGTCCCACCACCCCTGCCGGCTGCGGATCATGGCGCATACCGGAAATTCTCCGGTATTCCTGCCGGATACTGCTCCGATCCGGCAGGATTCTCCAATGACCGAAAACCTTCCGATGCTGCGGCAGCGGCGGATCCGGGTATCACTTCCCACCTGTGTGCCCATTCCCAGAAATTCCGTCTCCAGATGACAGCCTTCCCCCAGGGAAACCGGCGTCTCCAGAAACACTCTGGGACACCGGCGGGGATGGCCCAGCCAAAGGGTGTTCGCAGTCACCACTTTGCCCTTCCCGGTCAGGAGCGGGAAGGTTTCTCTGTCCACCCTCATGGGCGGGAAGACTCCTTTCCCTTCTCCTCCAACTGCCTGCGCAGTTCCTGTTCCATTTCAATATACTCTAGCAGCCGCCGTTCCGTGGCCGCCAGGATCCCCTCCAGCATCCGGATACGGATCTGATCGTCGCTCATCTCCGCGAAAGAAATCTCCGTGCCCGAGTAAGGCAGCTTTCTGGATTCCCTGATTTTTCTGCTCTGGCTCATAAGATGCGCCTCCTTACTGTAAAAATACATGGTGTCACAGCCCTCCTCGTCCCAGTATTCCTCCGACCGGCACCATGCTGCCGCCAGCCGCGTTTTCCGGATGGAAAGGGGCTGCATGGAGAGAAATTTTTCCCTGATCTCCTTCCCGGGCCGGTACATGCCATACTGCCCGTCCGTATTGAGAAACAGCACCGCCCGGACATTGGCAGGCAGTTCCCAGGGATCCTGCCCGTTCCCGTCTCCGTCCCAGAAACAGATCACCTCCCCGGACAGTTCCTCCAGGTTCCGGCTGACGGAAAGATTCCCCGGAAGCTCCCGGTTCCACCGGGAAAGATTTTCAAAGGGCAGCGGATCCGTACCGGCCGTCCAGATGGAGGTAAATCCCAGCGCTGCGGCCGCCGCCATGGCCATATAATAAATGTGGATGAAATGGAAATTCCGCTCATAGGCGGCATTAGATTTCAGACAGCTGGAAAACTCCTGCCGGATCAGATTGATGCCGGTGGAGCTGATGGTACAGACCGTTTCCGGAAGCCGTTTAAAGGCCACAGGCAAAAGCTCCGCCGGAAAAATTTCTCTTAAAATCTCTGCCTCCGGAAACAGCCGGTGATAATACAGAATATCGTCCGGATGCGGCTTGATCAGCACCTTCCTGCCCTCCAGAAAATAGTCAAACAAGGTCTGATAGATGAGGATCTGTTCCGGAAACGTCAGCTGTCCCAGATTGGCAAATTGCTGCGTTAGAAGCAGCACGCAATCCGGATCTCCCTCATATACCGGCACCCGGAAGAACTCCCGGATACTCTGCTTCCATGTATCCCTGAGCTGTCCAAAGGCCTCCATCACCGGGAAATCCACCGCCTTTTCGTCAGAAAATCCTTCCCTCTGCGACCTGGCGTCACAGATTTTCTCCGTGATCACCGGATTGGTGTGATCGTACAGATGGTATTTTTCCACCGCCTTCTGCCGGTCAGGGGAACTTTTCCTGTGAATGTCCGACAGGATCCAGGGGCGGCTTAAGGCCCCGCTGCCGTCCTCAAACATGGCAAAGCAGATTCCGTCCCTGGCCCACTGCACCTGCAGCCAGGTATGAATCCCCGCCGCGTAGATTTTGTCGTAATCCTCCGCCCGCCTTCCGGTGACGGAGCGGAATTCCTCCCGCACCTCTTTTACAATTTTATCCTCCTCTCCCCGGTAGCCGCCGTACCGGAACAGCAGCACCCGGTCAAAAAATCCCCGTTCTTTCGCTTCCCGGTACTGGGGCATCCGCTCCAGAATATAGTTTCCCAGCAGCAGATCCGCCTCCTCGTCGGCGTGAAAGGTCAGCCGGTGGACGATACATTCCAATATCTGATAAGATGACAATGCCTGATAAAGTATCACAGTTTCTCCTCCTCCCACAGCTTCGCTTTTTCCATCACCTGACGGACGGATTCCATTACCGCCCGGTCCTGGGTGGCAAACAGATCTCTCCCGAAAATATAGCCTCCGAAATATTTTCTCAGCCAGGACAGATGTCCGGAAAAATGAAGAAACGGCATATACGCGTCATGGCCGGAGATATCCAGCATATAGGGGAAATCCTGAAACCATCCGGTATAATCCCTGACAAAATCCAGACATCCCCGGTGAATCTCCCGGTTATGCTCATAATTTTCCACCTCAGGAATATCATAGAGAATCCGCCCTTCCCGGTCGAACCCCAGGAAGGTGGGTGTGCAGGACTGGGTCAGAATTTCAAAAAAGAAAGAATTCAGATGACGATTCCCCGCCTGATGCAGATCATGCAGCTCCTTGTTGTCCAGACTGGAAAACAGATACGTTTCCACCTGCCGTTTCTGCATCATGGCGGCCATATAGGTGTCATTGACATTTCTTGTGGCCGCCAGCAGACAGCTGATCCGACAGTTCAGATGGTATACTTTCTCCACCAGATAGCGAACCTGCAGCACGTTATTTCCTGACCAGCCCACATCCACCACGGCAGCTCGCCTGCTGCCCGCCAGCATTCTGGAAAGATAATCCCGTATTGCCTCCTGGTCCGCCTGATAGCAGCCGCACAGCTCCTCCCAGTGATCCACCAGAAGAGAATAGACCACCTTTTCATTTGCGGGCGTCAGATATTCCCGGTCGTGAAGCCGGTATTGGGGAAAATATTTTTTCAGCTCTCCGATTCCCACCCGGTCAAACAGAGTTCCAATCCGGGATTTATAGAGGGCGTTGGCCTTGTGATGTACCAGCTGCAGCAGATAGGGATGACGGTTCTTGTCCACGGTGGTCTTTACCACCGGCACCCGGCTCCACAGAACATATTCTGTGGGAAAATCCGGATACATCTGTGTAAAGACTTTTCGGTACAAATCTCCTTCACGGGCCAGAAACAGAATCTTATCCAGTCCATGCGCTCTGGCATACCGGTAAATCCACTGGCAGAAACCCATCACATAAAAGCCCGTATACACATACCCTACCTCATAGTACGGACTGAAACGCTCCATCCCGGAATGGAGCCTGGCATTGATCACACCCCGGTAAGCGCTTCCCGCCAGATGCGACATTCCCAGGGCCCGATAGGGATTCCCGGCCTCATTCACGTTCTGATACAGCCGGGCGGCCAGACCCTTTTTCCGTGCACTGTCATAATCCGAATGAGGATTGTCGCCCACATGGATAAGCTCCAGCCCGTCGTACCGATCAGTCAGAATATCGTACAGGCCGCCGTTTCGCTTGGAGCAGTTGTAATCACAGGAGACAAGGACCTGATCCCACTGGTCATAACCACAGGAGGCCAGGAGCCTGCGCATCCATTCTTCGGGAAGATACATATCCGACACTGCCGCCAGCGTCTTATTCTGCCCCAGAAGCAGCCGGTAAACTGTCTGCATATAGGGATTGGGCCGGCAAAGGGACAACTCCGTCTCAAATTCCACCCGGGCGCCTTCCCCTGGATCGATTCCCGTTTCCCTGGCCACATATTCATAAATCTTAAGCAGCGTAACCTCTTTATTTCCCCGCTTCAGATAATTGTCATTTCTGGCCTGCTGCTCCGCGTTTTTCCTGATTTCGCAAAAATCCATGATATCCAGTCTCTCACCCACCAGCACAAACAGGTCGGAGGGCGCAGAGAAGGGACGCAGAACCAGCGTATCGAAAATATCAAAGGAAATCACCGGATAAGGCATCAGACTTTTGGCAAAATTCATGGGGGATATCCGGTTGGAAGCTTCTGACTCCGCACCCTTTTCATACAGCCGGCCTCCGGCGCCCGGCAGGGGAAGATGCGTTTTTACGGGAGCAGTTTCCCCCAGATCATGGTATTTCCGGTTGTCGCAGGTGTATTTGACCCGGTAACGGTAAATGCCGGGAGCAGGCTGATCATCGGTAAAACAGGTTTTTGATGTCTGTACCAGAAAGCGAAATTCCCCGTCTTCTCCCGCCCGGTAGACATTATAGTGAAGCGCTTTCGCCGCCCCTTCCCAGAACAGGGATGCGCCTCCGGCGGGATCCGCCTCGGCCTGCAGACGGTGGGAATGTCTCTCTTTTCTGCTTTTGCCGGTTTTGTTCTGTTCCCGTTGTCCTCCACTGTCCGCATAAGCCAGCCGGCGGGCCCAATAGAGATTTTCATCTGCCACGGTGGAGACGGAAAGGATTTCGGAAAAGTCGCTGTAAAAGGAGCCGTCCATGGAAACCTTAAATTTATAAAAGGTAATGGTCTCCGGCGGCAGGGAGGCCGTTTTATACCGGTTGCTCTCTGTCTTTGCCAGAAAACGGAAATGAACGCCGTCTTCCGAATGATAAAGATTGTAACAGACCGCGCCGAAAATCTTTTCCATCCGGATTGTGGCGCGTCCGTCTTTGATCCCCAGCAGCTGTATCCGGTGCAGGCGATTCTTCTGACTTTTGCGGTATTTCCAGGCGAGAAGAGCCAGCACCAGCCAGTGCCTGAGCCGGTGACTCTGATGCTGCGCGAGATGGCCGGTTACATATCGCTCATAGGCTTTACGGACCCGCTCATTTTTTCTGACGATTTTTTCATACAGACGTTCCTTTAATCCGCTCATTTTTTCACCTCTTACGCGCCCCACAGCCTGCGGGCGCAATCTTCCAGAATTCCCTTTGCCGAAAGCACCAGTTCCGCAAATTCCCGTACGGCGCCCTCTCCGCCCCGCGCTTTCAATACCAGGGAACACCGGTTCCGGACGCCTGCGGCCGCATCGGAGGGACAGGCACTGACAGCTGCCAGGGACATGGCTGCCAGATCGTTGAAATCATCGCCAAGATAGGCGGTCTCCTGCCCGGAGAGGTTCTGTTCCCTCAGAAACTGTTCCAGAAAGGTCCGTTTATCTTTTACCCCCTGGAATACCTGGCTGATTCCCAGCTCCCTGGCGCGCAGAGCGACACAGGAACTTTCTCTTCCGGTGAGGATCACCGGGAGTACGCCGCCTTCCCGAAGAAGCAGAATTCCCGCTCCGTCGCGGATGCTGAATTTTTTCATTTCCGTTCCCCGGCTGTCCAGATACACGCCTCCGTCGGTCATGGTGCCGTCCACGTCTAAAACCAGACAGCGGATGGCGGAAAGTACCTCTCTCATCGTATCTCCTCCTCATAACGGGAGGGCGTCAGAAAACTCAGTTTCATCTGCTCCCGGATTTCACCCAGCCATCCGGCAATCTGATGATTGTCTCCGGAGGACGCTCCGTAAAATTCGCCGAAATATCCGGGCAGATAATTTTCCCCGCCCTCCTCATAACCGTCAAATCCTGCCAGAGCGGCCTCCTTCACTCCCAAAAGAACCAGAAGTCTAAGAAGCAGGATTCCGCAGTTGGCGCTGTAGGATTTCTCCCCGTAGGCCAGCCGGTCATAATTGATCACCAGATCTCCGGCAGCGTACCTGGAGGAAACATTGGAGGTGAGAATCACGTTGCTGCGCTGCTTTCGGGAGGTTTTATATTCCTCATACCGACGGGCATTGCTGAAAAAGGCATAGCCGCCCTCCTGCTCATCAAAATAGAAATTGGCGGATACCGGAATGGCTCCTTCCCTGCGGATATAGCTGTGTACCTTTTTCCAGGAAGATTCCAGACTCTTTCCCGGCGCCAGAACCACCACCCGGCGGCCGCCGAACTCTTCCGCCAGCTGGGAAAGCGCTCCGTCATCTTCCACCTTCCGGTTCTCATATTTCCGATACAGCTTCTCCGCCGTATCTTCATCAAAAACAGCCTTCTTCTTTTCCGGGATCATCTTCAGAATCTGGTTCATATCTCTGCTGGTAAGCGTTCCCTTTTTCTGAAGATATTCCGCGTAATTCCGGTGGAGGTTGTGTTTCGCGGAAAGAAAATATTCTGTGGAATAGCCCCAGGATTCCTTCTGACGAATGGGAAGAATATGCTCCTGGATGGCATCCAGCACCTGATTAATTTCATACTTTCTCCCGTAATTTTTGTTCATGTAATCCATCAGAAGTTCCATGCACAGATTGCCCGGAACCCGCCCCATGCCGTTTAGAGAAGCATCCAGCACGCATTTTCGCCCCGCCTCGCGCATCTTTAGAAAATCCTGGGCCAGAGAGAACGACAACGCCAGGTTTTCATGAAGATGAAGCCCCAGAACCGTTTTTTTGTCCAGATTGTTCTCACAGAGGGAATAAATCCTTGTCAGTTCCTTTCTGGTCATGGAACCGAAAGTATCCACAATGGAAAATCCATACGGAGACAGCTGGCGCACTTTTTTCAGGAGTTTCAAAAGAGCGGCGTCCTTATATCCCATAATATTGATGGGATTCACAAACAGACGGTACCCCTTTTCCATCACTTTTCTGCCGAATTCCAGCCCTTCATCGATATCGTAGTCGTGGAAGGTCACCCGGATGGCGTCCAACGTGCCGTCGTTGTCCTCCAGTTGGCTGATATCATACTGGTTATGCAGAGCCATGGCTACGAAACGGGACTTTTTCCGGTTATCCGGAAGAATCCGGGATAATTCCTTTACATTGCCGAATAACGTCCGGTCCGGATCATAGACGCCGTTTCTTAAAAATCCCACTTCAATCAGATCACAGCCTGCGTCTACCAGCCGTGTCAGCAGATTTTGAATGGTCCGCCGGCCAAACCTCCAGTCGTTGATGTAACCGCCGTCCCGGAGCGTACAGTCCAGAAGTCTGATTTTCTCCATCTGTCAACTCCTCCTATCAAGTCAGTTTTTCTGCCCCATGGGCGTGCCTTTCCGGATCTCCGACGCCCGAAGCGTCTTTTCGTCCGTTGCTTATCCGATGCCCTTAGTGTGTCCCGACTTTTCTCCCTTCATTCCACAAACATACTGGTTTCCCAGGAAAAATACTGCTCCAGTTTTTTCCGGTATCCGGCATCCGACAGTACTGCCCGGATGGGCGCGTAAGCATCCCTCCCGCTGATTTCCTGTCCCTTAAGACCGCCGAAATGGCGCTTCCAGTCGGAGGCGAAGTCCCAGATTCCCTGCTGGATTCTCCGGATTTTTTCTGACTGCGGCTCCGGATTGCCGAAACGAAACTGCACGTTGCCTTCCGCATCCCTCGCGAATCCCAGAAAAGTGGGAGACGGCGAGGCCGCCAGAAGCTCCATCACGAGATTATCTCCCCTGACAGGATCATGGAATTCCCACAGCCGGCGGTTAAAAACGGGAGAGAAAAGGTACGTTTCCACCTGCCCTGTGAACAGCTCCGGATAAAGAGCGGCAAAATCTCCGTTTTTCCGTGGCGCCGACGCCGCGAGAAACGTATGGATCGTTGTATTCGGGCAGACTTTCCCCGCCACATGGGCCAGCGCCCAGGGACCGGTTCCCAGCCACCCGATGTCCACTGCGGCAGCCCGGCTGCATCCGGCAAGCATACCGGCCAGATATTCCTCTGCCGCTTCCATTTCCTGACGGTATATCTCCAACACCAGCGGGAAATGGCTCTGCAGCCAGACTTCATACGCCTCCGCCGTCTGAGCGGTAAGCGGCGTTTTTTCATCGAGCCCCGTATCGCGGCTGGCGCCCGCCAGCAGACCGGACAGATCCATGGAGGCAAAGCAGTCTGCCGCCGTATATCCCCGATTGATTTTATCCCGCAGAAACCGCCGGAAAAATTCCTGTCGGCGTACATCCGCCGAAAGCTTCAGGGCCACCCGCCGGGACCAGTATACATAGCGGGTGTCACTGTCCGGATACAGCAGTTGATAGACTTTGCGGACAATTTCCCCGTCTCTGGCAAGAAACAGCAGACGGTCGATTCTTTTCTCCTGAACCTTTCTGTGAAGAAACCGGCAAAATCCCACCGCCCAGAGACCGCCGTACAGATAGCCGAATTCATACAGCGGGGAATAACGCCGGCCGCGTCCGTGCATCCTCTGGCTGGCCAGCCCCCGGTACATGCTTCCCACCACCGGCGACATCCGGCGGATCCGGAAAGGATAACCCATAAGACGGGCAGAAGGAATCAGAAGAGACGCTACCCCTCTCTTTCGGGCTTTTTCCCCATCCGACACCGCATCGTCTCCCACATGAATCCAGCGGCAGCCGGAACCGAACCAGAGACGGATCACATCAAAAAGTGTTCCCTGACCTTTGGAAGCGTTCCGGTCACAGGATACAAAACATCTGTCAAATACTCCCAGGCCCGCCTCCAAAAGAAGGCGGCGGATCCGTTCCTCTCCCAGATACATATCACTGGCGATCACCACCTGTTTTCCGGCCCTTCGAAGAGCCGCAAGCACCGGAAGAAACCGGGGATTGGCATAACAGAACTGCCGCTCCGTCTCCCATTCCGCCAGCATTCCCTCCCCCCTGTCAATTCCGGTCTGCGCGGACAGAACCTCCCAGATTTCCTCCAGCGTCACCTCCCCGCATCCGCCTGCCTGCCGGTTTCGTCTGCGCGCCTCCTCCTCCGCCCGGATACGCAGCGCGCGAAAATCCGGGCAGGAAAGCTTCAGGCCCACAAAATAGAAAAGATCTGCCGGTTCTTCCACCGGGCGCAGAAGAAGGGTATCAAACACATCAAAGGAAATCACGTCAAATTCCATCAGCCGTCGCATCATGGACCGGGTTGAAGGAACCTGAAACCGCCCGGACTCCCGCAGCAAAAGCCGGGCCGGATTATTTTCTCTGCTCCAGCCCGCTGTTTTTGAAAATCCCGGCAGCCGATTCGCCAGAAGACAGAAACAGCCTTTTACAAGCCCCGGCCATCCGGGATTTTTTCGCCGAAAATCCTGCCACCAGACGGCGGCTTCCCACTCCTGCCGGGTCAGTACCCCAAACAAAGCCTTCTTTAACCACTGAAACATTCCATGGATTCCTCACTTTCCAGCCGGATGGTCTTTAGAGTACCGGCGTCTGTTTTTGGCTCCTTCCGTATGCCAGATAAGCGTCGCAGACCTGACGGGGATCGCCGTCCATCAAAAGTTTTCCCTTCTCCAGCCACAGTACGCGGCTGCAGGTGGACAGGACGGCGGATACCGAATGGGATACCAGCAGCACCGCGGTGCCGCCCCGGATAATCTGACGGATCCGCTCCTCGCTTTTCTGCCGGAAAAAGGCGTCGCCCACACTGAGCACCTCGTCCAGAATCAGCACTCCCGGCAGGGTGCGGGCGGTGGCAATGGCAAATCCCAGACGGGACACCATGCCGGAAGAAAAATTTTTGATTTTCTGATCCATAAATCCCTCCAGCTGGGCAAAGCTTACGATTTCCCGATATTTGGCGGCGATTTCCTTCTTCCCATAACCCAGAAGCGCCGCGTTCAGATACACATTTTCCCTGGCCGTCAGCTCCCGGTCAAAGCCGCACCCCAGGGTCAGCAGATGCATCCGGCCCGGGTCCGCCACCACTCGTCCGCCGGTGGGCGGCATGGCGCCGGATATGATTTTCAGCAGGGTGCTCTTCCCGGAACCGTTGGTTCCCACGATCCCCACCACCTGTCCGGGAAATACGTCAAAGGAAACCCCGGACAGGGCCGCAAACCGCCGCACCGGATGGTTCCCGGTAAACCGCCGGATCAGATATTCCTTCAGACTGTCCGCCCTTTCCACGGGCATTTGAAATTCCATGGTGACATTTCTTGCAGAAATCACCGGGCGGTCCTTTTCCACGCCATTTGCCATATGCCTCCACCTCCTACAGCCGCTGGATGATTCTGCTCTGATTTCTGAAAAAACAGAGACTTCCCGCCGCAAAAATCACGGCCGCCCACAACGCCATCCGCACCCACAGTCCCGCCGATGGCACCTGGCCGTACATCATGCAGTCCCTGGCCGCCGCGATATAACAGTAAACGGGATTTTCCCCCACAATCGCCTGCATGGCCGGGGGCAGCAGCGTTACCGGATAAAAAAGCGCCGATAGATACATCCACAGGGTCAGCACCACCCCATACAAGTGGCGGACGTCGCCGAAATAGGCATAGAGGATGGAAAGGAAAAATCCCACGCCCATGGAAAACAGTCCCAGAAGCGCCACAATGGGAAGAAACAGCACCATCCGCCAGGTGGGCCGGATGGCAAAAACCGCCAGGATTACCCCGTAGGCGGCCAGAGAATAGATAAGATTCACCAGCGCGGCCAATACCCGGGATACGGGAAACACCGCCCGTGGAAAGCTGGTCTGTAAAAGCAACGTCCGGTTGTCTGCCAGTGCGCTCATAGCCGCGTTGGTGGAGCCCGTAAAGAAATTCCACAGAATCAGGCCGGTCACGTAATACACCGGATAATTTTCAATGGATTTCCGGAACATGGTGGAAAACACCAGCGACAGCACCGCCATGGACAGCAGCGGATTCAGCACGCTCCAGAGAATTCCCAGCCGGGACCGGCTGTATTTTCGTTTCAATTCCCGAAGAATCAGCTGCCCGGTCACAAAAGAATATTTCATGACGATTCCCTCTTTTTGCCTGTAATGATCCGGAAAACGGATTTTTTGAGATATAAGGCATACTTATACAGCCGGATTTCGGCCAGTTGGCGCCGGACGTGTTTTCCCCGCCGGACCACACTGCCCTCCATCCAGGCGCTCTCCCCCGGCGGACGTCCCGCAAGCTGCGCCGCCGCCAGAACCTTTGTCAAAAGATGGCCGCCGGAAAGCAGAAACGGATCACCGGAGGGGACAGGAGCCAGTTCCCTGCCGGGCTCCTCCAGCACGTCATCGGTGAATGTTAAGCTGCCGAAGGCATGGGCCTGTCGGAGAGTGGGTGTTCCCATAAAAGGCGCAAGGAGGCGTTCCAGCTTTCCCGCCGGGCAAAGTTCCCAGGCCCGGATGGACAGCGGAAGCCTCTCCGCCTTCTGGCGGGCCAGGGAGACCACCGCATCCTCCACCACATGGAGCGCCGGAAAATTTTCCCCGAGAGCCGGACGGTACCGGGGAACAAAACATCCCTGCTTCGTCCTCTGATACCCTTCCGTCATTCCCCGGGGCGCGCCGAATACACACTCAAACAGGCTGTTGGAGAAGTATGCTTTCCTCCTTATCTTTCCCCGAACCGGAAAATAATACGCATGGTATAAATTTTCCTGTACGCCCTTTGGCAGCTGATACAGTCCGAAATAAAAACCGTTGATTTCCCTGTGAAATCCTTCCTTCTCCAGCAGGACCTTCAACGTCTGCTGCAGGCTGCCGGTCCATCCGCTGTCCGCCACCGCCCAGCGGATGTCGTCAAAAAGGCCCTCCTGCCGCAGATAACCGCAGACGCCGGGAAGCGCCTTTTGGGCGTGGGATTCCACCATCTGCCAGAATGGCGGACAGTGAAAAAAAAGCGGCTTCAGCCGCCGGATTTCCTGCCGGGTGAGAATTTTATCCAGAGGGACAGATACCCCGGCTGCCTGCGCCGCCCCAAGCGCTTCCTGGCGGTCAAGACCTGCCCGGGCCAGAATTTTCCCCAGGGTCACATCGATGCCGTCCAGAAAAATCTGATCCAGGCTTTCCTTTCCCAGCAGGGCGAAAGAAGGCAGCCGCAGCGCGTACCGGGAACATTCCAGATAGCGGCATTCGATGCGGGGGTGGCGGTTTTCGGCCAGGATACATCCCGCCCGGTACATCATCCACCCGTCCCTGGCCAGAAAATAAATTCGCCGGATCCCCAGGCGCTCTGCCTCAGACAAGATCCATTTGACGTACTCCACCATCACAGGAGCCAGTATTTTACCGGCGGTATCCCTGACTGTGTCCATCGGTTCCATGATTTTTCCGCTCCATTTCCCTTTTTATCCGGTAGAGCAGGCCGGAGGGAACCAGCGCCGCCGCCAGCGGACGGAGAATCTGCAGCCGCGTCCTCCACCCCGTAAGTCCCAGCATGGCAAATCCTTTTTTCCGCAGTCTCATCTCGTCCATCCGGTAACGCAGCTTCCGCTTTTTGAAGGAGGCCCGCTCCTGCCGGTAATAAAACAGTTCTTTCTGAAGATTATACCCATAACAGTCCGATCCATGCAGCCGCATGAAAAATTCGTAATCCTCACAGCGCAGAGTACGGCGTGATTCACAGTAGCCGCCGAACTGTTCAAAAACACTTTTCCGGAACATCACCGAGGGATGAATATACGGAGAATGAGGGAGAAAATCTTCTTTCTTTGGCCTTTTTGGCATTTTCCGATGACCGCGGATCCTGCCGCCGTCCAGAATTCCCGCACAGCATCCCACAAAACCGTAGGCCGGATGCGTCTCAAGAAACCGCAGCTGTTTTTCCAGCCGCTCCGGCAGGGAAATATCGTCGTCATCCATCCGGGCGATATACGCTCCCCGGGCCAGTCGGACGCAGGTATTGAGCCCTGCGGCCAATCCCCGGTTTTGTTCCTTCCGGATCAGCCGGATCCGCGGATCCTGCCGGGCAATTTTCTGAAGCTCGCGGTATGTCCTCTGCCCGGAGCCGTCATCCAGAATCAGAAACTCAAAATCCCGGAAGGTCTGGCTCAGAATGGAATCCACCGCCAGACGCAGATTTTTAAAACTGGCCGGTTGATACACACTCATAATCACACTGATTTTCACGGATTTTCTCAAGTTTTTGCACCTCCCGGTTCAGTATCTGCGGAAAGGTGGTTTCGTATACCCCGCACATGATCCGGGCGGTATTCCGGCTGGAGAAACGGGGAATATCCCGAAAAGCACGCGCGCCCAACCGGTTCCGGAGCCCGGCGTCTTCTGCCAGCAGACGGATGGCATGGGCGAACTCCGCTACATCCTCCCCGGCGCATAAAAGTCCGTTTTCTCCGTGGCGCAGATATTCCCTGGTTCCCCGGTTGTCCGCCCCGATCACTGCCCGGCGGCAGGCCATGGCCTCCAGCGGAGCCATCCCCAGTCCCTCCCGGATGGAGGGGAAAAGAAAAATATCAATTCCCTGCAGAAGCACTTCCAGATCCTTCCGATATCCCAGAAAATGCACCCGCCCGGCAAGTCCGAGACGTTCCGTCATCTCTTTGAGCGCCTTTCGGTACGGCCCTTCCCCGCAGATAAAATACTGAAAATCCAGATCCTTTACCATGGCAAGGGCCGCAAGCACCGTCTGGTAATTCTTGTCCTGATCCAGACGGGCCGCCGTCAGGAATCCCAGCTGTCCCTTCTCAAGTCCCAGCCGCCTCCTGGCTTCTTTGCGAAGCCAGGGACGGAAGGCATACCGCTCCAGATCCAGCCCCACTCCCGGAATTTTCACCACACTTCCGCCCCTTTTCAGCCGGAAGCGGCCGGCGACCCGGGCGTCCTCCTCATTGATGGTCACCAGCACATCCGTAAACCGCGCCAGAAAACGCTCCGCCTGATAATACAGAAGCCAGTTCTTCGCGGGCGCTCCCTGGTAAAAATGAAATCCATGGGCGGTATAAATCACCTTCACCCGCCTTTTTGCCAGCCGTCCGGCCAACCGGCCCAGCAGCGCCCCCACCGGCGTATGACAGTGTACCACATCGATCTCCTTCTCATCGATCAGCCGCACCAGCATCTTCAGCGCCTTCCGGTTTTCCCTGAACCGCCAGGGGGAACGGCAGATGGGAAGCGGATGGGTATGGATGCCCTTCTTTTCAAAAAAATTTTCTCCGATGGAAAAATCCGGCGCGTCAAAATTGGAAGCAAAATGGATTTCTGCTCCCATCCGTGTAAGAATCCGGATATTCTCCTGCTCAAACTGCCATAAAAACTCGCTGACCGTCGCCACAATCAAAATTCGGAAACTCATGAACCTTCCTCCCTGTATCTGCCCCCAACCCCTGGCGGCATCCTGCTGACTCTTTGCTGCAGCTTGAAGTCTATCATGTTTTTTTCGTGACTTCCTTATGAATTCAATGGAAAAGAAGTTAAAAAATCCCGCAGGAAGGAACGCTCCAAAAAGCGCTAACCCCTGCGGGATCGTTTTCTGTATCATATAATATTGTTTACAGCCATTTTATGAAAGCTGTTTTATCTTTACTGTTATACCCGGCCTTTCGGTAAAACCGCAGCGTCTCCTCCTTCCCGGATCCGGTAAGAAGCATCATTTTGTAACAGTTCTGCTGCCTGGCGATTTCCTCTGCCCGCGCAAGACATTGACCGGCATAACCCCGGCCCCTGTACTCCCCGCAGGTGACCACATTCTCAACTAATGCGTATCTCCCGTACCATTTTTTTCTTCCTTTCCCTTATGATTTCAGACCGTATTCTCCGTCTGAAATGTTTCCACGAAATGTTCCGGATACATCTCCCAGTACTTCCGGTACACAGCGCCGGGATCTCCCTGGAAATTGATCTGATACATCCGGAAAGTAACCGTGATGTCTTTGGGCTGCCACTGTTCCACATAGGAGTACCGGTAGGTCATGCCGATATGCTCCATCACCCGGCCGCTGGCCGGATTATTCTTGTCGTGGGTGGCGGTGACAAAGGGCAGTCCGCTGGCTTTCGCCTGCGCAAGTACCGCCCTCGCCGCCTCCGTTGTGATCTGCTGTCCCCAGAATTCTTTCCGCAGGCCATAACCCAGATCGTGACTGTCATCCTGGGAAATCTGTACATAGCCGATGGGGATTCCGTCCTCCTTTTTGCAGACGGCATACCGGAAACCGGAGGGTTTTTCATAAAAGCTGAGAAAATGCTCCTCCAGATACTGCCGGGCCTGGGAAAGATCCTTCAGCGGATACCAGGGGAGGAACCGGTTGACTGTGGGATCGCTGAAAATCTCGTAAACCGCCTGTACATCCCCCGGTTCAAACCGGCGAAGAATCAGCCGGTCTGTCACAAGAAGCGGGGTATTCACCCGAAGGGGCAGGGGCTCTTTCTTCAGCTCCTCCAGCACCAGAAGGGTCAGATCCCGGGCAATGGCGGAGGCCTTCTGGCAGTTTTCCTCAAAGGTTCCCACGCCGCTGTTTTTTGCCATATCCGTTATGGTCCGCAGGGCCAGAAAGGGCACCTGGTTCACATAGCAGACATGGGCGGCCGCGGCAGTCTCCATGTCCGCCGCTAATGGGGCGAACTGCTCCAGAATCTCCTCCCTGTGTTCCTGGTCGATGAACTGCTCCCCGGTGACCACCGGTCCGAACCAGATCCTGCGTCCCAGCCGCCGGGCAGCCGTCCTGGCAGCCTCAAGAAGCCGCGGATCTGACAAAAAGCGGGGCGCGGGCATCCAGGGGTGAAATTCCGTCAGGATATCCTCCGCCACATCATGGTATGCCGCCGTCTGCGCCGCCACCGTATCAAAGATTTCCAGCCGTTCATCCATACCTCCCGCCGTTCCCGCATTGATCACAGCGTCCACCCGGAACGTATCAATGAGAATCTGGACGGCAATGGCCGCATTTACCTTGCATACTCCGCAGTAAAGGGCTGTCACCGGGATGCCGCAGAGGGTTCCTTCGTAAAATTTCAGCATGGCTTTTTCTGTGACGGCAGGGTTTTCCAGACAGGAGAGAAACGGCGCAAGCTCCGAATCTCCCGCGCATAAAATTCCAATCCGCATAAAAAAATCCTCCCTTCTGTCCGATAAGATAATTGGCCTTATCATACAACAGAAGGAAGGAAAATGCAATCGTTTTACGCAGACGCTTTTTCAATGCAGGAAACCGCGTTCAGGCTCCTGGGATAACCGATATAGGGAAGGCACTGGGAGACCACCCGAATCAGAAATGCCTTATCATTTCCCAGATTCATATTTCCCTTGGCGTGGGCCACCAGCTGCGGTTCGCAGCCTCCCTGGGCGGCCAGGAAACAGAAGGTGATCATCTCTCTCTGGGCCAGTGTCAATCCGGTGCGGGTATAGTAATCCCCGAAGCAGTTGGCGGCCAGCCAGCGGTTGATATGACCGTTTTTCCAGGCCTCCAGCATCTGATCACCGAAAATATCCGCCTGCGCCCGGGCGCCCATCTCCAGCCGGTTCTCCATGGTGGTGGTCGCCTGTCCCGGCAGGGGAAGAGACACGCCCCGCTCTGTCAGCACCCGGTTGATGATGTCCAGAAACGGCTGAACCCTCCCGATTCCCAGATAGTCCACCGCCTGGTACACAATCTCCTTGGCCTCCACCGGCGTCACGCCCGCGTCCAGCGCGCAGGGAAGCTCCGTCTCAAAGGTTTCCTTTCCCTGACAGCCCAGCAGCGTGGCCAGAATGGCCATATGGCGGGTCCGCTCATCCAGCTGCTGTCCTTCCTCGTGTACCACCTCATCCAAAGCAAAATGTTCCAGTCTCTCTGCAAATTCCGGATCTGTTTCCCGGTAATTTTTCATCTTTCATCCATCCTTTCCTTTTGGATCACCATCCGAAGCCTGTGCCTGAGATCATCCAGCAGATCCAGCTGCCGCTCTCTGCCGTGAATTTCCCTGAGGGTGTCCTCCCGGCGCTCATCCAGGATCCGCAGTCTGGCTTCCAGCGTATCCTGCCCCGCAAGAAACATCCGCATATACGTTTCCCTTTCCTGCGGATCAAGTCCCGCCTCGCAAAGCGTCATCATCAGGCTGATCCGTTCCAGATCGGAATCCTCATACCGGCAGGCGCCCGGAGCCTGATCTCTGTCCCGGCAAAAGCCACAGCGTTCATATTCTTTCAGTATCTCGACGGGAATTTCATACCGTCTGCAGGCTTCCTCCCTTGTCATTGTGATCCCTCCTGGATCCTATTGTAAGCCAGGAGGGTTCCCATTGTCCAATACCTGATTATAATACTTCACAATGCCCCGGAGGAATGATCTTTCCTCGTAACAGTGAAGCCGAAAGGCTGAACTGTAACCTTTACTCAAAACCCCTCAGCAGTTTTACCGCCATGGATTTGGTAATCTCATAAATAGACAGAAACACATAATGGTTCATGGACATAAGCTTCAGCAGCCGGCTGCGCCGCTCCAGAGAGCGGGCCAGTTCATCCGCGAACTGATCCGCCGTCATCTGCTGATGACTTTGCCGTATCGCAGTCAGATCAGCAATCCAGGCCTCATATTCCCTCTGAAGCAGGGTGAGGAAAATCTCTTCTTTTGTATAAAAGTAATAATATTTCATCTTTCCTGGCCTGAGTCAGTTCCCCGGATCCTTTTGGCAAGGCTGGCACTCCTCTCACTTTACAATGTCAGAAGCTTCCTTCGAATCCTTTTTGAAAGACAGGCATTTACCGATCACCTCGCCGGTTTTCACATACTCATAGGTGGGGAGCTCAAACAATATCGGTTTGAGGGTGTGGTAGTCGATCTTCCCGGAAGCATCCCCTCATCCCCGATGCTGACGGACAGTTTCCCGTTTTTCTTGATCAAGGGATTGATGAAATGGGCAGAAGCCAGGCTGACCAGGATTTTATCATGGCCGATGATTCCCACATGTCCCACCAGTGTCCAGGTGGGCTTATCGCCGTTCATCGCGCCAACCACAACCGTGGGAGTGGGATACAGAGCCAGAGCAGAACCGTTTTTTTTATAAGAATAATCTTCCTTTCCTTTGCAATAACAGATTTTTGCTTTTTGACATCGTGTCAATACTTTACTTTCTTTTTACCATTACAGGAAAGCTCCGTTGCATACCTGCAGGACCTGGCCCTTCACATGGCGTCCCATCTTGCTGGCCAGATACAGGCAGGCATATGCCTGATCCATGGGATCGCATTCGGGTCCGGGGAAATAGACATAGTGACCACTGTATTTCAGCATTTCGGCACCTCCAGGCTGCTCACCTGCCTTATTGGCCAGATGCGCCGGTGTTACTGTGGCGCCGGGAGCCACCGCGTTGCAGCGGATGTTGGTGTCGATGAGGCGCATAGCCACATTTTTGGTCAGAGTGTTCAACGCTCCTTTGGTGGAGGTGTAGGTGGCTCCGCAGAAGGGACGGGTGCCGTTGACGGAGGACACGTTGATGATGACGCCGTCATTTTTCGGAAGGAAAATCTTCAGCGCCTCCCGGATGTACCGCATGGGACCACCCAGATTGGTGTTCATCACGAACATCATCCAGTCATCATCCGTCTCGTCAATCATCTTCTGCTCCCCGATACCGGCATTACAGAAGGGGTACCGCAGATTAAAAAAGCTGCTTTCCACCTGAATATCTCTGCATTCTTTAAAAGCGCTCTCCCCATCGGCCGGGCCGTCAAAGGAGCAGTCCTTCACCAGAAGCCCGCTGCTGCCATAAAGAGCCCGCTCTGCGTCAAAAGTCTGATTCTGAATCATTCTCATAGGAATACCTCCTGTTTAGCAATTTTTTATTTTCTGTTCCGCATCTGATAGATGAGATAATCAAGGCAGTCGATTTTCTTTTCATCCCGGTGAAGTTTTTCCAACAAATACCGTCTGTGCCCGGAAAGAAGCATCAGCTGCTGTTCCCTGTCATCGCTGTCCTGAAGGGACATAAATTTGTCCACCATCTCATCCGTACATCCGGCATCCTTCAGATTCTGCCGGACCGTATAGGCGTAGGGATTGCCGGAATGTTCCCGCTTTGCCATGGTATTTTGCAGGCATCTACGACCCATTTGAAAAATCATCTCCCTCGCTTTCTTTTTCTGTATCCAGTATAACGGTCGGCAAATAATATATCAAATATGGATTATTTATCATTTTTCATAATTGACTGTTATGGAATTTTTACTTATACTGAAATCAATCAGAATCTTCAGGAGGCGATGGAAATGGAATTACGCACATTGGAAAATTTTCTGGCTGTGGCAAGAGAACAGAATATTACGGCGGCGGCAGCATCTTTGCATATCTCCCAGCCGGCTTTATCCACTCAGCTGAAAGCGATGGAAGCAGAGCTGGGAAAGCAGCTTTTGATCCGCGGAGTAAAAGGTTCACGCAAGGTTCTGCTGACCGAGGAAGGGATGATTCTTCGCAAACGGGCAGAGGAGATTCTGTCGCTTATACGCCGGACGGAGGAGGAAATCTCCGGTTCCAGCGAAACGATTGCTGGCAACGTGTTTATCGGCGCCGGAGAGACGGAAATCGTCCGCCTGTTCGCCCGTGTTGCCAAAAAACTGCAGAAAAAATATCCGGATATCCGTTACAACATCTCCAGCGGCAATGCGGAGCATGTATTGGAATATCTGGATAAAGGCCTGATCGATTTCGGACTGCTCTTTACGGAAATCGACCCGCAAAAATATGAGGCAATTCCCGTTCCGGCCAGAGACACCTGGGGTGTTCTGATGCGAAAGGATTCTCCCCTGGCCAAAAAGGAAACCATCTGTCCCCGGGATCTGTGGGATGTTCCCCTGATTGTTTCCCAGCAAAAAGGGGATGCCGGCCATCTGGGACGTTGGCTTCAGCGGGAGGAATCCGAGCTGCATATTGTGGCCACCTATAATCTTATTTTTAATGCTTCTCTTCTGGTGGATGAAGGACTGGGATATGCCCTGTGCTATGACGGACTCATCAATACGGAGGGGAGCAATCTGTGCTTTCGCCCCTGCTCCCCCTCGCTGCAGGCCTCCTGTTTTCTTGTCTGGAAAAAATATCAGGTGTTTTCGAAAGCGGCAGGGATCTTTCTGCAGTATCTGAAGGATTCCATTGAGAATGGGGATCTGAAATGAGTTTCGGGTAACCGGCCTCACTTTCCGCCCAACCGAACAAACTTTCCGAATATATGTTTGCAATTTACTTTTATCTGTGCTATGATAAGAAAACAAGGGAAAGCACACTGCGCGAACTTTCCCTTGTCATGAATAAAGAAGAATTCGTCCGAATTCTGCGCCAAATTCGGGAGGTTTATCATATGGCATACGGAAAAATCAGCAAAAAACAGCAGGAGATCCTGGATTATATAAAGAACGAGATCCTGAACCGGGGATTCCCCCCGGCAGTCCGTGAGATCTGTGAGGCGGTGAATCTCAAGTCCACCTCCTCCGTGCACTCTCATCTGGAAACGCTGGAGAAGAACGGCTACATCCGCCGGGATCCCACAAAGCCCCGCGCCATCGAGATCGTGGATGACAACTTCAATCTGACCCGCCGGGAGATTGTGAACGTTCCCATCGTGGGCCGCGTGGCCGCCGGTGAGCCCATCCTGGCCATCGAGAACGTGGAAAACTACTTCCCCATTCCTGCGGAATTTCTCCCCAACGCTCAGATTTTCATCCTGAATGTCAAGGGCGACAGTATGGTGAACGCCGGTATCCTGGACGGAGACAAAGTGATTGTGGAGCAGTGTCAGTCCGCCGACAACGGGGACAAGGTGGTTGCCCTTCTGGACGATTCCGCCACCGTGAAAACCTTCTACCGGGAGAACGGCCACTGCCGTCTGCAGCCGGAGAATGATTACATGGATCCCATCATCGTGGAAGGCGATGTGCAGATTCTGGGGAAAGTCATCGGCGTGATGCGTTTTATGCACTGATTTAAAAAGATACAGGAAAAGCCCGGAGCCGGTCTGTTGCGGACCGCTCCGGGCTTTCCATTTAGAATTCTTTTTTCCTCATAATCCCCACGCTGATCAGCCAGGAGACCGCCAGGGAGATCAGTACCAGCACAGCCAGCAGCGCCCCAAAAGCGAGCGGAGAGAGACTGTTCAGGAAGGCCAGGGGGCCTCCGGCGTCCACCAGCAGTCCGTCCATCAGGCTTGCCAGTCCCTGCCCCAGGAAGAGACAGGCCAGCAACACCACCAGCAGGACGATTCTTCCCCGGTCCGCGCCAAATTTCAGCTGAATGGGAATCATCAGTGCGTCGAAAAACAGTCCCACTCCCAGAAATGCCGCGCAGCTGAACAGCCATTCTTCCCAGCTCATCTGGATGCGTCCCGCCGCCAGGGCAGCTCCGGTGAACACCACCGACAGAAGCCATGCCGCCGCGCAGGTAAGCGCTCCGGTCAGATATTTGCTGGTCACATACATCCGGCGGGTCACCGGCAGTGTGAACAGAAACGCCCTGCCATGGTTCATCTCATCATAGGAGATGGTCACCAGCGCCAGAAAAGAACCCACGATGGTCATATAGCTGCTGACAAAAACCGCGTCGTCCGCCCGCAGCAGCAAAAGCGCGGAGATCACCAGCAGACACAGGATATAATTTTTCTGCCTTCCCAGCAGATACAGATCTTTCACCAAAAGCCCTCTCATACTTCCTCTCTTTCCGGCCCCATGGCCTTAAAGGCATCCCCGCAGGGAGCGTCCGTTCCTCCCGTCATCAGGGTAATCACTCCGTCGATGGTTCCCTTTTCCACCACCAGATTCGGATAATTTTCCATATAGAAGTCCCTGTGCGCCGTGAGACATTCCCAGCCAAAGCCCGTATGCTTCGCCCGCAGCAGATACTCCTTATCCAGCTGCCGATACTGGTTCTCGTCAGCTTTGATGATGCCGTAACTTCCCAGCAGCACATCCGTATCCTCGTGAAGGAGCATCTTTCCTTCATGGATCATATACAGATCATCGCACAGCCCCTCCAGATCCCCGGAAATGTGGGAACTGATCAGAATGGAGCGGTCCGCGTCCTCCTCCATATAAGCTCTCAGCAAATCCAGCACGGCGTCTCTGGCCACCACATCCAACCCCGCGGTGGGCTCGTCGAGAATCAGCAGCTGCGCCCCGTAGGAGGTGGCCGCCACCACCTTCAGACGGGCTTTCATACCGGTGGAAAATTCCTTCAGCCGCCGGTCCTGTGGCAGCTGATATTTCCTGCACTGTGACAGAAACCGTTCCCGGTCAAATTTCCTGTAAAAACCTCTCAGGATGCCCGCCACCTGCCGGATCGTCAGTTCCTCATTGAAGCCGCTTTCTCCCAGCACCACACCGATTTTCTCCCGGTCCGTCAAAGACAGCTCCTTTTTAGGTTTCCCGAAAATTTCCACCCGGCCCCCATCCTCGAAAATCAGTCCCAGGATTGCCTTAAAAGTGGTGCTTTTTCCGGCCCCGTTCTGTCCGATGAGGCCGGTGACACAGCCCTCCCGCACCGCAAGCGACGCGTCCAGTGAAAAATGACCATAATGCTTTTCCACATGATCCAATGCCAAAATCATAGATTCATTCCTCCAATAAAACTTCAAATAAATCCCGCAGCTCCTGGCTGCTCATGCCACACTGGATGCCTTTCTGGATGGCCATTTCCAGATCTGCCTCCACTTCCTTCCTTCTCTCTTCCTGAAGGAAATCACTTCCGGCGCCGGCCACATAGCTTCCCTTACCGTGCACTGTAACAATGAAGCCGTCCTGCTCCAGATTATCGTACGCTTTTTTCACTGTCAGAGCGCTGATCTTCAGCTCTCTTGCCAGGGTGCGCACCGATGGGAGTATGTCGTCTTTTTTCAGATCGCCTCTGACGATCATGGTTTTAATCTGCTCCACCACCTGCTCATAGATGGGCATCATGGAGGAGTTGTTGATAATGATCTTCATTTCATCCCTCCCTGTATAAACAGTATATAACAGCGTATAACTGTTGTCAACTGTTATATACTGTTTATTTCAAAAGTTTTATAGTTTACATAATTCAGTTATGTAAATCTTTTTTCCGTCATCAAGGATTTTACTGGAGTTGTCTGTCGCCCGGAGGCCGCCCTCTCATGCAGGCACGACGGCCGCACACCGGGCTTATCGTAAAAAAAGCTGCCGCAGCAGGAATCCTCTGATTCCCACCGGGCAGCTGATATTTGTTGCTGTACTGGTTTCCTCAGCCCGCCTACAGCTGAGACACTTCCACGGACTGTCCGTCTCTCCAGATTCTCTCCAGATCATAGAACAGCCGGTTCTCCTCGTCAAAAATATGGATGACAATATCGCCGTAATCCATCAGGATCCAGTTGGCCGACTGATAGCCTTCCACCTGCTTTGCCTGATAGCCTGCACGGCCCAGCATCTCATCCACGTTATCCGCCATGGCCTGGACCTGATTCCGGTTGGCTCCGCTGGCAATGATAAAATAATCCGCCAGGGTGGAGATTTTTTCCAGTCCGATCACTTTCACATCCAGCGCCTTCTTGTCCTCCAGCGCGTCACAGGCCATGCGGGCCATTTTTCTTGATTCTTCCATGGATTTTGTTATCCCTTTCTTTTTTCATGAATCTCCCGGTAATATCCGTAGGCTTCTTCCGTCATCTCGTCGATGCCGTCCGAACCTCCTACGCTGAGATATTCCAGGGTATCCTTCAGTACCTGATACATACACTCATCCAGATCCTGGAAAGCCAGCTTTCGGATATAGGGAAGACGGGATGCCTTATCCCTCCCCGGTTCGATATAATCTGCCAGATAAATAATCTTGTCCAGCAGAGACATATCCGGTTTCCCTGTGGTATGCCAGGTGATTGCGTCCAGAATCTGCTCGTCATCCACACCGTATTTCTGCCGTGCCAGAAAAGCTCCCAGCTTGGCATGCAGAATGAAAGGATTTGCTTCCTCATATTCCGTCATGGGAATCTGATTTTCCAGACACATTTTCAGTTTCTTCTTGTTGGGAATGCATTTTGCGCAGTCGTGCAGAAGTCCGGCAACCTGTGCTTTTTCCAGGCTGCAGCCATAAACCATCGCCAGACTTGCCGCCGTATACATAACGCCGCGGGTGTGCCGCATCCGGTCCTCGTCCAAATGCTTTTCCAGCTTCTCTTCTATTTTTTTCAGATCATACTGTCCGCTCATCTGCCGTATTTTCTCCTTCCCCTGTCCTTCCGTTTCCTCCAAAGTGCTCTCCATGCCGTAGATATGTCTGTCGGCGATATACGCAAGCACCGGCTCCGGCACATAATAACGAACGGTTTTCTTTCGCCGGATCCAGTCCCGGATCATCTTGGAAGAGATATCCAGGTTGGTACTGTACAGCCGATAGAAATGACCGCCCAGTTTTTCCT
>DVIN01000009.1 GCA_018711275.1 Candidatus Pullilachnospira intestinigallinarum
TGATTGAGAAAATCGTGGTGCATGAGTGCAGCTACGATGAGAACGGCACCCGCAGGCAGGACATTGAGATTTATTACAGCTTTGTCGGCAAGATTGACTTGCCCGAATAACCGCCCGACCTATCCGACACAATGGCCAAGTGTCGGATAGGAACGGCAAAATTTTTTGCACTTCTATTGCTTCTTTATCACACATAAGCAAATCCTTCCGGTCTCTCAGCACATAATCGCTGCCGCGTCCCACAATCACACAGGGTTCCTTCTGGGCCAGCTCCCGGATCACTTTACTCTGCATCACCCAGACAAAATCGCTGACACGCATGCCATTACGCACCTTCGGGCCCCCGGAAAAAGACATCAGATAGGAAAGCCAGTTTTTCTTTCCCACATACTGCCCCTCCTCCTCCACAACTTCTTCGCTGATCCCTGTCTGCGCCGCCACTTCCCGTACCAGATCCTTATCAAAAAAACGAAAGCCCAGCCGTTGGGCCACCATCTTTCCGATGGTTCTGCCGCCGCTGCCGAATTCTCTGCTGATGGTAATAATTTTCTTTTTCATCCTGTTTTCCCCCCGCCGGTTTGACTGTTTTTGTTGATCCTTTTTCTCTCCTGTTATTTATTATAAGTGGTGCGGCAGATCTTGTCCATGCCAAACATGAAAAGCCCCTGTCTCCGCATAAAAAGGAGCCGTTGCTCCCCAGATGATACTTCATCTATTTTGCAACAGCTCCCGATCAAAAGCATTTCTGTTTAGCGCGGTATCTCAGATCATCTCCAGAAACTTCTGATAGGTGATGTGCGCATCCAGCGCCTCGGTCATCCGGGCCATACCGCTGACGTCGCCGATCAGAATCACCCCGCAGAGACGGTTATTGAGGAAATAATACTTCTGATACTGTTTCTTTCCCATATCCTTAAATTCCACGGTCTTATACACCAGATTCGGATTCTTTCCGGCATCTCCCGCCGCAAACAGCGCGGTATTCATTCCGTGGAAATTCAGCGCCGCGGGAACAGTCTTGTATTCCAGCGAATCTCCCGCCGCGTTGGCGCCTGCCACCTTGCCCTGCTCCACTGCCTGGGGCCAGATGGCGTAGTTGACGCCCTCATACTGGGCACAGTCGCCGCAGGCGAAGATATCCTCCACATTGGTTCTCATGGCGGCGTCCACCACCACGGCCCGGTCTGTCTCAATGCCGGCCGCCTGGGCCAGCGCCGTGTTGGCCCGCACGCCGCAGGAGACGATCACCAGTTCCGCGGGAATCACTTCGCCGCTTCCCAGTTTCACGCCGGTTACATGGTCTTCTCCCTCGATGGATGTAATCTGCACACCCGTGTGAATCTGAATCCCCTGGCCCTCGCTGATTTTCTTGAGCATCTCTCCGGCGGATTCGTCCAGCTGCCGTCCCATCAGCATGGGAGCCAGCTCCAGAACGGTCACCTGACATCTGCCCTTGTGCATCTCCCAGGCTGCCTCCAGGCCCAGCACGCCGCCGCCGATCACCGCCACATGCTTCACCTGAGGAAGCAGCGCCTCGATCTTACGGATATCCGACAGCCGCCGGATGGCGATCACCTGAGGCTTATCCGCTCCCTGGATGGGCGGAATGAAGCACTCGGAACCTGCCGCGTATATCAGCTTCGTGTAGCGCACCTTGCTGCCGTCATCCATGGAAATTTCCTTTTCCTTCGTGTCCACGGCCGTCACTGTCCTGTCCAGAATCTGAATCACATTGTTCTCCTGATACCAGGCCGCATCCTCCACAGCAATCTGCTTCTCATCCAGCCCGGCCATAATGGACTTGGTCAGCATCGGACGGTTATAGGTGCTGTAGGGCTCGTTGGAAATCATCAGGATGGATCCTGTCTTGTCCCGCTCCCGAATGGCTTTGGCGGCGTTCAGTCCGGCCGCGCCGTTTCCGATGATTACATAGAAATCTTCTGTATCGTTCCGGAACTGAACATCCTCTGCCTCCACCGGCACGAAATTTTCTTTTCCCACGCCGCATACCGGACATACTTCCAGAGACGCGTCGAAAATCTCACCGCACACCAGACATTTCACCAGCTGGGTTCTGCCGGATTTCTTTCTGGGATTCTCCTTCTGCTGCAGAAGGCATCCGAAATTGTATCCGTAATCATAAGCGTCGATCAGATCGCTCTCGCTGGGCTTGAAACGCACCCGGAAGCCATCCACCACATTCATCCGCAGCTGACGCAGCCGCTCGATGATATGGGGAACGCCCTCGCCGCTCCAGCCGTAGCTTCCGAAAGCGCTGGCCAGCTTTCCTCCGTGGGTGCCTGCGAAAATGGAGGTGGTCAGATCCCAGATGGGTTTTAAGGCCTCCCCCACAATGGTGGGCGTACCAAAAAGAATACCGTCCGCAAATCCCAGCTCTTCCAGCACCTTCGCCTGATCTGCCTCCACACAGTCAAAGCTGTGTACGTCAATATCTCCGCTGTCCCGGATACCTTCGGCGATTTTTTCCGCCAGCGTCTTCGTATAGCCGTAGGCGCTCACATAGGGCATCACCACGGTCTTGCGGGGATTGGGATTCACCACGGTACACCACTGCTGATAGGTATCCAGCATGAAATCAATCTTATCATCCAGAACCGGTCCGTGGCCGGGACAGATCATGGAAAGATCCAGCTCTCTCACCCGATCCAGCGCTTTCAGCATATAAGGTTTAAAGGGGCCAATGATGTTGTCAAAATAGTACTTTGTGGCTCTCATGTACCCTTCGTGATCTGTCACATTGCTTGCCAGAACATCATGGAAGCCGTAGTGGGATCCGAAGGAATCGCAGGTCACCAGGATCTGCTCCTCCTCGATATAGGTATACATGGTATCCGGCCAGTGCAGATTCGGCACCACCAGGAACCGGAGGGTTTTGTCTCCGATTTTCATTTCCTGGTTGTCCTTCACCGTAATCGCAGTAAAATCTCCGTTGACGATCTCCTTCAGGAATCCCACCGCGCATCCGGTGGCAATAATCTTCAGTCCCGGGTTCAGCGCCAGCAGCCGCTCCACGCTCCCCGCATGGTCCGGCTCCGTATGGTTTACCACCAGATAATCGATCCGGTTCACATCCACCACTTCCTGAAGTTTCTCCAGATATTCGTCGAAAAACTTCTCCTTTGCCGTCTCAAAAAGAATTGTTTTGTCTCCGGCCTTCATCACATAGGAGTTGTAAGTGGTGCCGAACTCAGTATACATAATAATATCAAATACACGGAGGGTATCATCCACAATACCTGTCCAGTAAAAATTGTCTCTCAGTTTTAATGCTTTCATCCGTATACTCCTGTCTGGTTAAAGAAATCCCGAACGGCGGCTTTTCTTTCCGCCCTCCTGAGCGAAATACCCCGCAGACGCCTGCGGGGTATTCGACCCTCGCGGCAGCTGCCGAACGGACATCCGGTCCGCCCGCCGCCCGCGGGAACAAATTATTTGTTTCTCACAAATTCTGCTACGGCCTTGTCCCATCCCTGAATATGGTTCACCAGCCACTGGCCCACATTCTTGTTCACTGCGGCCACAAAAGCGTCCGTGGGGCCTTCCTCTTCCTCCAGCATCTGACGCAGCTCGTCCACCGATTTCTTGAACATGTCATGCTGCTCCTTATGCTGCTGATATTTATCATAGCCGGCTTCCTGCTGAAGCTTCTCTTCATCCGAAAAATGTACTTCCGTGTAATCCATCAGGAAATCCAGCGTTTTTACAGCCGTCATTTTCTCGGTTCCCTTTTCACAGCTGTCCATCAGCTTATTGGCTCTCTCGATCAGCTCCTTATGCTCGTTGTCAATCAGTTCATTCCCCGTATACAGGCTGTCGTCAAATACGATTCTCATGTCAGTAACCCTCCCGCTTTTCTCAGTTTTTTCTCTTACTCCTCTTCCGGAACAAATTCATCTTTTCCTACGCCGCAGATGGGGCATACCCAGTCGTCCGGCAGATCTTCAAAAGCAGTTCCCGGCTCGATTCCGTTATCCGGATCTCCAACCTCCGGGTCATATACATATCCACAGGGCTCGCATACATATTTTTTCATTTTCTCTTCACCTTAACCTTTCTTTGTTTTATAATAGTATAAGGTTTGCCTTATGAAATCTATTATATTCCTGTACGGCCAAAATTACTGTTGCATTTACAACATTTTTTCGTTTTTTTTGAAAAAAATCAGGAAATGCATACGGAACATGACAGGCCGGGGAAGGCGGCAGCAGTCACGGCGGGAGGAACACTGTATGAGCGAGATACGGCATTTGTTTCAGGGAATCAGCAAGGAAGATTATCAGAAAATGATGGTCTGCTTTCATTCAGTGGAAAAGCAGTACGACCATGGAGAGCTGATATGCACCTACGGGACAAGCAGCGAAAAAATCGGCATTGTCCTGGAGGGTACGGTGCAGCTTCTGCGCACTCACCTGGACGGCCGCCAGACGATTCTGGAGCAGCTGGGTCCGGGAGATATTTTCAGCGAAACTCTCTCCTTTGTCTCTGAAAATTCCTCCACCGTGCAGGTGATCTGCACCTCGAAAAGCCGGATTCAGTTCATCGAGTACAGCCACCTGATCAAGCGCTGCCCCAAAGCCTGCCCCTTCCACAGCCGTCTGGTGAATAACGCCCTTCAGATGATCTCACAGAAAGCCGTGCAGCTGAGTGAACGGCTGGAGGTGTTAAGTCAGCGTTCCACCCGCGAAAAGCTGCAGTGTTATTTCGGTCTGCTGGCAGAACAGCATCACTCCCGCACCTTCCTGCTTCCCTTCTCCTACAGCGCTCTGGCCGATTATCTGTCGGTGGACAGAAGCGCCATGATGCGGGAAATCAAACGGATGAAAAATGAAGGACTGATCCGGACAGACCGACATCAGATTACCATCTGCTGACAGCAGCTCGTTTTCCGCACAGGTTTGGGATTGGCAAAAGCGCAGACCATCTTCTTGTAACTGTACATCCCGCCGCTTTATTGTCACAGGAAACGGATGACAGTTACTTCTGCACTACATAATATCAGGGGGATTTTTAAAATGAAAGGAAATGATACTTCCGTCAACCAGATTACCGAGGGAGTGATCTGGAAACAGCTTCTGCTGTTTTTCTTTCCCATTCTTCTGGGTACCTTTTTCCAGCAGCTGTACAACACGGCAGATACCGTGGTGGTGGGAAGATTTGTGGGAAAAGAAGCGCTGGCTTCTGTGGGCGGTTCCACCGCGCAGATTGCCAACCTGGTGGTGGGATTTTTCGTGGGTCTGGCTTCCGGCGCCACAGTGGTGATTTCTCAGTTTTACGGGGCCAGAGACCGGGAGCAGGTGAATCGCTCCCTTCGTACTGCCTACGCCTTTTCCATCGTGGGCGGCATCCTTATCACTATCGTGGGAATCCTGACGGCATCCTGGCTTCTGGAACTGATGAATACACCGCAGCAGCTGATGAAGGATTCTCTCATTTACCTGCAGATTTATTTTGGCGGAATTCTGTTTGTGTTCGTATATAATACCGGTTCCAGTATTCTCCGGGCTGTGGGGGATTCCAAAACGCCGCTTTATGTGCTGATCGTCTGCTGTCTTCTGAACATTGTCCTGGATCTTCTGCTGGTGGTGGGATTTCACATGGGTGTGGCCGGCGCAGCCATCGCCACCATTTTCTCCCAGGCGGTCAGCGCCGTCCTGGTGACGGGCGCGCTGATGCGTTCCGATGACATTTACAAGCTGCACCTGCGGGAAATCCGCTTCTTCAAGCAGGCGCTGATTTCCCTGATCTGGATCGGCCTGCCCGCCGGCATCCAGTCCACCATGTACAGTATCTCCAACATGGTGATCCAGACTTCCCTGAACTCTCTGGGAACGGATACGGTGGCAGCCTGGACCGCCTTTGGAAAAATCGATTCCATGTACTGGATGGTGAACAACTCCCTGGGTATTGCCGTCACCACCTTTGTGGGACAGAATTTCGGCGCCGGAAAGTATGACCGGATGAAACGAAGCGTCCGGGTGGGCATCGGCATGGGGCTGGTGGCTGCGGTAACCATCAGCTGCCTGTTCTTCGCGGCGGGAAATCTGATTTTCCACCTGTTCACCACTGATGCCGGAGTAATCTCCATCGGCATGGACATTTTGCGCCTGATGGCTCCTGCTTACTTTCTGTTCGTGTTCATCGAACTGCTGTCCGGAGCTCTCCGGGGAACCGGCGACGTGATGATTCCCATGCTGCTCACCTGCGGCGGCGTCTGTGTGCTGCGGGTGATATGGATTCTGGTGGTGGTTCCCTTATATCCGGGCCTGCGCACCATTATCTTCAGCTACCCGGTAACCTGGTTGATCACGGCTGTGCTGTTTATCCTTTATTACCGGATGCGGGAGAAACATTTCGGGGAAGTACGAAGACTGTAAACACTGTAAATACGTCAGAGGGAAATTTTGATCCACATTCTTTCCGTCTGACGTATTTTTTTGTCTCTGGCGAATACATTGTACAAACCGCCATAGGTGATGTGCCTGTGAAAATTCTTCTGTTTTTGTCGGATCTGATGATTCCTCTGATTATTTTTTACATTGTGGGGTTCGGTCTGCTGATGAAAAGCAACGTCTATCAGGATTTTGTGGACGGCGCAAAGGGCGGACTGAAAACCGTGGTAAAAATACTCCCCACGCTGATCGGTCTGATGACCGGCGTGGGGATCCTTCGGGCCTCCGGATTTCTGGATCTGCTGGCCTCGCTGCTGGGAAATGTCACAGACCGGATCGGATTTCCGTCCCAGCTGGTTCCCATTTCCCTGGTGAAAATGTTCTCCTCCAGCGCGGCCTCCGGTCTGCTGCTGGATATCTACAAGCAGTACGGAACCGACTCCCGGGCAGGGCTGATCGCCTCGCTGCTGCTGTCCAGCACGGAAACAATCTTTTATACCATGAGTATCTACTTTGTGGCGGCGAAGGTGACGAAAACCCGGTATACCCTGGCGGGTGCGCTTCTGGCTACGCTGGGCGGGACGGTGGCGAGTGTGGTGTTGGGGAATCTGATGTGATGGAAACCAAAAGAACTGGCCATTCCGTTTCTTTCCGCACACCGGTTAATTCCTTTTTATCTGGTCCTCAGTCTTCGTCTCACCAGAATCACCGCCGCGGCGATGATCAGCAGAACGATGACAATGGAGCCGTAGAATACCGGTTTGTTCATGTAATACTGAATCAGGATATTGGGAGTTACCAGCACTGCCATCATCACAGGCACTGCCTCGCTTCCCACTTCCGTCTGACCCAGCTGATTACCCGCCGCATCTTCGGCAGTCACTTCGATATCCTGCCAGTTGTTGGCACTGGGGATCTCGGTACGGATGATTCCATCCGTCTCACGGAGTTCTCCCGCTTCATATATCTGCGTATCCTCCCCGATACGTATCGTCACCCGGCTCAGCGCCAGGTTATCCTTGGCATCCACGGTCATTACCCTTGCGGCCGCCCGGTACTGTCCGCCGTCCTCCACGCCGGAAACCACCACGGTGGGAGCCGTCTTGTCCACAGTAAACTGCAGCGGCAGCTGACCGTCAGATTTCTTTGCCGTCTCGTTGTTCATGCTGTTGGCCGCCATATCACGGGAAGACAGGGTAACGGTGTAATTTCCTTCCTCAGCAAAATTCTCCGCGTTCATGGTGTAATGGTAAACCTTCCACTGCACATCGCTTCCGGATCTGGTCACTGTAAAGTCCGTTCCCTCCTGAAGCTGAGCCAGCTCACCGTCCCGGTTCACCGCGATGCCGTACTCCTCGATGTCATCCACGTTGTACTCCTGCACGCCGATTTCCCGTTCCTGATTGATATAGGTATAACTGCTTTCCGGATCTGTGCTGAGCCATCCGGCCGTAGTCTCGTCCAGCACATATACGGAGCCGTAGCGGTTGACGGAGAACAGAACCGTCTCTTCCGTCTCATTTCCCGCCAGGTCGGTGATTTTCGCGGTCAGCTGATACAGGTCATCCATCCGCTCCTCTCTGGCGAAATCATTGAATTTGATGCTCTGGCCATTGTCGATGGAGGAAGTAACGCTTCCCACATTTACCAGGCCGTTGTTGGCGCCTTCCAGCGTGATGGTCACTCCGTCGGCGTCATAGTTGGTGTCTGTGTACCGGATGCCGGGAGCCACCACATCGTTGTTGGCAGATTTGTCTTCGATATCGAAGATCTCCACCTCTGGTGCTGTCAGATCCACGGTAAAGCTGTCCGGTGTATAATCCTCCGCCACATTTCCGGCCATATCGGTATACTCGATATCAAAGGTGTAATCACCATCCGTATCATAGGTTACCGTGGCTGTGTGTACGTCTCCGCTGCCGGAGAATCCGCCCACAGACGGAGCAGAAATTCCCTGCCCCTCCAGGGAGGCGGTGATGGCCGCCTGCACATCGGAAGCATTGAAATTATGCTCATGGATGCGGATGGTTGCCGTGCGCTCTTCATTGTAGTACTCGCCGTTGGCCGCGCTGTTGTTGTCATAGCTTACTTCGATTTCCGGAACCGTCTTGTCGATGGTGAACTCATCGGTCTGTCCGTACTCCGTGCTGTTTCCGGCCAGATCCGTGCAGCCCAGCGTAAAGGTGTAATCGCCGTCCGCCGGGAAGGAAACCCGGCAGGTGGTGGTGGCCTCATCGGATACTCCGATATCGGAGCTGCTGCTCCAGCCGCCGATGCTTGCGGAGGTTCCGTCCGTACTGGTGATAGCAAATCTCACCTGATCCGGATCAAAGTTTCTGTCGGTCACCGTCACGGTGGCCGTTCTGGTATCCTTGTAATATCTTCCGTTCAGCGGATCATTCCGATCCCAGGACACAGAGATTCCGGGCTCCGTCACATCGATTTTCAGCTCTGTGATCTCACTTTCCGCCTCATTGGCTGAGAAATCTCTCGCGAATGCCTGTACCCTCACATCATTGCTGTTGAAGGTTTCCGCATCAATGGTCACCATCTGGCTGAATATCTTGTTTCCCTGTACCCGTTTGCCGGTATTGTCCAGCAGCGTCACCGTCTGCGCCCGGCTCACATTGCCGGAGGCCGTAACGGTATACCATA
The DNA here is from genome assembly GCA_018711275.1 of Candidatus Pullilachnospira intestinigallinarum. GTDB lineage: Bacteria > Bacillota > Clostridia > Lachnospirales > Lachnospiraceae > Pullilachnospira > Pullilachnospira intestinigallinarum. Next base: position 9,066 of record DVIN01000009.1, read on the forward strand.
CCTCTTCCAGACCGGAATAGGTATCTCCCGCCGTGGGATCCTCCACGTCAATTCTCAGCACCACGTCCTCATTGAAGATTCCGTTCTGTGCCTGACTCATGTTCGTGATGGTGATCCCGGGCACGGGTTTCGTGTTGTCCACCACCATACCGTTGGAGCTGAAGTAGGAGGTCAGGTTCGCGTAGTTGGTTACTTTCTCATAGATAATAAACTGCTGGTTGGGATTCACTGTCAGGCGGTCACCTGTGGTCCAGGCAGACGCCGGCAGATTCTCCAGTTCTGCCCAGGTCATCATCCGGGTGCTCTTGTAATACTGCAGCGGCTCCACCGGAGAAATGGCAGGTTCCGTCCTGTTCCCGATATTTCCATCATTACCATCCTGGCCCGACATGGTCACCAGCACCGACTGGTTGTCAAACAGGCCGAAAGTGATGGCCGACAGGAACTGATGCCAGATCCCGTGGTCATGAATCTGTACCGTGGTCGTTTCCGGAGCCGACTTATCCACCGTAAACGCATCCGCGAAGGGCGCGCTCAGAGTATTTCCCGCCAGATCCTTGTAGGTTGCCTCATAGGTATAGTTGGCATTTCCCCGGAAGGTAATGGTATACGTTCTCTCATCCCCTCTGGATGTCCAGGAGGACGCTTGCACCGTATTCTCCGCCACCGTATTTCCGGCCAGATCTTTTGCGGTGATCACAAAGGCCGGCGCCTCCACGCTCTGGTCAAAGTTGTGCTCGTTCACCGTGAAGGTGGCTGTCATCTCTTCAAAGTAGTAAGCCTTATGGGTGGCGCTCTCGATATCCGCAGGATAGCTTACCGCCATCACAGGCCGCACCTTGTCCACCACAAAATTCATGGCTGCCGCGGTTGCCGAGGGCGCCGCGAAAATTTCCGGCGCAAGGTCTGCTGCCGCGGTATCCTCACAGACAAGATTTCCTGCTGCCGCAGTAAAGCTGTTGTCCGCCGCATCCGTAATCGTCACGGAATGAATGGCGTAGGAGGCATTTCCCTTAAATGTAACTTTCAGTTCATCCGTTCTGTCATCGGTATAGGCTCGCATCTCTCGTTCGCTCTGAGAATCTGTCTCCCAGGCGAAATCCATGGCGTCGCTTCCCTGGAAGTCCACGATATCCGCTTTCATCAGATTGTCCAGGGTATCTGTGTGGCGTACACCTTCTACTGTCAGATCCATGGATACTCTTGCCGGATCAAAGTTTCTTTCCCGGAAAGTAATCACTGCCTCTCTGTTTCCGTCGAAATACCGTCCGTTTTCCGGATCGTTTCTGTCATAAGCGATGGAAACGGAGGGTGTTGTCATATCAATGGAAAATTCCGCGGTTCTGTCCGCGATGGTTTCGTCAGACAGGATATTTCCGGCCCAGTCCACAGCGTAGAACTCCACACAGAGGCCGTTGCTGTTGTAGGTGGACGGGATGATAATGTCGGCGGTAAGACGTTCGATTCTTACAAACTCGCCGTCTTTTTCAGGGCTTATATTCGAATTCGGATCCTCCCAGTCAAATGGATATTTCGGAGAAGTAACCGTTACATACTTGTTGGAGACCGGTTTTCCTTCCTCCAGAATATCATATGTGACGTTTACCTCTCTGTTATTGAGATCCCTCACGATGTAGTAAACATCTTTCAGTCCGGAATAAACTACCCCGTTATCGGTATCCGGATCCTGAACTTCCATCTGCAGAGATACATCTCCGTTATAAATTCCGCTGGCTGTCTGATTCTTTCCAAGAACTGTAATCTTGTTCCAGACAGGAGCCGCATCGTCCAGAATAAAACCGTCAGAGCTGTAATAAGACACATTTCCCGCATAGTCCGTCGCTTTGGTATAGACAACATTTCTGCTGTTGGGATCCCGCATACAGGTTTTGATGACGGTTTCCACGGGAACTCTTCCTTCCTCGTCCTTTATCCAGGAAAGCTTTCCCTCTTCCTCTTGAGCAATTAAGTCTTCTTTGGTAACTATTTCATCCAGAATTACATATTCCAGAGATTCCATACCGGCGAACGAATCGCTTCCCTCCATGGTAATCTCTTCAGATTTGCCAAAGAAAAGGCCGAAGGTTATTTTACTCACAAATGTTTTCCAGACATTGTTCAATACATTTACCGTACCCTGCGGCGCGGTTCCATCCACAGTAAACCAGTACAGTACGGAATGTTCCTCCGTCTCCGCTTCATCCGGCCCTTCCACGGATGCACCCGCCAGATCTTCGCAGACAAGTTTCAGACTGTAGTTTGCCTCGCCGGCAAATACAATATCAAAGGAAATGGTTCGGTCATCATCCGGATATTCCGGCGTTTCATCGCTATTCAGGGTGTCTGAATAATTTTCAAAAGAGACAAAACCGCTTTCGGCAGTACCGTCCCGAATCTCCCGAAGTGTCCAGGAATTGTTTTCTCTGGCCTCGCCATTCACATCACCGGAAACAATTCCCACCAGTGTCTTATCCATATCCACATTGCGCTCTGTGAAAGTGACAGAGGCGGTTCTGGTATTCTGAAAATATCTGTCGTTATGTACGAGATTTTCAATCTCCGCATCGTCATAGCTTACGGAAAGCACAGGATCCAGCGTATCCCGTACAAAAGAGCATTCTGTATCTCTTACCGTCCGGTTTCCATACTGATCCGTCACATCAAGAGCCAGATCATAAGCGCCATCCTCGGTAAATGTCAGCTGGTAGACAATTTCTCTTTCATCTGTGCAATCTGCCGGATTCCGCACATCCTCCTGGGAATCGCTCACTTTGGTGATCATTACCTGCTCGTTTCCATTTCCTGATAACGGAAGTACACTTTCCATTCCGTCATGGGAAACTGTGAGGAGCGCTTTTTCAGGAACGAAATATCTCTCCTGAATCTTCACCCGGAAGCTGGCCTCATGCATATAAGCTCCCTGCTCCGGCGCTTCCAGCCACTGCCAGATGGGAGCGGTCTGATCCACGATAATCTTTCTTTCAACCGTCTGCGTATTGCCCGCCCGGTCTGCGGCTTCTACTGTAAGGGTGAGGACTTTGCAGTCTTCTCTTGCTTCACCCTTCGGCAACTGAATCGTCAGCGGCTGTTCTACGAGTTCTCCTGTCCAGCTGCCCTGTCCTTCAGAAGTACCGGCGATTGCGTTTCCGATTCTGTCCGTAACTTCCCATGTAATGGAAGAAATACCGGAAACCTCTTTGTTTTCCGTATCGGAAGCCACTGCGTCCGTAACGGAAAGATTAAAATTGATGCTTTCCGTCATACCATATCCGGCCGCGGGCCCATCAATGGTAATCACCGGCAGATGATTCTCGACAATCACGCCGTTGGAAGCGTAAATTACAGAATTACCCACATGGTCTGCAGCGCTGATCAGCACGATTTTGTTTTCCAAAACAGTATCAACCTCATCTGCGGGAATATTCCCTTCATAAACTGTGATATCCGCCCCATTTGTCCCCGTTACCCATTCTGTTTTATTTTCACCGGAATAAATTCGTGCTTTCAGTTCCTCTCCGGTCATATGCTTGTGGCCATCTATCACCGCATACTGCCATCCAGCCACCCCGGATCCGTCGTCCGTAACACTGGCCTTCACCGTACAGCCGCTTTTTTTATACAGACCAAATGAGAAAATTTCTGTCAGTTCCTCCAACGGCGTAAGCTTCACCGGCTCCGGATCACTGATAACGGCGTCCGGATATTTCGAATCGGCATTTACCGGAAGATTCAGCAGCCCGCTTTCAGCAATGATGTTACCGGAGTCATCTCTGTTCTGAAGACGAAAATGCACAACCGTTCCATCACGGCTCTCCTGCCCTTCATCCAGCGCAATCTGTACGGTATTTCCGCTATTCCCCGATGTCGTATAACCCTCCCCTGGCTCAACGATGATATGACTGTAATCCGCCCGCCGGGAATGGATTTCCAGCTTTCCGGGATTTTCATCATACTGTCCTTTCAGCCAGATACTTCCGTCTTCCGCTATATAAAATCCGATTCCTTCCAGCTGAATATGGGATGAAATCTCCCTCCTGTCAATCGTTTCCTGCTTTATAATCAGAGTACCTTTATATGCGTCTTCATCCTTATTTACAATTTTGTAATTTCCCGCATCTGTATCTGTTGTCCGGGCCCTGATATACAGATTGCTCCTGTCCCCCCGCATTCTTTCCATAGGAGAACCTTCCTCTGATATGTCAATCAGCTGAATTCTTTCACTGATCGCCCGAAAATCTTCTTCTGAGTTATCTTCACCGGAAATAAAATTTGTATCTTCACCACTGTCAAGGGTCGGCGGTACTGTATATTCTTTCGTTCCGTACTCTCTCTCTCCACCTTTAATCCGTACATGATATTCTCGCTGAATAATGGTATAATCCGCCTGAATCTTATTTCCGGAAATCATCAGTGTATAATTATCTGCCTGCGCGCCTTCAAGCGATATCTTCACATCATCCACCGTCTGCTCCTCATACACGCCCACGTCAACCGCTTCCGTCTGCAGAGTTCCGCTTACAGAAGCCACCGCAACTTCTTCTCCCGTAAGAACTGCCGTTTTGTTATCCTCCCTTTTAAATACCGCGTTGCCGGAAAGAGCAAACGATACGCCAGTGGTATCCTCGGCTGCGTCATATACCTTCCCGGCAGTAAATCTGGTCTTTTCTGTATCCAGTTCAATAACTCTGGGCGTAACCGTAAGCGAAAGGTTCCTAACCGCATCCACATAGCCGTTGCTTCTCCGGGTCACACGCACATATATCTTTTCGTCCTCCGTCATGGCACGTCTGAAATCCACAAAACCATTTTCATCCACCGAAAATGGAGCCGTTTTTTCTTCAATCACACAGCCCTGAGCATCTGTCACCTGATATTCGTAGATATCTCCCTCTGAGGCCCGTGATGCCATAAAATCCACCGGAATCTGATAATTTTTTCCCTTTGCTTCTCCTTCGCCATCATAAACAGTCCCGTATTCAACAGATACCGCCTGCCCGCTCAGATCGTTTCCATAGATATCCTTATCCAGCCACACGATATCTTTTACCGCTTTATAAATCCCGGATAGTAAAATCTGTCTGGCCTGATACTTTTCTTCATACCCGTTATAGGTCACAGAAAAATTCAATTCCCCTCCAAAGCCCTGCCGCGAATCTGATATATATGTGACGGTGGCCGCCCCATTTTCCAGGGAGACCTCCCCGGCATTTTCCCGGAAGTTTCCCATCCCGCTTTTCTCCCAAAAACTGACGGTACCCAGATCATCCACTCCGTCCACCCACGCTGTAATTGTCAGACTGCGAAATCCGTCCGGGGAAGTTTCCTCCTGGGAGGAACTGATCTTTGCCGTTACTTCCGGTATCTTCATGGAAATTATTTCCGATCGGGTCACGGAACTGCAGGCATTTCCAGCTTCCGCACACAACGTTATTTCCAGTCTGCCGCTTTTCTGAAGTATCCCGGATACTGATACCCCTTCCCTCCTCTCTTTATCCAGCATTCCTTCCGTAAACTTCCAGCTGTATTTCATTTCAGCTTTCGGATTTTCCACTGTAAAAGTAAGTGTCGAATCAACTGTTCTGTTTCCGCTTACAGTAAATGCCGGCTGTTCCATCCTTTCTCCCTGGCAGGCTGCTGTCTGTGGCAATGCATCTGTGTTCCCCGGCTCCGCCAGCCCAGCGGGTTCATCTGCCGACCGGACAGACTCTGCCGATAAACCTGCAACTGAAAAGACCACAGCCAGCAGGACAACCAGAAACCGTTCCCTGAATCTGCTCTTCATTTTTCACTCCTGCCTGTTTCCAAATGTTTTCTGTTTCCACTGTATCTGAAAGCAGCTTATATATTCTCAGATCCTCTCCTCTGTGTGAACCAGCATTATACTGTATTCCGGAAAGAAAGCTCCATAACCTGTATCCACACTTTGCAAATCATCTCCCATCGGCTCCGGCCGCAGCAGTTCCGTTTCCAGATCGTCTGTCAAATCCTTCGGCGAATGAAACGCAGATAACTCTGAACCTTCCGGTTCGGCCCCGGCGTAAAACGCTTCCATCTTCTTTATCGTCTTCTTCACAGATCTTCCGGTTTGAATATTAAAAATATTCCATATATCAAATCGAAAAAAGAAGAAGATAGCCACTGCGGCGCACACAAGGCCGAGAATCAGACAAATCAGATACAGGCCATGGAATAACTCAATTTTCTGCTGAACCTGCTGCATCGCCCCCTCCTTTCTGTCCGATATTTTCGGTGTTAAACACCGCCTTCAGATTCTTTCCGGCCAGTACCGCATTACCCTGTACCGTCCGACGCAGTTCTTCCTCATATTCCGCATTCGCGGTGCCGGTGTGGATTTCCATCTGCTCCAGACTCTGTATAATCTGTCCCAGAATCTCCTTCATCTGTTCTCTGGTGATGCCGGCATTTTTAAATTCCACCCCTTTACTGAATATCTGGACGACTGCTTCCTTGAAAATCAACAGCATATTCACATTATTATCATCATGCTCCGCCTCCTGCCGCACCATGTCAGCCAGATCGTACCAATAGTCGGAGAAAGAAGCCATGGAGTCGCCCGCCTGATTGCGAATGCCCAGACTGTCGTAATATCCGGCAATCCTGCAAAGATTTTTCGCCCGCTGAATATTCCTTTCACTTAGCTGCTCTGTGGGCTCCGCCCCGGAAGCAATTTCCAGCCATTTCAAGGCGGCCGCTTTGTTGCCGACTCCCCGGTAAGAATAAAAGTAGGCGATTCCCAGATCATAGGCGAATCTGTTATAATCGTCCGTATTAGTTTTCAGATACTCCTCATTTCTGCGGCCGCTGTCTCCATTGATTCCCAGCACCCGGCGGATCTTCTGTTCCTCTTCACTGTCGAAAATGCAGACAGTCTCCACATTTTCCGTATTCCCCTGCCCGCTATCCTGCACATCATTTTTCTTCCAGAGAAAAAAATTCAGCAATTCCCTGTATGCTTTTCCACAGGCGGGATCCAGATGGATGGCGGCGATATAATATTCCACACTGGCCTCCGGATCTGTGGTTGCCAGACTGGCCGCTTCTTCCAGACAGACGTTGTAACTTCTTGATGCAACCGTATTCTCCGCAGCCCGAAATCCTGCCGCCCCTGCCCCAAGAATCACTGTCAGGGAGACCATAGCAAGAAAAGCCTTCCACTTCCGTCTTTGTACTTTCCTGAACTCTATATCCAGCTGGTAATAATGCTCCAGTGCATCCATCAGTTCTCCACAGGACTGATACCGGTCTTCGGGATTATACTGTGTGCATTTTCGGACAATTTCTTCCAGACCGGAGGAAAGATCTGGATTCCAGTATCGGATGGGATACATTTCATAGGGCGGCTCTCCGGGATCGTGTCCGGTGAGAAGATGGTACATGGTGGCTCCCAGACAGTAAATATCCGTTCTGGCATCTGTCTGCCCCCGGCCGCCGTACTGCTCCGGCGCCGCATAACCCCGGGTACCCAGACAGACCGTATCCGCCGCGACGTTATCCTTGAACTCCCGGGCGGTTCCAAAATCAATCAGCATGATTCTCCCGTCCGGCCTCAGCATAATATTATCCGGCTTCATATCCCGGTAAATGACAGGGGGCTGTCTGGAATGAAGATATCCCAGAACCCCGCATATTTGTCTGGCCCAGTCAATCACGTCTTTCTGGCTCTGAGCCCCATATTCCTTTAGAATACTGCCAAGTGATTTTCCTTCGATGTAGTCCATAACGATAAGAAGGCTTCCTTCTCCATCGATCACATCGACAATACTTGGCAAATTGGGATGCTTCAGCTTTTTCAGAAGATCCGTCTCCGCAAGCAGTCCCTGCTTTATCACCCCAAAATCCTGAACGCTATCCAGCCGAACCTCCTTGATAGCCCACTGTTTATTGGCCCGTTCGTTCATGGCCAGATAGACAATGCTCATGCCTCCCTGCCCGATTTTGTTTAATATTTTATATTTTCCATCTATGATCGATCCAATCTGAAGCATAATCCTTTCCTCAGCAGACGCGGATCAGAATCACAGATATGTTATCTGTCACATGTCTTTCCCTGTTAAGCCTGGTAAGATAAACCGCGTTTTCTTTCATGTGTTTTTCTGTGACAAGTTCCCGGGGATTCAGCATCTCATAAAATTCTTCCGGCAAAATCATCTGACAAAATCCGTCCGAACAGAGCATAAATACCTGGCCACCTCCATACCGTCCCACATAAAAATCCGGTTTGGGCACACTGCCGGCACCCACGCACTGCAGAAGCACATTTCGCCGGGGACTTCGCACGGCTTCCTCCGATGTCATTCGTCCCATCTCCACTTCCCGCTGGACGAAAGTCTGATCCACGGTAAGCTGCCTCAGGCTTTTGTCCAGCAAATATGCCCGGGAGTCTCCCACCTGAATAATAAAGTAAGTCTCCTCCGCCAGCAGCAATGCCGTCACCGTGCTTCCCAGCTTTATATGAAGTTTCCTTCCATAATCCGTGATCTTCTCACTAGTGTCACAAATCAGCTGCATCCAGCTCTTTTCCACCGCATCCGGGGTCAGACCTCCGTACAGCAATCCTGGAAATACTCTGTGAAACCAGTCTGCAAACGCTCTCACAAGAACAGCACTGGCAACCTCTCCTTTTGAGAGGCCTCCCAGTCCGTCACAAATTACAGCCAAAACCACCCTCCCGCAGTCCGCGACAGCAATTTCCAAAAACAATGAGTCCTGATTTATCATTTTTTTGATTCCTGCGTCTGTATGTACAGCTGTTAAATATTTCACATGTCTACCTTCATTCAACATTCAGCCATAGAAATCCATCTCATCTTCCGATATACAATTATTTATAGGGAAAAATCTGTGATGCAGAAAGCATCACCTGCAGAATTGTTATTTTTATGATAGCCCGGATTTCCCAATCTGTCAATATCCTTTTTCCTGAGTTTCCGCAGTCTTTCGAAACCATACCAGAAGTTTACAGCAGAAATGGTTTATGGTACTCTGGCATCCGGAAGCTGCCTGCATCTGCTTCATACTTTGAGAATACATATCCATTTTTCAGTGCGGTTTGCAGAAACTCAAGCCTTTTTGTCATTCCAGGAATAACTTTCCTCGCCTGTCAATACACTGATACTAACAATCCCAAAGGAGTAGAAGGAATATGAATTATCTCTGGGGCGGCATGATCCTTCTGGGTATCCTGTACGGCACCGCCACAGGAAATCTGAAAGAGGTAACAGAAGCAGCCGTGGAATCCTCCCGGGAAGCCGTCAGTCTCTGCATTGTCATGGCAGGCGTCACAGCCCTGTGGACGGGCATTATGCGGATTGCGGAAAATTCCGGTCTTATTGACCAGATGCTGAAAAAAATGGGACCTCTGATGAACTTTCTCTTCCCTTCGCTCCCGGCCGGGCATCCCGCCCGGAAACATATGGCGGTCAATATGATCGCAAATTTCCTGGGGCTTGGCTGGGCGGCCACCCCGGCGGGGCTTCAGTCCATGGAAGCTCTGGGGAAACTGGAGGAAGAGCGGAGGGATGGAAAGGCGCCGGGGCCAGCAAGAAAAAAGGGAATTGCAGGAAATGAGATGTGTACGTTTCTGATTCTCAATATCTCCTCGCTGCAGCTGATTCCGGTGAATATTATCGCCTACCGGACCCAATATGGGAGCACGGATCCCACGGCCATCGTGGGGCCGGCGATTCTGGCCACGGCGGTGAGTACGGGGGTGGCGGTGGTGTTCTGCAAAGTAATGGACAGATAGATCCTTCCATGATATAACTAAGAAGATCTTACCGCCGCCGACAACATACGCACCGCCTTACATCCAAATTTTCCAACCAAAAGGAGACCCCATACCCATGATCTTATTTGACGAAATTCAAAAGCCACCCCTTCCGACAACAGTGATCCTCTCTCTGAAGTTCCTTACGAATATCGGGAAACAGTTTCCGCCATTGCTCAGGCACAGGAACAGCGGGATTTCCAGAAAACACTGCAGCTTTCCCAACAGCTGAAAGAAGAAGGAGCCGACATATCTCTGTGGGCTCTCCCCATGTCCATTGCCTTTCTGGAGTTGGGAAAATCTTCCTCGGCAGAATCCACAATCCGGAAGCTCTACCAGAAAGAACCTGATGATCCCATTGTCAGCCTTCATATGGCTGGCCGCCTCCAGATTTTCAAAAAAATCAGCAGGCAGAAGAAGTTCTTCAAAAGGCCTGGCCGCCGGAATTCTATATCCCGTTCTATTACTCCACCTATGGTGATGTTCTTGAAAACCAGATGAAATTGGAGGAAGCTTATTCCATGTACCATACAGTGGCCGCAGAATACGAAAACGGCCATGATCCGGGTACCGTCCTGATGGATGGTATCTTCCAACGCCTGATCGAACTGGGAATGGTCATCGGCCAGGACACGGTATCCGGGGATATTGACGCCTATATTCATTTTCTGGAAAAGCAGGAAAATACGGACCGTCTGCAGGAACGGGTGGCCGAAAATCTTGTGCTCTTCGCACACTATCTGGAAAATCCTGCTTACCGCCCGCCATTTCAAAAACTGGCCGGATATCTTCGGGATTCCGGTTTTATGACCCTTCCGATTTACCGGACAACCCTGCGGACCGCTTTTGAATCACTGGAAAGTTACGCGATGAGGGAAGACCGGAAGATCAGTTCCTTCCTGATGGATCTGGTTCTCTGCTCCATGAATATCAGAACAGAAGAGTATCGGGAAATTGACCGGCAGGCAGGGCTGACAGAGGAAGAAAAGGAAGCGATTCAGGAAGAAGAGATCCAGCTCCTTCTCAGGAAATATTTTTCCATCCGAAGGCTTCCCGGACTTCTGAGAGATTTCGAATATCTAAAAGCGCATTATCCCTATGCATATCAGTCTGTGCAGGCGATTGAATGTGAACTGAAGGAGGATCCCCGCCGAATGTCGAAGGACAGTCTGAAACAGCTAATGAAAAAAGACGGCGGTACCCGGTCTTATTACGATCATCTCTATACAGAGTTGTATGAGAGCGGAACGGTGATCTGGAATTCTGACACCGGAAGTCTTCGCCATACCGGAAAAAAGTTGGGGAGAAATGATCCCTGTCCCTGCGGAAGCGGAAAAAATACAAACATTGCTGTGGAAGGACCGATAATATGAAAATACAGGAATTTCGTGAACTGATAAAAAACGCGGATCGTTCTCTTCTGGAAAAAGCTTTTGCCGAGTGCTACAAACAGTTTTCCAAAAGCAAAAAAGAAGAGATCGATCTTCTGGTACAGAATATCTTATCCGGCGCCGACAGCGTCAAAGAAAAAAAATCTGCGGTCAATTTTGAAGAACTGGAAAAACAGATCCAGTGGTTTGCCGCAAACGCCTATGAGCAGAATTATGTGGTTCCCAATCGGATCATCCCGAAAAATCAGCGCTCCAAATGGCGTTTTCAGGTAATGAATTTCATCAAACAGCTGCAGAAAATCCCACCGGACAGCGAATACTCCCAGCGTGCCGCAGACTGTCTGGAAAAAATTTACAAAGTACTGGCAGAAGGATGCAATGTTTACCTGTTTTCCTCGGACGACCCATTTTCATCTGTCCAGTGGAAACAGGACGAACTGTTCCATCTTCTTGTCACCATGACCTTCCGAACCGGATATTCCCGGGAGAAAATCCGCCGGCTGCTCCCACTGACATCTTCCGGCGGACTTTCCCGGTGGAACCTGTATATCTGCAATCAGGCGGCTTTTCTCTCTGAACTGAAGACAAGCGATTTGAAATACATGGCCATCGAAGAAACAAAGAAAATAATAGCGGAAACCAAAACCCAAATTACCGGCAAAGGAAGCTACCGCTCCGGTGATTTTGAACGCACGGAAAAAATCAATCACCTCTGTGATATGATTCTGCTGATCAGTATTTCTCTGGGAGAGGCAGAACAGGAAATCCGTTATTACTTTTCCAATTCCATGGAATCTGACAGGGAAATTATTCTGTATCGGGCGCTGGAATGCGCAGACTGGATGGAGGATGACCGGGTATGGATTGATATTTATCGCTTCGGCCTCACGAAAAAGATCAAACCAAGGGATTCTCTGAAGAAAAAATATGGAGAATTGACTGCTTCCGTAAAAAACTGAACCGAAATCCATCCGACTGTGTTATTTTTCCTTTGCATTTTCCCCACGTTTATTATAAAGTAGTAGAAGCGGAAATCAGAGATTCCGCACCCTGCCACAATATCCCTGGGGATACACGGCGGAAAACGCCCCGGCCAAAGGAGCATACGGCTGCCGGGGACAACATACTCAGGAGGAAATCTATATGAAATCAAACCATCAACCTTCCGGTGTCAAAAGCCGTGCTTCTGTCTTTGAGCTTGGAGGTGTTCCCGCTTTCAGTCAGGCCCTGCCGCTGGCACTTCAGCATGTAGTAGCCATGATCGTGGGATGTGTCACACCGTCCATCATCATCGCAGGCGTTGCCGGAATCAGCGAGGCGGATCGGGTGATTCTGATTCAGGCGGCGCTGTTCTGCTCTGCCATCAGTACCCTGCTGCAGCTGTTCCCCATTATCCGTACCAAAAACTTTCAGCTGGGATCTTCTCTCCCGGTGATTATGGGAATCAGCTTTGCCTATGTTCCCAGCATGCAGGCCATCGCTGAAGTGGCCGATATCGGCACCATACTGGGGGCTCAGATTGTAGGCGGCGTGGTGGCCATTATCGTGGGCTTTGGAATTCGCAAAATCCGAATACTCTTTCCGCCTATTGTAACGGGAACCGTGGTATTTACCATCGGCCTTTCCCTGTATCCCACCGCTGTCAACTATATGGCCGGCGGAACCTCCAATCCCGATTACGGTTCCTGGAAAAACTGGCTGGCCGCATTCTTTACCCTGGCTGTGGTAATCGGGCTGAATCATTTTGCCAAGGGCTTTCTGAAACTGGCCTCCATTCTGGTGGGTATTATTGCCGGATATATTTTCGCCGCCTGCCTGGGACTGGTGGATCTATCGGGGATTCAGAGCGCCGGAGTATTTCAGATTCCCCAGCCGATGCATTTCGGCATTACCTTTGAACCCTCATCCTGCATTGCCATTGCTATTCTGTTCGCGGTGAACTCCATCCAGGCCATCGGCGATTTCTCCGCCACCACTGTGGGAAGTATGAACCGGGATCCGGAGGATAAGGAACTGCAGGGCGGTATTGTCATGTACGGATTGTCCAATATTCTTGACGCGTTCCTGGGCGGTCTTCCCACCGCCACCTACAGCCAGAATGTGGGAATCGTCACCACCACAAAAGTCATCAACCGCTGTGTGCTGGGACTGGCCGCGATTATTCTGCTGATCGCCGGATTTGTTCCCAAATTTTCCGCGCTGCTGACCACGATCCCTCAGTGTGTACTGGGCGGCGCCACCATTTCCGTGTTTGCCTCCATCGCCATGACGGGAATCAAACTGATCTTCCGCCAGGAGATGAATTACCGGAACACTTCCATCGTGGGACTTTCCGTGGCGCTGGGCATGGGCGTTTCCCAGGCACAGGCTTCTCTGGCACAGTTTCCGGAATGGGCCACCATGATTTTTGGCAGATCCCCTGTGGTGATTGCCACCATCATGGCCATTCTTCTGAACCTGATTCTTCCCAAAGAGAAGGCGCAGGGAAAATAATCTGAAATTCCGTAATACCCTTTTTCGATCAGCCCAAACAGAACAGGTCGGAAAAGGGTATTGCATTTTCTTCGCTGATGCGGTATTCTTTTTTCACAGACAGCAGTTTTGCACAGAAACTGCCGTCCCTGCTCTTTTTACAGGAATTATCCCTGTATCCCGCCGGGCAGATAATTTCTGCCGGGCTGTCTTTATTCATAACATCTGAGAAAAGCTGATCTTTAACATTCATGTCCGGTTCGGACAAATATTCATTAGTAAAATTTAATTATAAATTTGCAAAAACAAAGAGCATTCTGTTGTCTGTTGTGGTATGATAGAAATAAAGAAGGAACCATGCAGCCCTTTCGGTGTTGCTGTCATTAAAAGTTTACTTCTGCGTTTCTTATCTGCCTTTGCATGAATCCGCCCTCTGGCGGACGTTGCTGCAGGGAGGCAGTTCCTGTGCCGCCGGAACCCGGAAGGGTTCCTTTAGGCCATTTGGCCAATGCAGAGGAAACCCTGAAGGATACCTTTATGGCCATTCGGCCTAAGCAAAGGAAACCCTGAAGGATACCTTTATGGCCATTCGGCCAATGCAGAAGAAAGGAGGCATTATTGCGGGGAAACACAGGAAATTCAGGTTACGTTCACGCGGAGGATCTGGCGCTGAAATCGGCGGCGTCCTATTTTGGAGAAGAAATGCTTGGCTGGCTGGGCATCAAAGAGAAGGTG